>LQAA01000012.1 GCA_001577715.1 Candidatus Adiutrix intracellularis | reverse complement strand
TCAGAACTGAAGCCGGAAGAACCTGTTTTCAACCTAACGCCGCTAGCTATAGCCCCGCTTTTACCTGAAATACCCCCAGAAGAAGCAACCCCAAAGCCAGAAGAATTAGAACTAAAAATTAACCAGAATGAAAATTTGGAACAACAGCTGAAAGATCTGCAAAAACGCCTGGAAAAAGCTGAAAAACAAACTGAGGAATTCAATCAGCGACTTCTGATTCTAGAACAACAGCAACAATGGGAAAATCCGAAGTTAGATAACAAATTGGAGAAAGACCAGCCAGGGCCGGAACCGATCTATCCTTCCGGTTCAGCCACCTAACCATTATATACTTCAGAGGCCGCAAACGGCGGATTAGCTAATGGACAACTGCTAATCTTACTCTTAGTTATAGTAGATATCGTAACCGGTTGGGAAAATATTATGGAATTTCTTGAAGCAAGAGTTTCAAGAGTACTACTCCAACTAGAGGCATCTAGTTAAAAATTTTGTTTAATATATAAGTTATTAACTATAAAATAATTTAAGGATTTGAATGATAACCAAGCCGTTCAAAAGTAGATACACATTCTCTACTTTCAATATTTTTGTGGAGAGGTAACTTTTTAATGAGCCGTACCTTACGCGTCACCTAATTTATTTCATTTTCGTTAACACATTGAAGTTAAAGGGATGGAAAAAAATTTCAAGGCTTCTATTTTATTGCATGAGGAAAAAGCACTTAAAAAAGAAATTCTCTTTAACACCAGCGTTTAAGAAAAAATATTATCTTTCTGACTGGTTCTAATTTGCAAATAAAAGTAATACCTTACCTTTGGAAGATAGTGTCGTCTATAGGATCTCCCTTACGTTGTAATTAAAAAAAAGAGATAAAAGAAATTATTAGAACGACCAATTCCTATAAGTGCCCTAAAAAGATTGAAAAAGCAAAGAAAGCCAAGAGCTACCTTAAGACTGTTGCCTCGAATTTGTTTCGTGAAAATAAGCGAAAAAATCAGCAGCTAATTTAGAAATTTATCAAAAATAACTTATTGGTTTTCAATCATATTTTGGCATAACAACAAAAAGATAAAAATAAAACTTGTAGTTTATTATGAAAGGTAAAAAATACAAAAAATATGGATTCAATTCGAAAGTCTCAATAACGGTGACTAAGACTCATAGTATAATTGTAGCTACTAAATTTTTTGTTCGAAACCCCTATGGTAATGACACGCTTGATGACACAATCCAATAAATAGCTAAAAGTTAAATCATAAAGCAGAATTAAAATCTATGACTAAAATTGTCGAGATCGTAGAATAGTTGAAGGGATCCAAATATTAACACCAGAAGATTAAGGTCAAAAAATTAGCGAACTTAAAAAATAAAAACATAACAACATAACAAACGATGTAATGTAATGAAACTAATTATCAGATATCTTAAATTAAACTTTCGAATATTTCAATTTTTTCTGAAAGAAATTCTAAGAAATGAAATCAATACTCTCAAGGCTACCGCCGCTTTCAACTTCATGAAATGGATGCGGGAAGTAACTCTATTTACATCTAATGATTTTAAGACTTTTTACTGCACTTTACACCAAAGAATCGACTACATAATTATAATATTAATTTACTAAAATAGATTCCTCTACTCCCCGTTATGTTAATCGAATCTCCAAAATACCAACTAACTTTTTGGTGAATTAGAAAAATTAACAAATTTAAATTTATTAGATAAGCAAAAAAAATCTAATTGTTAATTTCCTCCTGATGAATACATGATTCACCGTTAGAGCCGCTAAGTAAGTGAAAACGCATACCTTTTTTATAAATAATTTCAGGATTTTTAGTACTGTTTCTAACCATTGGAGCTAAAATTCTTCCGTTGTAATTTTATGATTAGTCAGAAAGGGTTAAAATATCATAACCCATCGGAGTTACAGCCACAGTATGCTCAAATTGGGCTGAAAGCTGACTGTCAGCGGTAATTGCTGTCCAATTGTCTTTGAGTATTTTAACTCCTGAAACTCCTTCATTAATCATCGGCTCAACGGTCAGAACCATACCGGTTTTAAGACGAAGGCCGACGCCGCGTTTGCCGAAGTGAGGCACACTAGGATCTTCGTGAAACTCCCGACCGACCCCGTGGCCCACAAAATAGCGAACAACCGAATAACCCAATGGTTCCACATAATTTTGAATAGCCGCCCCGATATTACCCAGTCGAGCCCCGTTTCTGATCTCTTGTATACCTAGATGCATAGCTTTTTCCGTGGCTTCGACCAAAGCTCTAGCCTTAAGAGAAGCTCCGTCCATAAGGAAACTGCGGGTGGTATCACCAAAATACCCGTCTAGAATGGTAGTAACATCAATTTTAACTAAGTCACCCTCATGTACCACGTTGGAGCCGGGAATACCATGAACTACTACTTCATTTATAGAGATACAACTAGAGGCCGGATAATTTCGATAGCCCAAAGTAGCCGGTGTAGCCCCATGGTCTCTAATAAAATCATGAATTAATTTATCTATAAAGCTAGTTGTTACCCCAGGCTTTAATTCACTAGCCGCAAAATTAAGAGTACGAGCGGCTAGGCGGCCGCTTTGACGAATTAGTTCGATTTCTTCATTGTTTTTTATATAAATCATAATAACCGTTCACGGGATATATTTTTTTTGCAAGTAAAGGCTTATAACTTGAGTAATGAAGGATGTGCCTATTTTATATATAAAGAGTTAATAACCTAGTGCAAAAATTGAAGAAAGGAATACTTCCTTATAATGTAAGTAACATTAGTTGTTTAGATACGCTCTATTCAATTACACCTAATTTCAGAGCAAGTCCCCTGAGTGACAGCCCTATTTAAAATTATAAAACGGATGGTTTGTTAGGCCAAGTTATTGGTACGCTCTATTTCCGGGTCGGCAATGAGACGTAGATATGACTCACCATCTTTGCGAAAATATCTAGCTAAGTTCTTAGTTTTTTTACCGTAACCGCTTTGGTCTGTCTACCTTACTAACTTTCCCTATTTATGTTTTCACCTCCATTGGATGGAGATTCCAATTTAATCAACTAATTTCTCGGTGGTTCCAATAGCTCAACAGTCGGCGACTCCTGCCTTCTTTTTCAGCATGTTAAATACTGGAATATTTTTTCCAGAATAGATCAAAAAATTGACCTGCACAGACATTTTAACAACCGCCAAAAAAATATTGTTTCCAGATTAAAAAAGATTCACTTCAAAATAAAATTCTAGATTACTAAACTTAGGTGCTAGCCTAGCTTTCGACCCGAATACAAGCCTCACCACTTATAAAATTAAGACCTATGGCCCAAAAACAGCTGAACAAATCAATCAACTTATCATAAAATTTAACGAAGCCATACTAAATGAATCGCGGCCGCTAGAATTCGCTGAGCATGGCTGCAACTGAAGTCAAACTAGACTAAGAATACCTAGCCAAGACCCACACCATCATGCTGGCGATGCACGAAAAAACTACCCTGATACCCATCTAATCGACAGCGGAACTAAAGGAGGTCCGAGCCTCTCATACAGAAAGATTAACCCTCGGTGGAAAATTTGAAACGCCGGCTGAAAGCGATAAACAATTATTTACAATCGAAACGTAACAAATTTTCGGCCTGATCTTCGAGTAACCAGAAGTGAGGTTATATAAGTAACGAACCTAAAGGCCGATACCTAGTGACCTTAAGTCGTCTCTTCTACTAAATGAATCTCTTTGCCCAACCATAATAAAACTAATAACCCTAACTTTTTTAATAGCCGCCCTGCTACTGAATCTAATCCAATTAATCGTAACCACCATTGAGAAATATACGAGTTTTTGAATTACACCTTAAGGACCGTAATAAAAAATATAATTATTTTTTATATACGTATCAAAGTTGACTGGAACGGACCAGATACAATTATTACCAGCCTGAATAAAAAAACCGAAAATTTATTACACAATATTTGGCGTAGACTTTCGAATTAGCTGGTTTTTAATGTTTCTGGCGGAGAGAGAGGGATTCGAACCCTCGGTAGAGCTTTAAACCCTACACTCGCTTAGCAGGCGAGCACCTTTAGCCTCTCGGTCATCTCTCCAGTTAGCGACACCCAATACTTTAAATTTCACTAAACCCAGTCATCAATAATTCCATCAACTTTTATTTAGATTCGGGATCTTTTGATGAAGTCAATTTAACATCCTGACGATTTTTCGTCAAGTTATCTGAGCTAAAATCAGCGATTCTCATTATTAGTATATATTGAAATATACTTGAATTTATATTAAATTATATTAAAAAATATTTAGAAAAATATTTTTTTTGCTTCGGAGGTAGACTAAAGAAACGCTAAATAAGCATTTTAATTAGAATATTTACTATTCTATATCTAACATATGCTCAGCGTATTTTCTATTTTTTTATGTAAGGTCCTTCTTCTCTGGCCCACTAACGCACTCTTCAAGGGCTGCATAGTCGTTCCAATTTACAAATTTATTTTCAAAATATATAAATCCTTTTAAACAACTATATTTATTTATTTTATTAGATATTTTTTAATATTTTTCTGACTTACATCTAATATATACCCTGAAGCCCTTTAAATGATGATAGGTTTTTAATTGCTTTGAATGAGGTTGGGTATTCCAATTTCCATAAAATATTTTGTTGAAATTACTCTACTAGAAAGTATCTCGATGGGGAAATAAAATTTTTTCACAGAATTTTAAAAACCGTCATTATCGCGCCGGATTAAAATACAGCCCTATCTCTGACTCCAGAATTTATAACCACGCAATACGAGAGTAAGTAATAAAACTATAAATAGAAAATCGTCTCGCGCCTGTTAATTAAGTAGGCTTTAAAAGCTAAAGAACTGCGCCCTATTTTTCTGGATAATGACTTTCATACCGACCAACTATTCCACGAAAAAACTTTGCAGCCTGAGTTCAGCTTCAGCTTTAACTATAAGCTTCCAGCCATAAGACTTTATAAGAGTATCTTTCTGGAGTTAAACTGGATGGTTTACTTTTTACAACCCTGTTACAAGCAAAGACTAAAGAAAAATATCGCTATAGATGGCTAGGAGGAATCCCAATTAGCGATGGCGAAAACTCTTTGAAAGTCAACTGGGTTAGTCTTGAAATGACAGGTCCCGCCGATAAGGCAAAGCCTTCGACCTATGAATTTCACTATCAACCTTAACTCTTCCAAAGACAACATTGAAAGCTTACTCGAATGCAGCGAAAGTCGGTGAATAACAGAGAATGAAACCTTTAGTATATTAAAAAATAACGACTACACTTTTGAACACATTTTCGGACACGGAAAAGAAATTCTCACCGCGCTTTTGATAGTATTTAATTTGCTGTCCTTAACTATGCACAGTGTTTACCAACTAGCCAAAATACTAGAGCAAAAAGCGTAAAATAACATTACTACCAAAAACATCTCTTCACTCATCTCTGGTCCATCAGCATACATCACGTCTTCACCTCCTTAGATGCGCTCCTCAGGACTGTTATATTAGATACCCCACCACTACAAATATACTACAACTTAGCTTTCATTCTTGTCATATAACCCCAAAATTAAAATTACTGAACCAACGCGTTTAAATTAGGTTAAGTTTCAAGTTCATTTAACAACTACCGCTTTAATAAAATTATTTTTATTATCAGTATTTTAACTAAAAATTGCAAAAACTATTTAAGCTGGTACTAGTCCAACTTTATGTTTAAATTATCTATTTATTTAGTCTTGATTGAATAAGTCTTGATTCATAAGCAATTATAGTATAACATTGTATAGATTGCATGAGGAGAATTAAACCCGAAATTAAAATATGAAGAAATATAACTACGTTAGCCATAACTTAAGCTTTTGCCTGAGTTCTTCTATCGTCTGGCCACCAACTATTCCCGGTTACCAATTAACCTTTATTAGGGATAATCCGGTTTTGGAACAAAAATTTTTAACTAGTTTTCTATCAGCCCGGGAAATAACTTTTATCCAGAGCCGAACCGAACCGGCCGCTCAGCGTCAATGCTTGCTGGGCCGCTTGGCGGCTAAGGCAGCGGCCGGGCGAAGATGGAATATCCCCTGGGAAGAAATTGAGATTCTACCCGGACCTTCAGGCGAGCCACTAGCTATAAAAATAAATACTGAAATCAGAGTAGGATATATCTCCATCAGTCACACCAGCGGGGCTGCTATCGCCGCCGCCGCTGGAGAACCAGTTGGTTTAGACGTTGAATCCCGCTTTCGTCACTTAAGTGATCAGGCTTGGAAATGGGCTTTTAAGACCGAGGAAAGAGGTCTAGCTGAAGAGGGGGCCGATTACTATCCCACCCGACTGGCCCTTTGGTGCGCTCGTGAGGCTGCAGCCAAAAGTTGGGGACGGGGTCTTTTGAACCACTTGAACCAGGTTCAAGTAACACAAGCTGATTGGCCAGCTGGTTATCTATGGATAACCTGGCTAGGGGAAAAAACCCGTATTTGTGAAACATCTCTCCTACTTCAAGAAGAATATCTTGTAGCTCTGACTCGGAAAAATTTTTATATTTAAAGAACTACAACCAAGGTAGACCAACGTATGACTTTGAACCAGGAAAAAATTTTCCCGGCCCTGGCTAATCCGAACCAGGCTTTATATGTCAAGACTAATGGTGAACTAGGCGTAAAAGGGGGGGCTGATATAAAAGCAATTATCCCAGCTATACCTGTTGCAGCCTTTGGCGACCCAGCCTTCAAGACTGAATATAACCTAAAATATGCTTATGTAGGTGGAGCCATGGTAGGCGGCATAAGCTCCCGAAAAATGCTTAAAACTCTAGCTGAGGGAGGTTGCTTAGGTATCTTTGGAGCCTCCGGCCTGACTCCGCCCAAAGTAGAAGATGAAGTGGCCGCCCTTAACCGGGAATTAAATAGCCAATCCTTCGGGTCTTGCCTAATCCACACCCCGCACGATCCCCTGTGGGAAGAAAAAGTGGTCGAAATATATCTAAAGCACGGAATCAGAGTTATTGAAGCTTCAGCCTTTGTGCAGATTACCCCCCAACTGGTTCGCTATCGTCTGAAGGGCGTAACTAGACGACCAGATGGAAGTTTAAACATCCCCAACCATATTCTGGCTAAGGTCTCCCGATTAGAACTAGCTCGGCGTTTTTTTTCTCCGCCGCCAGAAAAAATGGTTAAAATAGCTCTGGAACAAGGTTGGATCACCTCGGAAGAAGCGGCCCTCGCTCCATATCTACCCATGGCCGGAGATTTAACCGCAGAGGCCGATTCAGGCGGCCATACCGATTTCCGACCGGCCCTAACTCTGTGGCCGGCTATGGTGAATGCGGCCAAAGAGTTCAGTTCGAAGCACAAATATCAATCTCCCCTACGTGTGGGCGCGGCCGGGGGCATAGGTACGCCTTGGGCTCTTTTAACCGCCTGTGAAGTCGGAGCCGCTTATTTTGTTACCGGCTCTATCAATCAAGCCTGCCTGGAATCAGGCTTGGCCCCGGCTGGCCGGGAACTTCTAGCTAAAGCTAGCCAATCTGATGTAGTTCAAGGCCCAGCGGCGGATATGTTTGAACTAGGAGCCAAAGTTCAGGTACTTAAGTTCGGCACCCTTTATGCCATGCGGGCTCAAAAACTAGCCGAAGCTTATAAACAGTATGCTTCATTAGAAGAAATTCCGCCGGCGGAACGCGATAATATCGAGACCCAGATTTTTAAACAGCCTCTGACCGAAATCTGGGCCCAAACCCAGGCTTTTTTCGTTGAGCGCGACCCAGTTCAGGCTGAAAGAGCTGCTAAAGACCCAAAATTTAAAATGGCCCTAGTTTTCCGCTGGTATCTAGGCCAATCCTCCCGTTGGGCTATTAGCGGAGCGGAAGATCGTCGACCAGACTGGCAAATTTTCTGTGGTCCTGCAATGGGGGCTTTCAATGAATGGGCAAAAGGTACCGTCTACGAACAGGTTGAAAATCGCCGAGTTATGGATCTAGCTCTGAACCTTTTTTACGGAGCCGCAATTCTGATGCGGCAAAATCTAGCCGTAGCCGTCGGTCTGCTCCCATTCGACACGGTTCCCGCAATAAAACCCCAGCCCTTTGAAAAAATAAAGCCTTATATCCAGCCATCGGCTTAAGCGTGAGTAATATATCAATGACCCCGGCTTTATCCCCCGGCCATGAACCTATAGCCATCATCGGCCTAAGTTGTATTTTCCCCGGTGCCCGGGATCTTGCCACCTACTGGGCAGAGATCCAAGACGGTCGGAATGCCCTGGGAGATATACCTTCCGAGCACTGGTCTACCTCTGATTATTATAACCCAGATCCTAAAGCCGAAGATAAGACCTATTCCCGGCGAGGTGGCTTTATAGCCCCAGTGCCCTTTGATCCTTTTAAGTACGGTATTGTCCCCAACGATCTGTTCGCCATCGACACTACCCAGATACTGGCTCTAATAGTCGCCGACCGAGCCTTAACCGATGCCGGTTACGGCCCCGGCTTAAACAATTACAGCCACCACCGCACTTCCGTCATCCTGGGAGTAACCGGAGCCTTAAAAATGGTGGTCTCAATGGGTAGTCGCCTAGCCTACCCCCAATTAAAAAAAGCTCTGGCCGATAGCGGAATTAATCCGGCCACCTCCGCCGAGGTTCTAAAGCGTTTTGCGGCTGAATTTACCCCCTGGCAGGAAAATTCCTTCCCCGGTCTTTTAGGTAATGTTGCCGCCGGACGCATTGCTAACCGCTTAAATCTTCAGGGTTCCAACCTAGTAGTAGACGCGGCCTGTGCTAGCTCCCTGGCGGCTGTTCGCCACGGCTTGATGGAGTTGAGGAGTGGCCAGGCCGATCTAGTTGTAACCGGCGGAGTTGATGCCTTCAATGATCCATTTATGTACCTATGCTTTTCCAAGACCCCGGCCCTATCGCCCACCGGTGAAGTGAGGCCCTACGATCAATCAGGTGACGGGACCCTGTTAGGGGAAGGAGTAGGGGTTCTAGTTCTAAAACGCCTCTCTGAAGCCCATCGCGATAACGACCGTATCTACGCAGTTATCCGGGAAATAGGTTCATCCAGTGACGGTAAGGGCACAGCCATTTTCGCCCCGGCGCTAGAAGGACAAAAAAGGGCTCTGCAAAATACTTATGAAAGCGCCGGCCTTGATCCCGGCACGGTAGAACTAGTAGAAGGACATGGTACGGGTACAGCCGTAGGTGATGCCGTAGAAGTGGAGGCCCTAACCAACGTTTTTAATCAAAGCCCCCGGAGGAGTAGTGGCTGTCCCTGGAGCGCTCTAGGTTCGGTCAAAGCTCAAATCGGTCATACCAAGGCGGCGGCTGGAGCGGCCGGACTCATTAAAGCGGCTCTGGCTCTCTATCACAAAATTTTACCGCCAGCCGCTAAAGTTAAAAATCCTCTACCGACCCTAATCCGCGCTGATTCTCCTTTTTACCTCTCATCGCGTCCTCGCCCCTGGCTGCGACCGGCGAATTTCCCCCGGCGAGCCGCCGTTAGCGCTTTTGGTTTTGGAGGTAGTAACTTCCACGCCCTTTTGGAAGAAGCCGGACCAGACAAACCCGAAACGGAACCATATCCATTTGAATTATTAGTTTTTTCAGATACAACCCCGACTAATCTAGCCCGTCAATTGGATAAAATCACAACCGGGCCGAATTTCAATCGGGCCGCCGCAGAAACTCGGACAACCCGATGGGTCAAAAACCAACCCCGCCTAGCTATCTGCACCACTGAAACCCAATGGCCTTTTTTAGCCAGCCACTTGAAACAACTTTTAGCCCAACCTAACCCAACCACCAGCGAATGGCCCACCAATACCTTTTTTGGAAACCAACCCGCCGAACCTTTAAAATACGGTTATCTAAAACCTAACTCCAAATCAATCCAAGCAAATCTACTTTTGAATCTAGCTCTGACCTGGCCGGAAATGCTTGAAGCTTTAAATGAGGGAGAACGCGAATTAGCAGCTCTAGCCCCGGATCTCGCCCCCTTAAGCCTAATCCTTTATCCCCCAGACCTAGCTTCCCCAATTTTTTCTAAAAAGCTTGATGACCAACGAGAAGATCAGCGTTTCCGCCTAATAACTGCCCAAGCTCTAAACCGGGGCCTAAAAAATATTCTGGCTAAATTCGATCTGACTCAAGCATCAGAATTTGATCCAACCCAAGCAACGGACGATAATCTAGTCACCCTAACCTTTAATGATGATCTATCGGACGGAAGACTAGATCTAGCTATTTTTTTAGGCCGTCTAATCGCCCTAGGCCTTCAAGTTGATTTAACCGCCTGGCCTAATTCCGTAACTCCACTTGAAAAAACTAGACCGAACTTCACCGTAATGGTTTCCGGGGCCAATATGAAACCCAAAAAAAATATTACTCCCCCCTCTCCCCCTAAAATAAAGGCGGGTAAACAATCACTCCTGGATATTTTAGAAAATCTAACCTCCGAAACAGCCCGTTTACATCAGAATTTTCTGAACCAACAAGCCGAAGCACTACGCCTCATCAAGCAGGAAATAAAATACCTAACTCCAACCCCAGCGAACCTAACTCTGACGACTCCACTTCCAGAACTACCACTCCCTTTACCACCCCCCCCCTCATTGCCACCAGCCACGATTTCGTCTGCGGAAAAGCTACTAACTATTGTCTCCCGAGAGACCGGCTACCCAATTGAAACATTAAGTCTAGATTTAGAAATGGAAAGCGATCTGGGACTAGATTCCATTAAAAAAGTAGAAATAATGTCCGTCCTGAGTGAAATTGAACCTAGTCTAGAAGCTCTTCCAGCCGAAACTCTAAACAACGTCATTACGTTAAGAGATCTAGCTACCCTTCTAGATACCCCTCCTACCCCAGCGCCTGAGGTAAAATCGGCCACCAAACCTGAGGGCTTATGGCCCCTTCTTCAAGAAGTTCTGGCCCAGGAAACCGGTTACCCCAAAACTATACTGAAACCCCATATGACTCTAGAAGCAGATCTGGGTCTAGATTCAATAAAGGTAGTAGAAATAGTCAGCCTGATAAGTGAACGCTTGGGAGGTCTAACGCTTATGACGACTGGCTTTATCGGCAATACTAGAACTCTGGCCGATTTAACCCAAGCTCTGGAAAAGGCCTCCCTACAACAATCTATAGGCCCGGTTCATATCCCAACCGATCCTATTTTAACCCCGTCGCTCCCTCCGCTTCTTCCGCCTCAAGACGACGGCAAAGATTCAGTAGTTGATTTAATTTTGGAAGTAATCGTTCAAGAAACTGGCTATCCCAAAGAGATGCTAAATTTAAATCTAAGCCTGGAAAACGATCTGGGACTGGACTCAATCAAAAAAGTGGAAATAATATCCACTTTAAATGAAAAAATACCCCTGCCCGCTAGTTGGTCCACCGCTAACGTTTTAAGTAAGCTAACCACCCTAGCTGACCTAGCAGCCCTAGTTAGCCAAAATCTTCCGGCTCCACCTTCTATGATTTCATCATCTTCAGTTCCACCTTCCTTTAGTAAAATTTTACTAGAAACAATAGCTCAGAAGACTGGCTATCCTAAGGAGATGCTTAATTTGAAGGCCGACCTCTATACTGATCTAGGGTTAGACTCAATTAAACGGGTGGAAATAATGTCGGCCCTAAATGAAAAATTAGAAGCCTTAGGCTGGTCTCTACCACCTCTGGAAAAATTAAATGAAGTCCGGACTCTAAATGAACTATATAACCTTTTAAAGAGCCACGGAGAGCCGACTGCTCTATCGCCTTCTCTGGAAACCAGAAAACGGAGGCCAGGCCGGCCGCCTAAAAATAGCCTCCCGTCTTTTAAAGACACCCTAACTGAAGCCAGTCCTCAGACGTTAACCACCCAAACATTGGCTTTCCAGGTACAAATGGAACCACTAAAGGTGCCCGATACTGAACCGGCCCGTCCAACTCATACCTTGATATTAGCTGATGATGGGCCTCTAACCGAAGCTTTATCTGGCTATTATACTGAAACAGGGTTCGTCACCCACCTGACTTGGTTAGAAGCTGAAAATTGGGTTTCACTACCGTCTTCATTAGAAGGTCTTGTTATGATTTGGCCCGGAAACGCAAGAAATAAAAATATTCCCCAGACAGCTTTCCGGCTTTTAAAGGCTGCCGCCCCCCCCCCTCGGGCCTCCCTTGAAAAAAAATGTCTGTCTTTAGTTCTGGGCCTGACTTTTATGGGTGGCGCTTTCGGATTTAACCCTGTATCGCTGCCTCCCCTCGGCAACCTAGATTATTTCTCCGCCGCTCTGGCCGGCCTGTTAAAGACCGCCGCCCGGGAATGGCCCGATGTCCGAATTCGAGTGGTGGATTTACCTGCCGAAGCTATTGATTTAGCCGCAGCCAGTTATCTTCCAGCTATTCTAGCTGCAACTACCGCCAACGCTCCATTTGAACTAGGCCTAACAACTCCAAAAAACTTTACAACTCCCCAACTTTTACCTTATAAAATTAAGAATGTCCGAGTGCGGCATCTACGGAAGGGTCAAACGATAGTGGTCACCGGTGGAGCCCGAGGGATAACGGCCGCCGCCCTCAAGGAACTAGCCCGCCTCTGGTCTCCCCATCTAGTCATTATGGGTCGAACCACTTTAGAGCAGGCTGAGCCGGAATATCTAACCTCTTTTAAAGATGAATCAGCCCTTCGCCAAGCCATATGGGATCAAGCCACTAATAAACCAAGCCCTCAGGAACTCGCACGAGTCGCAGCTAGAGTGCTAACTAACCGGGAAATCAAGGCTAATCTAGTAGCTCTGGAAAAAGCCGGTTCAAAAGTAACCTATCTATCAGGAGATTTTATAAATCCGAATTTTTTACTAGCCTCTTTAGATAAAATCAAACGCCTTTACGGTCCAGTCTACGGCTTGATCCATGGTGCCGGAGTCCTAGCTGACAGCCTCATTGCCAACAAAAAAGAGGCCGACTTTAACCGAGTCTTCAGAACCAAGGCGGAGATGGCCGTTCTAATTATGGAAAATCTAGCCGACCAACCCCTAAACCTTGCCGTTTTTTTTTCATCCTCCACAGCACGTTTCGGTCGGTCAGGCCAAGCTGATTACGCCGCAGGCAACGAAGTTTTGAACAAACTGGCCCAGAGCTTGATTCAAAGCCGTCCCCAAATGAAATGCCTATCAATTAATTGGGGCCCATGGGCCGGTGGCATGGTTGATACTTCTCTAAGCCATCTTTTTAAAAAAGAAGGAGTGGGCCTAATTCCCCTGGCCGAGGGGAGTAGATTTTTCGCAACCCTAGCCGGAACACCAAAAAATGATCCAGTAGAAGTAGTAGTTCTGGGCCCTGGTACTAATCTAGTAAGTCTAAACTGGAAATAAGCCTATGGCCAGGCGAACCAGAAACAAACATCAAAGGCTAGACGCCACCCAGATTACGGCTGTAGTTGGTCTAGGGCTCTCCCTACCCGGCGCAGTTTCAATCGACGAATTTTGGTTTAATATTCTGGAAAACCACAGATTTTTTACTCCGGCCAGCGCACTAGACTGGGGGGCCGACCCAGAATTATTCTACCAGCCGGGGGGGCCAACTTCCGATAAGGCGTATAGTTTAAACGGGGCTTTCAACTATCGACGGGCCATCGACCCAGAAGGTCTGAAGCTACCCGACAATTTTGATTTAAAAGGCGCCGACGGCTCTCTGGCTTTCTGGCTAACGGCCGGACGTGACGCGGCGGCCGAAGTAACCTGGAGTGGTCTTGATCCGGCCCGGGTAGGAGTTATTTCCGGCCATACCATCCTACCTAGCACAGCTATGGCTGAAGCAGCAGTAAGCCTCTATACTCGCGAAGCCACCCGAAACTGGCCCACTAAACCCCATTTAGACCCTCCCCCTCAAGGGGCCTTCCGACTTCTAGGCTATTCAGCTCGACTGTTAGCTCAAGCTCTAGGCTTCTCTGGTGAAGCCTTTACCCTCGATGCCGCCTGCGCCTCATCCCTCTACGCCGTTCACTTAGCAACCCAGAAACTTTTAGCCGGAGAATTAGATGCGGTCATCACTGGCGGGGTAGCCAAGGCCGATGCCCTATTTACTCAAATTGGCTTCAGTCAGTTAAGAGTCCTGGCTGCCTCTGGAACTATCTCCCCTTTTGACGCCAGAGCTGATGGTCTTATTGTAGGAGAAGGAGCGGTCGCCCTAGTTTTAAAACGCCTAGATCGAGCCCTGGCTGATGGAGATTCGATAAGAGCACTCATCCGCGGAGTAGGACTCAGCAATGATATGAGCGGCACCATTCTAGCTCCGCAAGCTGAAGGCCAACTAAGAGCTATGAAAGCGGCCTGGCTGAACGCAGGCCTTTCCCCCCGAGCCGTAGGCTTAATTGAAGCCCACGGCACTGGTACTATTCTAGGGGATAAGGTTGAGGTGGAAACCATAAAACACCTTTTAGCCGACCCGGATTTTCCAGTTCCAGTTCGACCTCAGGCTCCGCCAGTTTTAGGCTCAGTCAAAAGCAATATCGGCCATCTACTATCAGCAGCCGGAGCGGCAAGTTTAGCTAAGAGTATTTTAGCCTTAGAACATCATCTTCTTCCTCCCACCGCTGGTTTCGAAAAGGAAGCCCCAGCCCTTAATCTGACCATTGAACCAGCTCTGCGGATTCTGACTAAGCCGGAACCCTGGATCGCCCCTTCGGATGGAAATTCCCGCCTAGCTATGGTCAATGCTTTTGGCTTCGGTGGGGTTAACGGCCAAGTTATAGTTGAAGAATTCCAACCTGAAAAATGGGCTATTCCAACTAAACCGAAAGAAAAGTGTCACAAAACAGTCCCAACCACCGTTTCGCCGCCCTACCCTCCAGTACGTCTTTTGTCCGCTCTGGCCCTTTCCGCGCCCTGGCCAGATTTTGCCTCTCTGGCTCAAAACTGGATGAACGCCGAAGGCCCACCTATAATTTCTACTCGACGCTTCGGGACTTTAAAGGCCACCGGTCTATTTTTTAACAGCCTAATTCTGGAAGGGGTTAATCTACGGTTAACCCCTAAAGATCTAGCTAATATTCTGCCCCAACAGGCCCTGGCCCTAAAAATGGCGGCCGAAGCCCTAAATTATGCCCATCTGGATATAGGTAACAACCGAAATGTTGTCACCGGTCAATGGGCCGATCCAACCTCACCAGGTCTAGATAAAACTAGAGTGGGAGTTTATATGGGCGTAGATATAGATCCACGTTCGGCTGATTATGCCTTCCGCTGGCTGGGACCATTACGGGCCGCCGAAGCTCTAGTGGCCGCTGGAGAACTTCGAGAGAGGGACGTACCGGAATTTGTGGCTACTCTACGCCATCGCAGCCACCCTCCCCTCCTGACTGCTAGCCGGGTGGTTGGCGCCTTAGGCAGTCTAGTCGCCAGCCGTGTGGCCCGCTTCGTCGGCTCTGGGGGACCAGCTTTTACCATAACTAATGAAAACGTATCGGGCCTAACCGCCTTAAAATTAGCCATAGCTGCTATTGGACGTAGAGAAATAGATCTGGCGTTGGTGGGAGTAGTTTTAACCTTAGGCGACCCAAAAACCGCCGCTCTGGATCAAAGCCATCTATGGGAAGAAGGAGCAGCCATGTTGGTAGTGGCCGGAAGCGAAGCCGCCGATATTCTGGGCCGACGCCAAGCCCCAGAACTTTTAGCCCTCCCGAGTGCCGGCGATCGCCTAAGCAGTCTCGGCGGCCTTTTTCAGCTAGTCAAAAATGCCTTTTTCATCCGGCATCGCTTAACTTCACGGGGCTTAGGTGCCGGGGCAGCCTATTGGATCAAAAATCGCAATGATCCACCGCGTCGCCTTGAATCTTCAGGCTTCACCATTACCGAAACTAGCAGTGAAGAGGTATCTTCCCCACCCTTTTCCTACGAAGACGCCACTTGGTTTTTAGTGCGAGCTAAAGATAGAAAAGACGGCCAGGCACTTTTAGATCGTCTTGAACAAATGGTTCGTTCAAACAAAACTCGCCATAATCTAGTAGAAGTTCTGGGGCCTATACGAGCGGAAAAACGAGCCCTGAAAGGTTTAGGTGACCACTTCTGGGCTGAATATGGCGGAATTTCAGGAGCAAGACCAACTTTAGCTATACTAGCAAAAGGCTTCGACGATCTACTAGTTCTTATAAAAAAAGCTCGCGCCAATCTATCTTGTGGAAAGCAATCTCTAACCCCAGATCAGCGGAACCGTATCATCTGGGCTCTTGAAGGTGAACGAGTGCAAGGTAAGCTCGCCTGGGTTTTCCCTGGTTCCGGTAACCACTACCACGGATTGGGACGCCGGCTAGCCATGGCCTTCCCCCACTTGATGGGTAAACTCGAAGACAAGGTCACCCGGTTAGCTGATCACTTCCAGAGCGCCGTTTTTTGGGGACCAAGTCCTAAAGAAGCCAGTCCTCTTCAAGCCATTTTAGCCCAAATCTCCTTCGGTCTACTGGGGGCTCAGGTCCTAACTTATTTTAAAATTCGACCCCAGGCTGTTTTAGGTTACTCTTTAGGTGAAACCACCTCTCTAGTAGCCACCGGAGCCTGGGCCGATCGGGAAGCTCTCTATAACGATCTGGTAAAATCTCCTCTTTTCACCAATGAATTAGCCGGACGCTACCAAGCGGCCCGACGTAGTTTTGGCTGGCCTAAAGATCGATACTTTAAATGGGTTATGGGTGTATTACCAAGCCCGGCTGAAAAAATTAAAGCAGCTCTGGCGACTTTACCCGAGCCGTATTTCGGCCGAGCCTTTCTCCTCTTAATCAATACTCCCGATGAAGGGGTAGTGGGAGGTGAAGAGAATGCAGTACGAGCTTTGGTTCAGGCTCTGGGCTCAACTTTATACCCTCTCGAAGGTGTGGCCGCCGTCCATAATCCTACTATAGCCAGTCTAGCCGATGAATACCGACTCTTTCATACCAGAGCCACTACCCCCCCCGAAACCATCCGTTTCTATTCAGCCGCCTGGGCCAGAGCCTACGAACCAACTGCAGAAAATACAGCGGCCTCACTAACCGAACAAGCCCTCCATGGTCATAATTTTCCCCGCCTTATAGAACAGGCTTACGCCGATGGAATACGTTTTTTCGTGGAGGTTGGCCCTGGGGCCTCCACTAGCCGAATGATTAATAAAATTCTTCAAGGACGATCCCATTTAGCTTCAAGCCTAACCCCCAGTCCAGCTGAAGAAGGCTGGCTGGGCATTCACCGCCTGCTAGTAGAACTATGGATGGCTGGATATCCTTTAAAGATGTCAGTTCTGTATCCTGACGCCGAAGGAACCCACCTAATCTTACCCATTCCCATCACACTGGCCCCCACAACCGTATTATGGCCCACGCCAGAAGAACTTCTAACCGTAATCAGAGCGAATACCGATCAGTCGCCTAACTCAAAAAAATCTGAACCAGAAGCGACATTTTTGAAAAAAAACCCACCAGATTCCAATCAGGCTCAGGATATATTCAATCACTGGCTAACTGAAACCAAAGAACTACACCGCCAAGAAGAAGAGATCTTAAAAACTTCCACACCCGCCCCCCTAGATCGCCAGAAATGCTTAGCTTTCGCCGTCGGCCGAATAAGCGAGGCTTTAGGAAGCCGTTTTGAAGAAGTGGATCTTCTCCCATCACGGGTTCGTCTACCAAATGAACCACTAATGTTCGTTGATCGGGTATTGACTTTGGAAGGTCAACCTCTATCCCTATCCTCTGGGCGCATAGTTACCGAACACGAAGTTAAACCGGGCGCTTGGTATCTGGATCAGCAACATATGCCAGTAGGACTAACTATAGAAGCTGGCCAGGCCGACCTAATGCTGTCAGCTTGGCTGGGAGTGGATCTGGCCACAAAAGGCTTAGCTTTATATCGTCTTTTAGATGCAGAAGTTACCTTTCACCGCAAATTGCCGGAACCAGGGGATACGATCCGTTATGACATCCGTATAACTCGCTTTTTTAAATATGGTCAAACTAACCTATTTCGCTTTGAATTCGATGGTTTCCTTAACAGCCAACCCCTTATGACTATGCGAGGCGGCTGCGCGGGTTTTTTCACCCCAGCGGAACTAGCAGGGGGGCGAGGGTTACCCGGAGGAGGTCTAACAGATAACCCTCCTTCTTCATATGTAAACCCGGCCGCCGTAGGTCTAATCAGATCCAAAATTCCACAACATCTTGATTCTAAGGCTCTGACCGCTCTAAGAGCCGGAGATTTCATTAAGGCTTTCGGACCCGGCTTTACCCCTGACACCGCACTTAATAACCTCCCCAGCGGCTCTCTAGCTCTCATCGATCGGGTGACCGCTCTTTCCCCTGGTGGCGGTCGCTACCGGGCCGGATTCATTCGTTCCGAAATCGATATTGATCCCCAAGCATGGTTTCTAACCTCTCACTTTAAAGATGATGAGGTTATGCCTGGAACCCTTATGTATGAAAGTTGCCTCCAAACGCTCCGGGTTTTTCTGATGGCTTCTGGTTGGGTAGGTGATCCCCTCTCGACTTCCTGGCAACCCATCCAGGGAATAGCTGCCACTTTGAAATGCCGGGGTCAAGTAACCCAGACTACGATAACAACAGCTTACGAAATTCATGTTCGTCGCCTGGAATTTACGCCGCCACCCGAAGGAGGTGAAGCTGAACCGACAGCCCTAGCTGAAGCTATTGTGTTAGCTGACAACCGGCCTATAGTGGAAGTACGTAACCTAAATCTACGTCTAAAAGGTTCTTCAAAAGCTTGCCTTAAACGCCTCTGGTCCCACCGGGTTAACCCAGTGAGAGAAAAAAATGATCCCCATTTTTTCAATAAAGCTAAAATTATGGCTCTAGCGGAAGGACGACCTAGCGAAGCTCTGGGCCCAGGTTTTGCTCGTTTTGATGACGGCTCCTTTGTAGCCCGCCTCCCCCGGGCTCCCTATGACTTTCTCGACCAGATAACAATCATAAATGGCCAACGCTATAAAGTTCAAGAAGGCTCAGAAGTCTCAGGCCGCTATGTAATTGACGCCGACAGCCACTTTTTCGCCGAAGCTGGCCCCGCTTCCCCGCTACCACCATTTGCGGTTTTAAATGAAATCGCTTTACAACCCTGCGGCTTTCTAGCTTCTTATATGGGATCGGTCCTGTCCTATGATGGCCCCATGCATTTCAGAAATCTAGGTGGGCGAGCTACGGTTCTGGCTGAAACCAGAGGTGGAGATGCGGTGGACACCAACGTTCGTCTGATCCGGTTCAACCGTCTAGGGGAAATAGTTATCCAACATTATGAATTTACCTGCACCGTCGGGCACCGGACAATTTATAAAGGCGTGACCCATTTCGGCTTTTTCAGTCCAGAGACTTTAGCCAACCAGATTGGCCTTACCGGGGTCGATTTTTCCCTCTGGCCAGACCGACCTTCCGATGAAGTTCTACTCCCCTACCCCAATGGTCCAGCCTACCCTACAGGTCGCTGGCGAATAATAGACCGGATTTACCTGGAACCATATGGCGGACCAGAGGGCCTGGGCCAAGCTTTTGCTGTAACCAAAGTGGACCCCAAAATTTGGTTTTTTGAGGCCCATTTTTTTCAAGACCCGGTTTGTCCCGGCTCCCTTGGTTTAGAATCTCTAATCCAGGCAACTAAAGCTCTATTTCTGGCTCGCTTTCCTAACCAGGCTAACTCTGATCCCTCTTTCAGATGGAACGCCCCAGCCCAGGGTCAGACGCACGAATGGCTATACCGAGGTCAAGTAACTAGAGATAAGAAAGAAATGACCATTAATTTGCTGGTACGAGCGGTTGACGAAACTGATCCTTCCTTGACGGTAGACGGGTTATTGGCGGTAGATGGTCTTACCATTTATGAAATGAAAAATTTTACCGTGGCCGCCCGTTACCGGCCCAGAACCAGACTGGCATTATCCGCTACCGTACTAACAGCCTCCCCAGCAGTTGTTCAAGCGAAAACTTTGCTGGACTGGCGTAAAAACTGGGGGCTCAGCCAGAGCCAACTAGCTAAGCTTTTAGGTGTGACCCCTATATATGTAAGCCTCATGGAGCGTGGTAAACGCAATATCAGCCCTCTCATGGCCGAAAAATTAGACCTAATTTTTAAGACCACTTCGATTTCTCCCGCCTCTCCATCTGACCAGAAATCCCTAGCTATTCTAGCCAAAGGAACCCTCAAGAGCCGACGAGAAGACAAAATGGCCGCAGCCAATCTTCTAACGGCGGAAAAGCTTCGCGAACTTCGTCAAGCCAAAAAATTAAGCCAAAAAAAACTGGCTAATCTGGTGGGGGTAACGGCCACCCTGATTGGCCTTATTGAATTAGGTAAACGTGGTCTTAACTTAAATCTGGCCAAAAAAATTCTCGCTATTCTGAAGGATTGAAATCGTGTATCGCTCCCGGATCAGACGGTTCCGGCGACAGGGCCTTAATCCCGTTAAAATTATTTTCATTTATTTTATAACTTTTATACTAGTTTCCTGGCATCAGTCCGGCCAGTTGGCCGAATGGTTTGAAGACTTAGCTCTATCAACTGAAGGTCAATTATCGGAAGCGACTCTAAATATTTCACGTAACCTTCACGAAAAGATTGAACCTTATGGCCCGGTCCAGTTAAATTATCTTGAAGATCAATTTTTGCAGCTGTTCGTTGGGGGAGAAATAGGTGCGGTCAAGACCAAAGCGCCAGAACAATCTCAAGAACCGAAGCTGATTCCATCTTCAACCAGAATTAAAGAACTTCAAATTGAACCTAACCCAAAACCAAAACTAGAAATTACGAGGTCTATTCCTCTGGATATTCCTTTAACCCAAAAGCCTAAGTCGGAACCATTTCACTCGCCAGAGCTTTTTAACCCAACTAAGGTATTACTCTTAGGTGATTCCATGATGTTGGAAGGCCTGGGGCCCCAGTTGCAACGAAAACTAAACCAGAAATACCCACATTTGACAGTGAATCGTGACGGTCGTTACGGCACCGGTCTCACCCGTCTAGACTACTTCGACTGGCTGGGCTATTTTGAGACTATGCTGATAAAATACACCCCTGATCTAGTCATTCTGACCGTAGGGGCCAACGATTCACAGGACATCCTAACCCCGGAGGACCCTAAACATAAACGCATTATCTTCAGCACTGATGAATGGAACTCTATTTATACCGCCCGAGTGGCCGATCTCTTGACCAGAGCTAGGAATAAAGGAACTACTGTCTTTTGGGTAGGGTTACCAGTTATGGGTCGCCAGCCTTACGGCCACCGTATTGAAGGGGTAAATAGGGCGGCCGAGGCGGCCTGCGCGGCCGCCCCAAACTGCCGCTTCTGGGATTCGAGACTGTCTGTGGCCGATACTAAAGGGGCTTACATAACCTTCCAGACCACTTCTCAAGGCCGGCGAGAACGTCTCCGGGCCAAAGATTTTATTCACCTTACTGAAACAGGTGGCCGAATTATGGCTGAAATTTTTCTGCAAGAAACAGCCGATTGGGTTAATTACCAACCCCGATCTTTGAATAAATCAACCCTAACAACAGTATCCAACCCAGTCGGGATCTGGTCTAAATATTATTTTTATCCCCCCGCCCTAAAACGAAAAGTCTTCGGGGCTATCGCCGCCCCCACCGCTTCTTTAAATCAAACTCGAACTTCTTGGCCAGTCATATTTCTTTTGCACGGGGCTTGGGACAGTTACCAAACCTGGGCCGAACAACTAAGCCCAGCGGCTCTAGCGGCTCTAGCCGAACGATTCCAAGTTATCATTATTATGCCCGACGCTGAACCTTTCGGCTGGTATCTCGACGGCCCGGAGTCAGCTATCGAAACCTATCTAACGAATGAACTTATACCCAGATTACCCGAAATAAACCCAGCCGCCGACCCAAACCGAGTCTATGCCGCTGGTCTCTCCATGGGCGGCCACGGGGCTCTAACCCTAGCTATGAAACACCCTAACATTTTTAAAGGAGTGGCTACCCTGAGCGCTATCACCGATTTAACCGCTCATTCCGGCGTCCATTCTCTGGATCCAGAACTTAAAATCGACCAAATACTAGGCCAGGCCGGACCAGCTGGAGTAAATTGGCGAGCTTACGGAGCTAGAGGACTTTTTGAAGAGAACCCAACCGCCTGGGGTCATCGCCCACTGTGGCTAGGTGTAGGGACTAATGACCAGTTTACTTTTGAGGAAAATCAAGCTTTTCATGAACTACTAAACACTCTGCATATCGGGCATATTTATCAAGAAAAAACCGGAGGCCATAACTGGAGTTATTGGTTAACTGAGCTGCCCGGCATTTTGGAGTTTCTGGCTACCGTCGCTCAAGAAACACCTATAAAATGAAGATTATTCTCACCGGCGGACAAGGATTTTTAGGTCGCCGAATACTGGAGTTCCTTCTGGCTAAGGGTCATACCGTCCTAGCTGTGGTTAGACGAACGGCCCCTGAACTAACCGCCCTAGGAGCGGAAATAATACTAACTAATTTAGCTGACCTAACCACTCTTAAAGCGGCACCATGCTGGTCTAAAGGAGTGGACGGAGTGATCCATTGTGCAGCCAAAAGCGGAATCTGGGGCCCATTAAATGACTATATCCAAGCTAACTTTATAATAACTTTTAACCTAGCCACATTAGCCCGGCGTTTAGGTGCGACTTGGTTCGTTTATACTAGTTCCCCCAGCGTAATTCATACTGGGCAGCCTTTAGCCGGAGTGGATGAAAGTGTACCTTATGCTGAAAATCCGCGGCACGGATACCCTTATAGTAAAATGTTGGCCGAACGGCTCATCCTTAGTTTAAACGAACCTAGCTTCAAAACCGTAGCCCTAAGACCGCACCTCATCTGGGGACCTGGCGATCCTCATCTCCTACCCCGCCTTATACAAAGAGCTAGGTCTGGCTCCCTGTTTCTTTTTAAATCAACCGCCCTTATTGACGCCACCTACATTGATAATGCCGCCCACGCTCACATTCTAGCCGCCGAAAAGCTAGCCGCCGGAGCAGAAATAGGCGGTCGAGTTTATTTTATAACCCAAGGAGAGCCACTAACGGCCATAGCTATGATCGAAAAACTGTTAGCGGCCGCCCTTCCTCTCCAGTCACCCCCCCACCTCCGTCCTAAATTCCAGCTCCCAGCCACCTGGAGTCGACCGGTCAGCTTTCTTCTAGAAACCGTCTGGTCAAGTTTAAAACTAACTGGTGAACCACCCCTAACCCGTTTTCTAGCCGAAGAACTGACCCTCCCCCACTGGTTTAATCTAAGTCGAGCCAGGGTTGAACTTGGTTACAAACCCATAGTAACTTTAGTTGAAGGATTGAATCGTTTAGCCGCCTCATTTGAAATAAATCAACAATAAAGAAAAATAACTCCGCTAATACTAAAATAATGACGGCCAATTAAACACAAGAAGATGAAAGGAGCTTATCGACAACATTCGACATCTTATAGTCACTAAGCGCCGTCTGTCACCTACCTTTAAAACGGCTATTAAACTCCTTATCACCCTATATATGCTTCTTATAAAACACTTACCAAAAAAATTAAAAAATATTAGTACACTACCCTCCCAAGACCCCAATCGCTAAAAGAACTCTAGAGCCAAAAGCTAACGCTATCAAAATATTCAACCGGGTTATTAAAATAATCTTCTCGAACCAGTGGACCGGCTAGATTATATCGTAATACTGAAAATGCATCGTTCTAAATTACTAAAAAAAGTCTGGCGTAAAAACGAATATGCAAGCCACCAAATTTTTGAAATTAAAGTCTCCACCGTTATTACAAAGTACAGAGCTAAATCCTCGTTAACGAACAAGAACAAAAAATAAACGCCGCTTCCTATGCGGTCATAATCCCTGTCGCTTAATATTAAAAGTTTGTTAATGTATAGGCCATTTACTTCTCACAATTTCAAACGCTTTCCTATGAGTGAATCGTAAACTATTTCGCCAACTAAATGTTTCTACCGATAAACGTTGGCAGTACCTTTAATTATAATAAAGAACCTTATGAACTCTTAGAAGATTTTGTGCAATTACTCAAATCAAAGCTAATTAATATCCCTATTTTAAACATAGATAAAACCTTAATCAATATATCCACCAAAAGAACCTAGATACATCTAAACTTAGTGCCTCTCTACATCAAATATTTATCTACACCAAAACATGGCCTTAAAGTAATGATCAAAACGGATATACTATTTAATAATCGAATCTATTTCCATCATGACCAACATAAACCTTATTACACCTACGCTGAAAAATTCCATGCGCTCTACAACGCATATTACTTAGCTGTAAAATATTAAACTAAAATGCTTAGAGACAATACAACTACCAGATAAAATAGATTAAATAACCCATTTAAAATCACGCAATCTTTTTACAAAATTATAAGGACGATACCTTTCGATTCATAGCCTGTAAAGACGTGCTCTTTGCTAATAACTTGGTTGAACAAGATCTCTAAGTAATAAAAATATAGTAAAAAGTGTCAGGGTACTTTAGGACCTAGAATAGGATGAAAATATTCTGCCTAATTAAAAACTATCTCTCTATATATCATAAAAATAATATTCCCCCTCCTAAAGCCCTTAATTTGCTATTCCATAAAAAGCATCCTAATTTTATATGATTGATCTTTAAAAAGTATATCAATCATCTGATTTATAATTAATTATTCGTATTAATTATAGTATAATTTCGATCCCATAGTCTGGGATTTACCTTAAACCCCCGATCGAAATGCTCTCTCCTTTAAAAAATGTGTAAGAATACCATTACCACAATCGGGGCAAGGCGTTTCATTTAAGAAAAATTACTGAAGCAAACTAATCCTCAAAAAGTTTAATCATAACTAGCTGGAAAAACATCATAAATTTTATTAGAGTAACCGCTTTAAGAATACTACTCTAACCAAGAATATTCAGCTAAAATATTTATTTAATATTCAGATTGTTAATTATAAAATAGCTTGAAGATTCAAACAATAGTCAAGTTATTCAAGAGTGGATATGCATTCCCTATTTTCAATATTTTTGTGAAGAGATAACCTTTCAATAAGCTGTACCTTGGTTATTGAGGTCACAAAATAGTTGAAGGGGCCCAACTATTAACACCAGCAAATCAAGATTAAAAATTTAGTAACTCTAAAAACAAAAAGAATAATACACAAGGTAGTCCAATAGAACCAGTTATTAAATATCTTCAATTAAGTTTTCGACTGTTTTAAATTTTCCTAAAAAGAAAACCTGGGAAATAAGGTCAATGCCCTTATAGCCAACACCGCTTCCGACTTTATAAAATTGATATAGGAGATAAAGCTTTATTCGCATCTAACGATTTTAAAACTTTCAACCGTGTTCTTTCGCTAATAGGGCTCGCAATACTTGAATTAATATCTTTTTAAAATACTTTTCAAAGACTAATTACCTACTCATTAATTAACTCAGATAAATATTTACCATTTGATCAAATCGATGATACTAAGAACAAGTCAGGAAAAGATTGACCAAGATTATTTTTTCAACCTTTCCGCTTTCCCAACACGATTCTCGCAAGAGAGTAACCAAAAATAAGTTACGATTCGGCACTAAATTTATATACACAATTAAAAAATAATAAAATATCTGATATAAATCAATAATAAAATATTATTTACATGAATATATATATTGTAAATAAATAGATGCTTTAATATTAATTTTAGTATTCTATAGCAAAAATTGCTGGAAGTTCACTTTAAAACCAAATTATTTTAGGTTACTGCACGATTAACCTAACCGGTTTATTAAAATAATTAAGGCTTCAGGTTATACCTCGAAGCCCTTAATTTATTTGGTGGAGCTGAGGGGGCTCGAACCCCTGACCTCATGACTGCCAGTCATGCGCTCTCCCAGCTGAGCTACAGCCCCGAAAAATTATAATGTTTAAAACTTTTACTCAAATTTGAATATTTAGTTATATTATAGAATCAGTAATTTCATGTCAAGCATTTTTTCAAAACAGAAATATCCAGATATATTAGCTCACGGTCTACTTAACTAGAGAGGTGTGGCGATGGAACAAAATGTAGTTACATCTTCGGCTAGAAGAAAAGAGCCCGACCAGACTAAAAACTATTATTTATTAGAGTTAAAACCCCTCATTTTAAAAACTAAACAAAATAAGAAGAAGGAGGTTACTCGAGTAAGACCATTAAATACATAAAAAATTATTTTTTAATATATAATAACCTGATGGCTTATTAAATGTAATGGAGCTGCCTACCGTTACAAATATTAGGGGAAAATTTATCGTGATTAGATAACATCTGAAGACATTAGTACTGGGTTCACAAAATTAGATTTGGCCACCTATCTGACTTTTTTAAACTGCAAAACTAATACCTCGTACTCATCTTTATGCTCTTTTGTAACCAAAATATTAGTATGCCCTATTAGTCATGAAAAAATAACCACTCCCTTAAAGAAAGTCCCCACTAATTTGAAGGTTCCTTGTAAAGAAACCTTAGATACTCTACCTGAACAACCCTTGCTAAATAATTAATCTTTAAAGATTATTTTAAAATAGGTATTAACTTAAGCATTATAGGTTCTATTCGCGTAAAATGCGATTAAAGATGTCTAAATATTAACACCAGAGGATTAAGGTCAAAAAATTAACAAATTTAAAAAATAAAAAAAACTACAATAACCGATGTAGTAGAACAGAACCAATTATAAGGCCCCTTAAATCAAATTTTCAAATATTTCTAATTTTTCTTAAAAAATCCTAGGATATGAGATTAACGCTCTCATAATCACCGCCGTTTTCAACTTCATAACATAGATGCGGGAAAGAAAGCTTTATTTATATATGATGATTCTGAGATTTTTAACCGTATTTTACGTTAAACATTGATTCAGGAAGGATACTACCTTCTTCCTTCAATCAGAGGTCCACA
>LQAA01000011.1 GCA_001577715.1 Candidatus Adiutrix intracellularis | reverse complement strand
ATACGTTTCTTAAAAATATTGGAAGCGACCAAACGAAGCAAGACATCCTTGCTAGAAAAACCATAGATTAACTGGAACGGTATAAATACAAATCCGATAAAGAGATAAACGCTTGACCTCGACAACAGATAGATAACCTAAATTACAATTCCATTGCCACCAGGCTGGAGCTGATCTCCAAAAAAAGCCCGGCGAGAGGCCAGGCTTTTTTAAAGGGGTTAAATTCTTTTATCTTTTAGTTAAACCTTGGGACGGGGGTTTAATTTAGCCTCCTGAACCATGCGGGGAACCATATGTTCCCATTCAATAAGCATGAGGTGAACACCAGCTACCCCTTTAGTATCCTTGAGTTCTTGGATTTGTTCACAGGCTATTTTTATACCTTCATCTACTTGTTTATCCTTTGCTACACCCTTCATACGTTCAATTAAAGCATCCGGGACACTAATGCCGGGAACGTTATTCTTCATATACTTAGCCATCCCCAAAGACTTGAGCGGAGTAACACCAGCCATAAAGTAAGCTTTTTCAGTTAACCCCATATCGACAGCCCGAGCTATAAATTTTTTAAACCGTAACATATCATAAATACACTGACTCTGAAGGAAATCTACTCCGGCCGCCACTTTTTTAGCGGCCCGCAAAACACGGTAATCCTCAGGATCAGCAAAAGGGTTATAAGCGGCGCCAATAAAAAGTTTAGGCTGAGCCCCATCAGGAATTTCCTGGCCGCTCAGGAGACGACGATCATCACGCATTGTTTTAACCATAGCGATCAAATTTATGGCATCGACATCAAAGACATTTTTAGACTGAGGATGATCTCCGAATTTCTGGTGATCCCCAGACAGACAAAGCAAATTATTGATACCAAGAGCAGCGGCACCTAAGATATCGGACTGCATGGCAATACGGTTACGATCACGACAAACCATCTGCATATTAGCCTCAGTGCCGGTGCGTTGCAAAATGAGACCGGCGGCTAGAGAAGACATCCTCACTACCGCTGTCTGATTATCGGTGATATTAACTGAATCAACGTTACCTTTGAGGTGCTTAGATTTTTCTTCAACTTCGTGAACGTCGGCACTACGGGGCGGCCCCAGTTCACCAGTCACGGCGAAATGACCTGCAACCAGTACTTTTTCAAGATTACTGTTGGATTTAAGTTCGCGGCTCATTTTACCAAATCCTCCCGAATAATGGTTCTAGGTCCACCGTCCCGGCTGCTAGACCAATCTTTCATAGGCTGAACGGGGACAAAATCCGTTTCAGCTCTGCCAGTTTCCATCATCTTAGTGGTGATAAGGTGCCAGACGCATTCAACATCTTTAGAGATTTCACAAATACCACCAGCAGAGCCGCCACAGGGACCGTTCTGCAAACTTTTGGCGCAACGAGCAATGGGGCAGAGACCTCCGAACCGATGAATAACGCAGTTGCCGCATCCCTGACAACGTTCAGCCCAGGCGCCATGCTTCAATGCTCCACCTATAAAAAGAGTATTCAAAGATGGAAAGACGTTCTGGTCTGGATAGCGGGCAGCTATGAACTGCGGTCCGACGCTACAGGCCATAGACAGAATAGCATCATACTTTTTTTCCACCAATTCCAGAAGTTCATCAATGTATTCAGGATCGCATTGACGTTCTAGAGTGTGTTCGTCAACCTGAACCTGACGGCCTTCTTTTTCACAGTCAAGACGCAGAAGGGAAGCGAGCAGACCCACTTCCTTAGTACCACCGGCGTTACAGACTGTCACACAACCGCGACATCCAACTACCAGCACCTTCTTTGCCTCAGCGATAAAGCCTTTCAGCTCATCAATAGGTTTTCTTTCCGCAATAATCATTATACTTCAACCTCCCGGGTAAACTTAAGCCGCTTGGCTTTTCACTTTAAAGGGGCTTGGGCCCATTTCTCTGATCAAATCCGTAAATTCGTTGGCAAATTCAACGAAGCGGGGCCCTTGAGAAGCCGACAGGTTATACATTCTCAGCCTATCTTCCTCCACGCCCAAAGTCGCCAGTTCCTTACGTAAGTAGTTAACCCGTTGCTTAGCCCGGAAGTTACCGTCCAGAAAGTGACAAGTGCCTTCCAGGCACCCAGCCACATAAACTCCATCCGCCCCACCCTCAAAAGCCTTTAGAGCGAAGAGCATGTCAAAACGCCCGGTACAAGGGATGAGGACAACTTCCACGTTAGGGGGATACTGGAGCCTCATGGAGCCAGCCATATCGGCGGCACTATAGGCGCAGTATTGACAGCAAAAGGCAATGATCCGCGGTTCAAAATCACTCATGATCAACCTTCCCCGCCCGGAAAGCCATGCCCGGGCCTTTTATATTTTGCTCTCCGCCGGAAGTTTAAACCAACTGACGAAGGCTGGTTTATTGCTAACAGAAACTCATTAATCGGCGGTATCGGCCTGCCTGTCATATTTACCACCCGAGGCCATTGCCACAATCTTAGCGACCATCTGTGCATCGGTAAAAAATTGAAGTTTAATAGCTTTGCCAGGACATTCAGAGACACAGACGCCACAACCTTGGCAAATAGCCGGTTCCATGTAGGCGTTACCACGAGCAGAGGGATCATCTTGATTACCGACAATTCGGGGCACACTCACTGGACAAGCCCGAACACAAGTACAGCAAACCGCGCATTTTTTAGGATCTACTACCGCAACTATGCCACCCACCATAATACTGTCCTGCCCCAAAGTCCCAGCCGCACGGGCAGCGGTAGCCTTAGCCTGGGTAATACTCTCTTCCAAAGGCTTGGGATAATGAGCCAAACCAGCCAAATATTGGCCGTGAGTAGCCAGATCCACCGGTAGAAGTTTCATATGAGCTTCTAGGAGAAAGCTCTCAGCTGTAAGCTGGCCCTTAAAAATTTCTACAATATCTCGCATAGGAGTCGGATCAATACCCGAGGCCAGAACCAAAAGATCGGTATCAATATGTAACGGACGATTTAGAACATGGTCTTTAACTATAACGCGCACTTTGCCATCATGGCCATTTACAACCTCAGGTTTATCCTCTACATCGTAACGAATAAAACGAACTCCTCTGGAGCGGGCTTCCTGATAAAGTTTCTCCCGGAAACCATAGGCCCGCACATCGCGATAAATAATATAAATCTGGGCCTCTGGGTTCCGATCAAGAATCATCAAGGCGTTTTCAATAGAATGGGTGCAACAAACTTTGGAACAGTAAGGCCGGTCCGGTTCACGAGACTCAACGCACTGAATAAAGGTAAAAGTCTTCTTTTTGCCAGTTAAAGCCGGGTCGCTCTCCCGCAGTTTAGCGTCCATCTCCAGCGATAGAATAACATTCTTATTCTCGCTATAAAGATAGCTGTTAGGTTCATGAGCATGCCCTCCGGCGCAAAGTATGGTAACCCCATGCTTAATAAGTTTTTCACCATCCGGTCCTTCTACTGTAGTTTCAAAATTTCCTAAAAAACCGCCGGAGTACTTTGGCTGGGTATTCAAATAAAGGAATATCTTCGGATGTTCCTGAACCTGTTTAATTAGATTATCTAAATACTTCTTAACATCTTTACCGCGAGGAAAAATATTACGGGCTTGACCACCCAGTTCCCCGGTTTTTTCCACCAAATGAACAGGGAAACCCTGCTGGGCCAAAGAAAGAGCCGCGTTGAGGCCGGCCGCGCCGCCACCTACTACTAAGGCCTCATGAACAAGACCCATCCGAGTTTGATACATAGGTTCCAGAAGAGCCGCCTTGGCAATAGCGCCACGAATAAGATCTTTAGCCTTCTCCGTAGCCCGTCCTGGCTGCTGCTGATGAACCCAAGAATCATGGTCGCGAATATTAGCCATTTCAAAAAGGTATTTATTTAAGCCAGCTTGAGCTAAAGTTTCTCGGAACATTGGTTCGTGAGTTCTGGGCGAGCAGGAGGCGACCACAACCCGGTTAAGGTTATGCTCAATAATGGCTTCTTTTATTTTACCCTGGCTATCCTGAGAGCAAGTGAACAAATAACGTTCAGCATACTCCACAAAGGGGAGAGTGGACGCATAATTTTTCACTGTTTCAACATCAATAACAGAGGCTATATTAATGCCACAATGACAGACAAAAACACCGATGCGGGGAGCTTCACTGGTTATGTCGCGCTCGTCAGGATAAGACAGGGTCTTGGTCCGAGTAAAGCGAACTTCTGAAATTTCCGAACCAGCCGCTTCGGCCGCAGCCGAAGCTTCCATAACGGTATAGGGAATATCCTTAGGTTCGTTAACTACGCCACAAGCGTGAATGCCTGGACGACTAGTTGAGACTGGCGTAAAGTGACCAGTGGCCACGAAACCATCTTCATTCAGCTCAATACCCATATTTTTAGCCAATTCCGGCAGAGTCGCCGAGGGCGTTAGCCCAACGGACAGAACGACCATATCAAAATATTCTATTTGGCGATTCCCCTGTTCATCAATGTATTCCAAAGCCACATCGCCATTAAGTTGAGGAGTCAAAGTATGAATGCGACTGCGAACGAAATTAACTCCGGCCTCTTTGGCCCGGTTGTAATATTTTTCAAAATCCTTGCCATAAGTACGGACATCCATGTAAAAAATGGAGGCATCTAATTTACCTCCGGCATGTTCTTTGGCTATGACCGCTTCTTTAATGGCATACATGCAACAAACCGCCGAGCAATAGCGTTTGTCGCAACGATTTATGTCACGGGAACCAACACACTGAAGCCAGGCTACACGCGCCGGTTCTTTATGATCGCTGGGTCTAACCATGTGCCCCTGGAAGGGACCGGAAGCCGAAAGGATACGCTCAAATTCCATTGAGGTTATAATATTAGACCATTGGCTGTAACGATAAGTTTCGCTTTTAGCTGGGTCAAATAAATCAAAGCCGGTAGCCATAACAATGCTCCCAACTTCCAGTTCAATGATTTCATCTTTCTGAGCATGGGATTCCAAGGTTAGGGCATGAGGCAAACAGGCTTTAACGCAACGATAGCACTGACAACAAGCCCCGCAAGAAATACAACGATTAGCCTCATAGCGGCCCGTCTTCTCATCGTAGCCTAATTCGAATTCTTCAAAATCCTTCCTACGTTCCTCACCTGAACGCATAGGAACATGGGCTCTGGGTTTTTTAGCCTCCGAAAGAGGCACATCGCGATACTGTTCTTTACCGGTAAAGACCAGAGGCTTACGACCAGCAGCCAAATCTTCACCGGCCAAGTAGCGGGCTATAGAAACGGCGGCTTCCTTACCAGCGGCAATGGCATCTATAGCTAGAGCCGGCCCAATCTGAATATCGCCGCCAGCAAAAACGCCAGCGCGACCGGTAGCCAGAGTTATTTTATCAGCTTTAATGGTCGCCCCACGACCTATCTCGATGGCTCCATCATCTTTAACGGATTCGCTAGAGGGCACCTGTCCGGTAGCAGCTATGACCAGATCGAATTCTTGCTTCAAAATATCACTGGTATCCTCTGAAAGCTTAGCTCGGCGATCATCCGGATTACCATCAATTTTTATTTTGATCAAATGAGCTAGAACTTTTTGACCTCTAGTTTCAAATTTGGAAGGCGAACGAAGGGTTACCAGCTTCATACCCTCTTCAATACCCTCATCCACTTCCCAGTACCAAGCTGGCATGGCCCCTTTACCTCGGCGGTAAGCCAGAGTTACCTCCGCACCAAGACGGATGGCGGAGCGAGCGGCATCCATAGCCACGTTACCACCGCCCAAAACTAATACTTTCTTACCTTTATAGTTAGGACGCTCGCCACGGTTGACATCGCGAAGAAATTTAACCCCGGAGATGACTCCTGACAGATCTTCACCAGGTACACCTAACTTAGCATTGTTATGAGCGCCCATAGCTAAAAAAACGGCTTTAAAGCCTTCTTTGAACAAGCCATCAATGGTGATATCACGACCCAAAGCAATGTTATACTTGATTTCAGCTCCCGAAAATTTTAGAATGAAATCAATTTCTTCCTGAATAATCTTAGGTGGTAAGCGATAATCGGGGATACCCAAACGCATTGCGCCACCGGCTACTGGCGCCGCATCAAAAATAGTACTCTTAACGCCCCGACGGGCTAGATGATAAGCGCAGGCCAAACCGGCTGGACCAGCGCCTATAATAGCTACCCGGCCATTTTTTGGTTCTTCCAGAACAAAAGTCTCGCCCGCAATTTTAAGATCTCCTTTTTCCGCTACCAGACGTTTAATATCGCGAATGGCTAGAGGGGCTTCCATTTGGCGTCGGCGGCACTCAGTTTCGCAGGGATGCGCGCAAACCCGGCCAAGAGAAGCCGGCATGGGCAGAACATCTAAAATAACTTCCAGAGCTTCCTGCCACCGGCCCTGGCCGGCTAGGGAAACATACCCATGAGCGTTAACATGAGCCGGGCAAGTTAGAACACAAGGACTCACTCCTTCTTTAGTTAGGGAGAAAGAGTTGGGATAGGCCTGAGCGTAAGACTTATAAGTAACTTTACGTGTATTCAACCCCTGATTGAACTCGGCCGGTAAATCAACCGGACAGGCTTTGGCGCAGTCGCCGCAGGCCGTACACTTAGTACTATCTATGAAACGGGGGCTCTTTCTGACTTTAACTTTGAAATTTCCCGACTGGCCGGCAACTTCCACAACTTCGGAGTTATTCATAACGTCGATATTTATGTGGCCCCCCGTATCATTAAGCTTGGGTGATATGATGCACATAGCACAGTCGTTGGTGGGAAACACCTTATCCAATTGAGCCATGCGCCCGCCTATTGCCGGATTCTTTTCCACTAAATGGACAAAAAAGCCCATCTCAGCCAGGTCAAGAGCCGATTGCATTCCAGCAATACCACCGCCCACAACCATTACCGCGCCTATTTTCTTGGAGTCATTGGCCATTACGCTCACCTTTTCTATCGATAATTACACGCATGCAACGTGTTTGATCCCTTTCCCTAGCTTGGGGTAAATTGAGATAAGGAGTCAGGTCCTAATTTAAATAAGTCCGGATCGTCTCTGAACTTCCAGGCCAAACCAATTTTAAACCACCGCTGAATTATTTTCTGAATGGTTGCCATTATAACTAAACAACGAAATGATGTCAACCACATATTTTCAACTAACTATATAAATTTTACTTTCTCTTATTTTATCACACATTCATCAGGAGGAATTTCATAATTGAACTTTTTTATTCGCTAAACGAATCTAAAATCATACCTAAAAAAGTATTTCTATTATAAAATATTATAATTATTTATAAAAATAAGATAATTTATTTTTTAATTAACTAATTTTTGGTTAATATTTTGGAAACTTGACTAACTTAATATTAAGATGTAAAGGACTCTATTTTAGTAAATTAATGTTATAATTATATAACAATATTATAAAAAATTTAGCGCTATTGGAAAAATTAAAAAAAGTAAAACCGCTCCTGACGAATGTGTATTTTACAATATATAATAAAAATAATCTTTCAAAACAATCTGCCGCAAGGAGGTTAGAAAATAATTAAAAATGACTTTTCAGAGAAATAGGCCAGTAGGAATTATCTATTTTAGATTTCAGCTACATGAGGCTACCTCTGCTTAACCCTAGAAACAACGCCAGTATTAACTACACCTAATCACGACCATGCTGCACCGAGCCATAAATCAGAGAATAAATTATCATAGATACCGCTTAACTTTAACCACGGTACCGGGCACATCGATCCTGGGACCAGCGAATTACTTATAGTCTCTACCTTACAATAAGGATACTACGCTAAATAAACCTGGTATTAAGTTACCCATCTAGCTGTTGTAAATCGGATAAATTTGCATAGTTTTATTAATTATTAACCTAACTATTTAAGCGTTAATCATATTAATTTTTATCTAGTCCACAATTTCAATAATTTTATCTAGCCATATCTAGAAGAACTTAACACATAAAAATTTATAGAAGAAAGTCTCAAAGATAGCCGAATTGACCATGTCAATTTTCTCTTTCATAAACTTATAGTCTACTTAAGTTAAGGAGAAAGTCCAAAGTTATGACTAAGGTCTCGCTAAAATTCAGTATATCTAATTCGATAAAACTACCGAATCGTCGGATGGCGAAGTTTAGAACTAGCCACTAGGTGCAGTCTGGATCTACTCGACACTAACTACCGCTTCTTCAGCAATATTCTTAATCTTCTACACTATTATACTTCCTTGGGTGGCGTACTATTCGTTGCTATATTTACGCTTCACAAAGCCTTATACCTTTCCCGGCGGGTTACTAGAGATCTCTCGACCAAAACTAATTTTACAGCCAATTTTTTGGGGTCTATTTTTCTAATCCTATTTTTACTGTATGTGGTTCTAACTTTCTTCTGAGTCGGATTGTGAACTAATTATGCGCTTTACCGTTACTTCTGAGTCTGCCCCTAGCTTGTACCATATCTTTTCTAACTGCCGGTCAACAATTGTTCAGAGTAAAAAGTGTAGCGGAATTTTTCTTTATCCCAGGCTAGACATCATCACTCTAACCTTGGCCGGAGTTCTGGATATTTATCCCAACCTTCATACTTTCGCGTCTGAATCCGACTAGGGCTCTAACCATTGCCAATGCCTCTTCTACGCCTAAAATTATCTTACTTATGTTAGACTGTGGCCATAATCCTTATACCTATAATTATCGTCTACCGGTGGTTGGTTCATCGTCATCTACCAATAAGCTTAATCCGAAATATTAAAACCGAACTGACGAAAAGTTGACTATGATCTTCTAAAAGCAATTTAAACTTTAGAACTAAGTTAACTTTCATTTTAAGGAGCAAGCAACATGCTGAATAAAGTGGACAAGCTCAACAAAAAACGCTGTTCCTGGTGCGAAATTACTGATCTTTATCGAGACTATCACGATAAAGAATGGGGCCGACCGTGCCACGACGACTGCATTTTATTTGAGTTTTTAACATTAGAAGGCGCTCAGGCCGGGCTCTCCTGGCTAACGATTTTGAAGAGACGAAAGAACTATATTAAAATATTTCGTCATTTTAACGTTGGCATTATCGCTAATTTTACTAACGCCGAAGTAGAGAGAATGATGAACGAACCTGGGCTCATTCGAAACCGAGCTAAGATAAAATCAACTATTAATAACGCCGCGCGTTTTCTAGAAATACAGTCTGAGTTTGGCTCCTTTGATAAATACATCTGGAGGTTTGTCGGAGAAAAATCAATATTAAACAACTTTCATGAAGGGGATCCGATCCCAACTGAGACAGAGGTATCAAGGACCATGAGCATAGATCTGCGCAAACGCGGCTTTTTATTCGTCGGTCCAACGATATGCTACGCCTTCATGCAAGCTATCGGAATGGTAAATGATCATTATCTTGAGTGCTGGACAAGGAACGATAAATAATAAAAGAGAGCAGAGCCTGAAGAGCTTTAATCCAGGCCAGTTTTTTACGGGGAATAAGACTAAACTACCGGAGCCATAGTAGGAGTATCTAGCCTACGTATCCTAAAAAGTAAAGACTTCAAACGAAAAAAACTAAGGAGCTTGATAAATACCTTCTTGAAAATAATTACTTTTATAATCTCCAATTACTGTACTAAAATAATCTAGGGTGATTGTGACCCTTCTCAACCTAAGGACAACCTCCTAATAAATCAACAAGGGAACATATGTCGCATCCATTTCGCTATCTCAGTTATTACCATACTCTTGGTTTACCGAGTATCTAGCTAAGCAACCGGTGTCTTCTGTTGTTAAAGAGACTTCAACGAACCACGCGTTAAACGGCGTTAGCGTTATAACCCTCCTAATAATACAACCGCAGCTAAGATAGCGCACCCTATGACGCTTATCTAACAAGCATGTCTTTTTAATCTATTTTAAAAATTACTCCTGGCTCCCAACACTCGTCTAGCCCTCCACTAATACTCCGTACCTAATGTTCATCTATACCGCTAAAGACAAGCTCACCGTAACAAAATCTAAAATAGGAGAACGGAAAATTTTGTACTAAGACTATATTCTTCCTAAAATTATAAATTAGACGCACTGTAATTAAGACTAGAGACATAGGGGCGGTGCTAATTATATTTTATGCCGATGCCAAGGGACAGAAGTTTTCTACTTCCACCCACTAACTTTTTAAGATAACACACGATACCTATATGGAAAATACTGTCACCAGATGGTTAAGAAATTGTTATACTTATTATAAACTCCGATAATATTCCACCCTACCTTCAATATAATAGTGCTGAAGTTAGAAAGTATAGACAGTATTTCGATAAACAGAGTTAGTACTATAAATTGTACAGATTTACCTTTACTGGAGCGAAGTAAAAATACCAATCGAAAACAAAGGTATAAGTACTTAAAATAGGAAATACAAGATATTTAAAACTTATTAAATCTGCCGTTACTATACGTAATATGCAAAAAAAATTTATATGAGAAGAAAGAATTAAACGACTGATTAAAATTAAACTATCTAATCCGCAAGATAATCTTAATTTTGTTAACATTAACCCAACCCTCAGATTTGATAGTGAAGCGATATAAAACTTAAAATTCAGTGAATAATCTAAAAAATAATGAATATGGGAGATAGGGCTATCATCAATTTTTAAAGCGTTATAACGGAAAAATTAAAATTAAACTCACAAATTACTTGTTACGAATCCAGAACCAGTATTTTATTATTTCAGCGTAGCGACCGACTCTTTCATCAGAAAAAATATATGAATGACTCCTAATTTTTTTATTCAAGAACACTGGGTTAATTAAGCAGTCTCGACAAAGGAAACTTCAATCTAACCAACAAATCCAAATCTTCTTGAAAATCCGTCCAAGCCGCTTCGTCTAATCCAAAGTAGCTACAACTAACTAAAGTCTAGCTAACAGCGATTAGACTGATATTCAAAATAATTTTACTGGTACTTTTGTAGGAAACCTTAATCACCTCTTGAAGTATGAATTTAACTACTAAACTGACCCGTGAATCTATACATATGGTTTTAATTTGAGACGAAGAAGGCATAGGATCACTTCCTTTTACTTGGCTTATTATAACGTACACTAATCATCCGTACAAACTAAAATTACCCATTAATTCCAATAATTTCTGATAATCCTACCACTTGCCCAGCATCATCACCGAACTTAAAGTGCAATCTCCAACACACATTCGTCAGGAGCAATTTTATTTTTAAACTATTTTAGTGACGCTAAAAACTATGTGTTAATATTATATAATTATAATATTAACCTGTTAAAATAGATTTCTTTCCTACCTATACAGTTATATTTCCTGGGCCGGGCCAGGGATCCGGTCAACCGCTCTAGTAACCGCTCCCCAAAAAGAAGAAACTTAGGTCAAATGAGGGGGAATAACTGACAGCAATGAACAGAAGCAGTTTAAAGTTCTACCCCTAACCGACCATTTAATCCTGGCAATGATCTGATAGTAATTTATAAAACTATTTTACAGTTACTGTTACCATTAGCTGGCTAGTCGATAATGAGCCAGTTCTTAAGAATAGGCTAATAACCAGAGTTTTTCTGGCGACGGGTCTGGTTTTCGTAACTATTTTATTTAACAACCTAAGTTTAATTTTAGGGTGTCCCCTACTTCAAACTTTAAAGAAAGTCCGGTAGTAGCTCACCTTTTTCTAGCTGCTTTCATATTAACGCTTCAAATTAAATTCAATTAGCGAGTTCTGATCTTTTTCTCAGCCCTAATGGCTGGTGACTTTGTTGTGATCGATTTTATCCACCCCCAAGAATACCGCTATATGGTTTTAAACCCGACTTTACGGAGCCCCTCTTTTATCTTTCATGTTATAGCCAATTTACTAGCCTACACTACTTTAGCTATAGCTGAGGCTTTAAGCTAGCTCTAATATAGGATTAGAGGAAAATGGAAGAAAATAAAGCCAAAGATTCCCAATTAAACCACCCGATATTTATTAACCTCAGGTTTTCGATATTCAAGCTAGTCAATAGAGCCGATTAGATCGAAGAGACCTAGGATTATTTCTAGAGCTGAATTTTTAAGGAAACCTGAGCCTTCGCTAGCCTTATCTTATACTTGTTACCTACGAGCTTTAATCATCGACTTCTCCGGGCCCTCTTATCGGTTCCCTCGACCACTTTCCTTCTCCTCCTATTTACCTGACTGACCCAGGTGATTCTCCCGACTACTGAAAGAATCCTTCATCTTTATTGCTTATAATAACTCCTAAAATAATATAACTATAAAAATAGACTTGCTTTTAATCAGGCTATTGATATATAATTTAATTGATAGGCGTAAATTAGTTGCATAATAGGGAATCTCGCATAAATCGAGAACGGACTCACCGCTGTAACTAAGGATATTAAGACGCATTAAAGTCACTGGTTATAATATATTAATATATAATGATCGGGAAGACCCAGTTAAATCAATACTCCGAAAATTAGAAAATCTGCTTATTAAAATATACCCTACAAAAACCTTGAGGACTAGCTCTACTTACGACTTATTATTTTTTATATCTATCCATAACGTATAGCTATTTTGGGGTAAAATAAGATATCCTGGATTATTAAACAGTCCGGGATTTTTTATCCTGAGTGGCCGCTAAATAGTTGAAACCAAGTATAGCTTAAATATCTTCGTCGCGCTTTTAGATGCGGTACCTTCTTGTGCGCTTAAACTTGAAAAAACTACCAACTATAATTGAGATAATGAATTATTTGAGGGGGGAAGACTCACTGATGATATTTAATAGATATACCAACCTAAAGCACAAAATATGGCAACCAACACTTCTGATGTTATAGGTATTATATGGATACAATAAATAAGAACGCAAAAAGATAGCTAAGTATATCAGGAGCCAACTACGGGAAAAATTTGCGGGTGAGCCAGTAAGCAAAGATAAAAAGGAATAGCTCCTTTAGGGGTAAGCCTGTAAACATGATACACTTGACAAACCATTTAGCACGCCATCAGATATACCGTATCAATCTCTTATAGGGGTGAACAAACTACCCACTCAAAGAGTGGTTTAATTTTAAAATCTGGCTCTCCTGGCCCGCTAAAATAGTAATATTTATTTCCTAGCTTTGGCCTCCCTAGCTCCAGCTTCAAGTTTTCAATACAAATGGAGGATATGATGTCTGCTCCAACTCTGGAACTATCTGTTAAAAATATATTTTTAAATGCCGACCCGATGGTTCAGGGTATTATGATCATTTTATTTCTGGCCTCTCTGGTCTGCTGGATAATCATTTTTGAAAAAATTATTATTCTGCGACAGGTCAGCCGAGAAATCTATTTTTTTAAAAAAGCTGCTACTAGTCTGGCTGAAGGGACCTCGAGAGAATTTTTTCACAATTTCGCCCAGGTAATAGTGAAAACGGGAATAGCCGAAAGCCGTGATACGGCTGGAGCTGAAACCCGAGCTGATTTTCGCGAGCGGGTAGAAAGAAGCATGCGGCAGGTCCTAGCTGGATACCTAGACCAAGCAGGCGATCGAACCCTCTTTCTCGCCACGGTGGGGGCGACTGCTCCTTTCGTGGGTCTTTTCGGAACCGTCTGGGGGATCATACACAGCTTCGTAAGTATCGCTGCTTCCGGCGGAACTAGCCTGGCCGTAGTAGCTCCAGGTATAGCGGAAGCGCTCTTCGCCACGGCTATGGGCCTTATCGCCGCCATTCCGGCGGTCATCACTTACAATAAAATTACCAGCACCATGAAAAAAATAACCATGGAAGCCCTGGCCGGTATCGATCTTCTGGGTAACCACCTAGCCCGACTCCACTTCAGCCGCAAGGATTAATAAACATGGAAAAAGAATTGATTAACGGGGTCAAGGATATGGGACTAATCAGTGATATTAACGTCACCCCCTTCATCGACATTATGCTGGTATTACTAATTATATTTATGGTTACCGCACCGCTAATGCTAGGTGGAGTTCAGGTGAATCTACCCAAAGCCAGAGGGAATTTCTTACCACGACCGAATAATCCGACTCTAATCAGCCTGAACGTCGAGCGAAAGATTTTCATCGACAAAGAAGAGATACCTAAAGCCGACCGCCAGGTTTATTTTCAACGCCTAGCCGAAAAATCCGAAACCGGCGAAATTTTTGTACGCGGCGATAGCGCGGTGCAATATTCCGAAATAACGGAACTGATGGCTGAATTAGGCCAAGCTGGTTTTGCCAGAATTATTCTGGTAACCGACATCAGGCCCACCTCCACGCCGGAACCTGACCCCGGCACAGCAGCGGCGCCGACCCTAGACGCGATCGATAACGCCAACGAAGCTAACCTTGAGCCGAAATAAGGCTCCACAATATGAACGACGAGTCCGACGTCTAGCCTTAACGCTAGCTGTAACCCTACATCTAGCGGTGGTGGCGCTACTCGGCCTAGGCGAGGGGGGAAAGCTAAAAAACCAGCTCCAGCCTTTAGCGATTCTGGAGTTCGCCTACTTCGACCCCGAAGGTGCTAAACCTGGCGGCGGAAACAGCGATGAATTAATAGCCATGCCGGAACTTAAACCCTTGTCGCCCGCGACGACCGAACCTGAAACAGATCCGAAACTAAATCTAAAGCCTAAACCGGAACTAAGCCCGAAAGCAGACCAAATATCGGAGCTAGATGAGCTTAAAATAATAGAAAGCGTTTCGGCAAAAGCCACTCCTCTGCCGCCATTTCCTCCGCCCCAGCCGCTGGCTGGGCCTAAACCTAAACCAAAACCGAAAACTAAGTCGCAACCAAGACTCATAACGGCAAGCACTTCAGCAGACGCCGGTTCAGCCACCGTTAGCGACGCCATCGATTCCCAGACCCAATTTGGCTACGGATCGAGCCAGAACCAAGGTGGGACCGGTGGCGGAAGCGGCCACGGCAACCCCAACGCTTTAAACGCTTACAAAACCCAGTTACTACATAAACTAAACCGCTATAAAAAATACCCACCTGAAGCACGGTCTCAAAGAGTGGTCGGTACCGTCCTAATCAATTTTACAGTAAATCGACAGGGTGCTGTTTTAAGTTCATACCTAGCCCGAAGCTCCGGCAATACTACTTTAAACCAGGAAGCTTTAGCTCTGCTACGGCGAGTTTCGCCATTTCCTCCCATACCTAAAGAGATAACGGAACAAACTCTCAATATCACTGCCCCCATCCAATTTACAATTGACGCTAATTCACCACCCAGAAATTTAAAATGATTAAATCATTCCATCTCCCCTTGGTGATCGCTCTATTGACTGCCGCTTTTATGTGCTTAAACTTAAAAAACCATTAATTATACTGGTGATAAGCATTCTTTAGCTTTGGCCTTAAATCGAAGAGACCTTCGAATGTTAAAATAATGATAATTTGCTAACTACATAAAAAAGACATAAGAAAACTATCCGAATGAACGAGAATATCTTAGTAAATACGAAGTGAAAGCATAAGAAGTAAATAGTATTTATGCAGAAATACCATAGTTAAATAACCTATGTTAAGCTCAAAGCTGATATAAGTAAAATGTTATGTGAACTACGTAAAAGAAAAAGTTTAGAAATAATAAAGGCTAGGTGCTATCCCGATCATACTTCATATGTTTATGAGGATACCACCGAAGTACAGTGCACCAGGGATAATGAGTTATCTAAAGGGTAAAACTTATTGATGATGCTTAATAGGTACACCAATCTAAAATATAAGTATGACAGTAAGCATTTATAGTGTTGTGAATATTATATGGGTAGGTAGGTAGTAAGTTCTTAAAAACATATTAATCCCTATAACTCGACAAAAGATTGTAAAACAAAATATCCCCATTATAAATGGTAACATTTAGATAGTCTGACCTCAATAGCTCCCTGCTTGTCTATCAGTCAATCCATAGCCGCGTAAAACTAATTCTTATTAGTATCGATGACATTTAATTCAATGAATATTGTTGTCTACCGCCAGCTAACCACAATAGCCAATTTACTTTTAATATACAGGAGACAAGGGATTACCATAGTAAGAACCAGATCCGGCTCCCTAAACAAACATAAAGAGATAACAGAGATCAAGTCAAACTTTTTCATAGCCTTCATGACCGCCAAAATATAACCGTGTTATTTATAGTCGATGATATGGAAAACTTCCATAGCTGAAACAAAAGACTCATTCTTAAACTATCTTTTAATGGAGTCAATAATTTCTAAATCAAGACAAGGTAGATTGGCTAGAATCATTTTCTTGATCTTCCCGTTGTCCTGGTAAAATTTACGCAGAAGAACAACTAGGGAAAGATTACAATTTAGAACGGTATTTATAAACATAGGTATATAATAATTGATTAATATTAAAATAAAAAATAATATTTACATAGGTATATTATTTTAGTAATATTATTTTATTATCGTAATATTAATATTTTAACTAACTTTTACTTATAAAACTAGGATGGATACGTAACTCCTACTTCTAATGCTTTTGTAGCAAGACGATCTTTCAATGGGTCGCACCTTGCTCGTTATCCGATTTAACTTATTTCCGTTAACGTATTAAAATTGAAGGAGTAGAGAAAATTTTTAAAGCTTCTATTTTATTGCATGCAAAGGAAATACTTGAGAAAGAAGTCTTCTTTAACACTACCGTTCAAGAAAAAAAATATTACCTCTCCACCTGATTCTAAGTTACAAAGATAAGTAATAAGTCGCCTTTAAAATATTGTATCGACTATAGGTCTTTCTTTATACCGTAGCTACAAATAGGAGATGAAGAAAATCATCAGAGCGATCAATTTCTGCAGGAACCCAAAAAGAGCACTAAAATAAATAAAGCCAAGGGACGCCTTAAGACTATTACCTTAATTTTATCCCGTTAAACTAAGCAAAAAAAATAAATGACTAATTTAGAAATTTATTAAGAATAATTCAAATTTTTCGGACATGTTTTAATCCAACAATAAAAAGATAAAAATAAAATTTACAGTTTATATGAACTGGAAACACTCTGCATAGTTAAAGACAAAAAATATAATAATTATGAAATTGTTTCGAGTTTTTTAACAAATTGGATTTAGAAATTTATGACTAAGGTTATCAAGATCGCATAATAGTTAAAGATATCCAAATATTAACCCTAAGTAATTAAGATCAAAGAATTAGCGAACCTGAAAAACAAAAAAATAGAAACTACAACAAACGACGTAATTTAATAAAACCAGTTATCGGACATCTTAAATCAAATTTTTAAATATTTCGAAGTCTACTTAAAGAAACCCGGGGAGTGAGATCAATGCCCTCGTGGCTGATGCTACTTTTAACTTCATGAAATAGACGCGAAAGACAACGTTTTATTTACATCTAATATTTTTGAAACTTCTAACCGCGTTTTACGCTAATAGAACCCGCAATACCTGTATTAATATCCGTTTTAAACACTTTTTAAAGGTCGACTATTATAACCCCGGTGCCATCAATATCACTATCTTTAGCAACCGATGGCTCTAGTTATAAAGAGATGGCCCGAACTTTAATCACCATCACTAAAGCCAAAACTACCGCGCTATGGAATATAAATATCCGCAGCACCTAAACGCCCAGATCTAACCTGATCACTGGCACCAGTATCGATGATATTATTATCGTGTTGGTGTAGAGAAACAAAATGGTAAATTACACCGGCTACCATACTAAAATCGGAGAACTTATTACCCAAACGCTTTATCGAAGAATACAAGAAGCCCTAAGAAAGCAAAACAACAAAAGGTCCCGCACCAATATATTTTTAAACATCTAGCCGAACACAACCTCAACCTCCATAGGCTTCTGAGCAAACTATACCAACCGACCGTCGTTAATATCCAAATTCTTAAACCGTTCTGGAGGCCTTGCTGCTGACCCAACATTGTCAAAGCTTCATTATCAGAAACAACAATCTGCCGTCTCTGATGTAAACTACGCTAAATGCTTTAAGTACAAGCCTGAAGAAGCGGCCGCTTTCAAAGTTTACTAATCGACAGTAAGACCCTTGAGATGTATTATCTACCTATAATAGTTAGCTTCACCTGTAAAACACGGAACAATTATTTAAAGACACTATAACCACTAATTCGCGATCTTTCTTCATCTGGCAATACGAAAACTAGTGATATTAGAGACTGCAGCCTCGCTGGCCAATCTGCGACGCCATCTCTCCCCCCCCCACCATCAGACAACTAATCGAAAGTACTTCCCAAGGGCTTAGCAGAGCCTCATAGTATTCGAATTAATATTAATGACACATATAATTTATCTGATGCGATAAAAAGTCCATACTGTGGCTAATCTTGACCATTGTTTAAAAGAAGTCGGCATATCGGTAATAAGAATTAACTCAAATAAAATCTTAAAATAAAAACCTATAGAATCCAATTAGATTTCCACTAGCACTCTAACCTAGAAAATTTGAATCCGGTAACCTTTTTATACAACCTGTTAAGTTAAGGGTAATCGATCTCACTAAACTTTACTATGCGCCTGTTACGCTTTTTCGGCACTTCTCCCTAATTTTGAATAAATTTAAAAACCACATACAATCTCTTTATAGTCCAAAACCCTTTATCACACATTCATTAGGAGTAATTTTATTTTTTTGACTTTTTCAACGGCATTACATTTTTTATAATAATATTATATAGTATAAAATATTAACCCCCTAAAACAGACTCCTTTATTTTCCGTTATATTAATCGAATCTCCAAAATGCTAACTAATTTTTGGTTAGTTAGAAAAAATTAATAAGAAAATAAATAATCTTATTTAATAAATAATTTTAATATTTTAAAATAGAAAATCTTCTAAAGCACGATTCTAGATTTATTTGATAAACAAAAAAGTCCAATTCAGAAGTCCTTCCTGATAAATATATAATTGAGTATTAATAAGAAGCCCCTGGAGAGGTAAACTCCGAAGAACTTCGTATTTAACCCACCCAAGAGGATGATAGAGTGAGTTTATTAGTTATATTCGTAACGCAATCCTACATAAAAGTTACGACCTGGGCCAGGGTAATCTAGATAAATTTCATTATCTGAATCAAAAAAGTTATTGAGTTCTAAACGTAGCTTTAATTTACTGTAGTCATTAAAATCATAGAGACCTTTTTCAATGCTCATATCAACCACCGTCCCGCTGGTAAAATTAATATATTTATTTCTAGTAGAAGAATTGAGACGGACATCTCGAGTTAGCCTTTGGCCGCTATAAACAGCATTGAGGTTAGCCATCAAATCAGCCGCTGGATAATCAAAAGTCAAGCCATAAGCGATTTGAAAATCAGGAGTATTTAACATAACATCGCTCCCAACAGTTTTAACCGAAACGGCATCCAAATTTTTTCGAGTCATCATATAAGTCAAACTGGCATAGGGGCGTAACCCAAAATTCCATCCCGCAACTTCAGCAATATCCAGACTAGTAGATAACTCAAGGCCTTCAAAGAGAGCCCCAGAAATATTCTGGAATTGATATGTGTTTACCCCAATATCTTGAGAGATAATTTTATCCTTATAGTTCGTATGAAAATAGGTCAAGCTAGCATCCAAAAAATTCCAAGACACATCAGCGCCGAATTCAAGTGTATTACTATGTTCCGGTTTCAGGCTAGGGCTAGTTAGATATTTTGCATACCCGCTACCTCCACCGGTTATTGCATCTGGAGCGGGCATTTTAAAACCTTGAGCGTAATTAACCCTGAGTTTCAACCAGTTAATAGGCAGTACAGCCAACCCTACTGAAGGAGAAAAGTTATTATTTAATGTTTCAGGTAAAGCAGGAGAAGGTGGGTAAGCCCCAGAGTTGGCTTCCGCAGATATTTTATAAGAATCATACCGACCACCAGCGGAAACGATCACATTATTTTCAAAAAGGCGCAACTTACTTGATAAATAAGCCCCAATATCTTTATATTTAGCATTTGGGGCATACTCATAGTCATGTTGATCAAAGTCGTAACTTACATAATCAAAACCAACGACCGTTGAAAATAAATCTTTATCATAACCAGCGTAAGCTGTAACCGTCTGAATGTCTGTCTCGCGATAGCTTCTATAATAGAAATTATCAGCTTTTTTAATGTCAGTACCGAAGCCATAGCTGGCACCCCATCTGAAGGTATCACCGCTGGTACCACCGTCATAGGTAAAAGCTAGATTATGATTGTCATAATTATATTCTGTATTGTCATTAGTTGCATCTTGACCGGTCTTATCGATCCAAGTATATTCGTTACTACCTGAACGTTCGACTTGCGAATAAGTTAAATCCAACCCCAAACGATGTTTTTCATTGAATATATAGCCTAAGTTAGCATTAGACGTGAAGTCCGACTTAATGGCAGTACCCCAATAACGATCACCCCCGCTTATATGATAATCATTGTGACCAGATTGCGTGAGACCGGCGGCGAAATCAAAACCACCCTTAGCCCCGCTGAAGTTGAAAGCTTCTTTGTGTAGATTATAGCTGTTGAGCCCTAATTCCAATGCCGCCGTAATATTTTCTGTACCTTTTATGGTGATTATGTTCACCACGCCGCCCATGGCCGCAGGACCGTATTGCACAGCTGAGGGGCCACGGATGATTTCCACTCGCTGAATGTTATCCAACCCTATCGTTTTAATATTAGTGGCGCCGGTACGCCGGCCATTGAGCAATATAAGCACCGAGTTGTTCGCATCACCATAATTATTCATAGTTGGCGAGCTCAAACCACGGATTTGCAAAAACGAATCTGGCCCCTGATCTATAGTATAAAAACCATTTTGGCTCATCAACTCTTGCAGATTGCTGGCAGTAGATCTACGGATGGCTTGTTCATCGATAACGGTTATACCAGCAGTAACTTCGCGCACGCTTTCTTCCGTACGCGAAGCTGTAACTACCACTGGATCCAAGATGATAGAAGTAGAAGTACCTGATTTAGCGGTATCTTCGGCTTGAGCACACAAAGCCGATGAACCCGTAAAAACTAAGGCCAAGAAGACTGAAACTAGTAATAACACCTTTTGAAACATAAATTAATTATCCTTTATTATCTGGCAACCGTTCATCGGTAAATTATCATATTTTGTTCCGGGCACAAAAAAAACCGGAATCACTAATTGTGATCCGGGAGCCCATTTTCCACAAAATCATAATAAACAATCACCAAGCCTTAAAACCCCAAGGACATTGGCAGCTATAACATCCAGGCAGGTCTACTGGCTCGTCTCTTTTTCACGGTCTTCCCGTCTTCTATAAAAAAACAGTGACCATAATTTGTGAAAAAGCCTAAAAATAATTTTAAAGCTACTGGACTTACAGTGATGGGCTCGCTCCCGTTTTTAACGGGATTCCCTATTCTCCCCTAGATAAGGGCACCTGAATATTTATAATTTTATAAATCTTATTTTACGGCATTTAAAAACTTTTTTCAAGCTTTTTTTGCACCCCCAGCCCGTTTAATATGAATCACTCCCAAGAATTAAAGATGTTTAATTTCATAATATTATTAAAATCTTTAACACTGAAAATAACCTATTGTTTGTCACAAAGATAACCCCCGCAATTGAGAATCTCCTGGTCCAAAGATAAAACACGATTCGCAAACCATGAAATTAGCTAAGATTCTAACTATACAGTCAAGCGCTCGATGCCATTACGAGTTCCTTCAGTAGAGAGATCACTCATACACACATATATATAGCTTCATCTGGAACGGATACAAACTATTTTTTGAGATTCTTATCTATCTATTTACGACTATTTTTCGAAAGGACACAAATATCTAACAGGTAAGTTATAGTTTAATCTTCTATAACAGAGATAGGTCATGGATAAAGTCAAGATTAACTTCGCCGAGCCAGTAATTCTCATTTTAGTATTACATGATAAAAATAAAGGTTAAATTAGTGTATCTGTAATGATGGGATACCTGATATGATAGCCCTAAGGAACATATTCCAGGAGACGAAGACGTGATACATATTGATGGACCCGAGATGAATAAAGAGATAATTTTTAACGCTGAAATTATTTTGCACTTTCTTCCATAGTTTTTCGATTAACCGGTAAACACTATACATAATGAAGGCCAGTAACCTAAATACTATCAAAAGTACAGCGAAAGTTTCTTCCCCATATCCTAAATAATGTTTCGAATTGTGGCCGTTATTTTTTAAAACATTGAAGATCTAATTTTCTATTTCCTATCGACTTATGCTACATCTGAGTAAGCTCTCAATATTGTCTTCAAAAGGTTAAAGTTAGTAATGAAATTGTGGGTCGAAGGCTTTATTTTACCGGTTAAATTTGTTCTTTCAAAAACGATCCAGTTAATTTTCAAATAGTTTTCGACACCGTGAGTTAAAATTCTTTCCGGCCATTTACACCGATATTCTCTTCGACCTTTATCTAAATTAGGCTTACACAAAAGTACACGGTTTAGTTTAACTTCAGAAAGGTACTCTTGTAAAATTTTGTGGCTAAAAAATTTATAGATAAAATGAAACTAAACTTAGACTGTAAATTTTTTTATGGAACGCCTCCTATGTATAAAGGTCATCACCCAAAAAGATTAGTTGCGATTCTTTAATTTTTAAAACCTATCTATCTAATTAACGCGAGGCGATTTTCTGTCTGTAGTCTGTTTCTTATTCCCACCTTACGAAAATATAAATTCTTAGGCCAAAGATAAAGCTATATTTTAGCCCGACGCAATAATAGCAACTCCTAAAAATCTATTAAAATATTCTGTATCCTCGTCAAAATGATTTTTGGTAAGGTAATTTCGACACTGTATTTTATAATAATTGAAATACTCAGACTTATTCAGAGTAATTAAAAAATTGTCATCGAATTATTTAAAAAGATTCAAGCATGTATCAAATGTAGGTTAAAAAAATATTAAAAAAACTAAGTTAAAATAGTTAACTATAATTTTATCCAGTATCTATTAGGTATACTTATCCGGAGAAATTTGTACGTCTTGAAAAAGAGTTTATAAATTAGAACTACTATACAGTTCTTAAAGTACGCTGGTGGGTCAGAAAAAAAACTCTATATAAAAAAACAGAAAATGCTGCCAAGTATGTATTAAATATAAAATGATGAGTATTCTTACCAAAACACTTGTCTAGCGCTTTTTCAGTCTACTCCCGAAACAAGAACATATGTTTCTCCATAATGTCTCATGAATATATTTTAACATAAAACTAAGTATGTTCCAATAAACTTAACACAAAATATACTAATTTGAGAATCGCTGTAGCAAGATATCATTTATATGGATATATATATTGCGAACAAATAGATACTTTAATAATAATTAAAGTATATTATAGTAAATAGCCGCTGGAAGTTTAGTTTAACATTCAAAGGCTTCTTTAATTTAGAGCTAAAACTAAAAAACATCTACTACTAGTATAACTGGTGCTTTTTTCAAGCTTAACCGCATAAGAAATAAAAGAAGCTTAAAACGGTGATTCTGTTGTTTTAGGAAGCATTTTTTCATTCACTAAGGATATCGTCTAAAGTGTAAAGCCCGGGGAGGCGTCCAGCCGCCGCTAGCCAAGAGGCCGCCCGCACCGCCCCTTGAGCGAAAGTATCGCGGGTATGGGCTCTATGGGTCAATTCCAACCGTTCGCCAGGACCGCAGAAATAGATAGTGTGATCACCTACTATATCTCCACCGCGCACAGCCAGAACCCCTATTTCATCGTCACGCCGCTCTCCCACTTGGCCGCTACGGCCGACAACTCGACTTTTTTCCTTGCTTAATCCCTTAGCCTGGGCCACAACCTCCAAGAGCTTTAGAGCCGTGCCACTGGGGGCATCTTTTTTCAAGCGATGATGGGCTTCAACTATTTCCACGTCATAATCAGATCCGAGCATTCTGGTTAAAGCCGAAACCACCTTATACATTACGTTTACCCCTATACTCATATTCGGAGCCCAGAGAAGGGGAATTCGACGGCCGACTTCTTTCAAGCGAAGCTGTTCCTCAGAAGAAAAGCCAGTGGTACCTATAACTGCGGGCAATTTTAGTTTAACGGCTTGTTCAAGATAGAGCAGACTAGAAGCGGGGGTAGTAAAATCTATATACACATCAGCCTCGGTAACAGCCTGGATAAAATCGGCGGTTAGCATTAGGCCAGTCGGCACCCCAGCTAAAATCTGGCTTAAATCCCGGCCCAAAAGGTAAAAATCTGAACGCTCCAGCACTCCTGCCAAGCGTAGATCAGAGCGGCTTAAAACCGATTGGATTACGCACTGGCCCATACGACCCATAGCCCCACAAACGGAAACACTCATTTTTTCAGCCATTACAATCCCCACTGTTCCATAGAGCGACGTAAAACTTTTATAGTTTCAGCCCGGGGCGGACACATGGGGAGACGCATTTCGCCCACCATGCGGCCCATAAAGCTTAAAGCTGTCTTAACCAGAATAGGGTTTGTTTCCAGGAAAAGAGCTCTGAAGAGTGGCAGCATGTGAAAAAATTTTTCTCTCGCCCCCGATAGATCCCCACTCTCCCAGGCGCACCACATTTCTACCAACGAACCAGGAATGAGGTTGGAAGCTACAGAAATAACTCCTCCGCCGCCTACGGCCAGTAAGGGCAGAGTCAAACTATCGTCACCACTTGTAACTAGAAAATCCGGCCCGCACAATTCTATAGTTTGAATCATCTGATTCAGATCGCCAGTAGCTTCCTTAACTCCGATCACAGCTGGTATTTCCTTGGCTATCCTGGCCAGAGTCTCCGGCAAGATATTAACCCCGCATCGTCCAGGGATATTATAAATTATAATAGGTAGACCCACTTGTCCCAAAGCCTGATAATGAAGAAACAGCCCTTCCTGGGTGGGTTTATTGTAATATGGAGCCACAACCAAAACACCATCGGCGCCCACCCTAGCCGCATGCTCAACCAGATCTAGAGCTTCACAGGTAGAATTAGAACCGGCTCCGGCTAGAACTCTGATCCGACCTCCGGTCTCAGCTACCGTCAGTTCCACCACTCGTTTGTGCTCTTCGTGGCTGAGAGTCGGGGATTCACCTGTAGTGCCGCAAGGCAGGACCCCTTGAACGCCACCTTCAATTTGATATTGAATATGGCGCCGTAAAGCCTCCTCGTCCAGATTCCCATTTCTGAAAGGAGTAACCAAAGCTGTGATTACACCCCTGAAAATCTGATTTTTCATTTTAACCCCCATATTATTATTTCAGAAATAAGTCGGGTTCAACTTGGCCCGAAAATAAGTAACGAACCTTGCCTTCCATGAAAACTTTTTCTGGGGCCGCTAGGGGACCTTCAAAACTGATGGTTAAATCGTCGCCACCCCGAGTTTGACAAATAATGGATGAAGCAGAGATTAAGCCCTGAAAGGTCGCTAACATGGCTGCAGCTACGGCTCCCGTACCACAGGCTAAAGTTTCGTCTTCTACTCCGCGTTCATAAGTTCGCAAAGTCAATTTATCTGACCCCAATATTTTTACGAAATTAACATTAACCCCTTCAGGGGCAAAAGCCTGGTGGCGGCGCACCGTCCGCCCTATTTTAAAGACATTGACGTTTTCCAGATCCTCCACCCAAGCTACGGCGTGAGGTACTCCGGTGTTCAGACGATAGTAGGTCAAACTCAGGCCTTCAGCCTCAACCAGAGCCGCACCTTCAGGACGACCTATTCTGGGCATCTGTACTTTAACCAATCGGTCACTAACTACGGCTTCCACTACTCCGGCTTTAGTTCTAAAAGACATCTCAGCTGGAGCGATACCAATTGTATTGGCTAGATGAGCCGCGCAGCGACTAGCGTTGCCGCACATGTCCGGTTCGGAGCCATCAGCATTGAAGAAGCGCCAGGCAAAGTCAACTTCATCCGGGCCGGCGATGATAAAAACCACTCCATCGGCCCCTATTCCAAATTTCGGGCGACACATAAATCTAGATATTTTAGCCATGTCTTTTTCAGAAACTTGACCATCCCAGTTATCAACAATAATAAAATCGTTGCCGTGGCCACTATATTTATAAAAAGTAAATTTTTCCATAATCTCTCTCTGTGATTAAATTATTATAATCAGAAAAAAATCAAATATACTCGCCACGAGTTAAATCCTCATAAGATTCACGCGATTTTATGACCCTGAAAAAACCGTTTTCAACCAGAACTTCGGCGGCCCGGAGTCGGGCGTTATAATTGGAACTCATGGAGTAGCCATAGGCCCCAGCCTCCAGAACCGCCAGCAAATCACCGGCTTTCACGGCCGGCAGAAGTCTTTCCCTAGCCAAAAAATCACCTGATTCGCAAACTGGTCCGACTACATCCACCACGTTTTTAGAAGCTCCAGTTCGAAGGACAGGAAGTATCCGATGATAGGAACCGTAAAGAGAAGGACGAATCAGATCGTTCATGGCCCCATCGGTTACTACAAAATTTTTTGAGCCATTTCTCTTGTTATATAACACTTTAACCAAAAGCGCACCTGAAGGACCAGCAATACGGCGGCCCGGTTCCAAAATAAGGGTCAAGCCCGGCAAGGATTTGAGCAACGGTTTAAGTACGGCGGCGTATTCAGATACTGCCGGTATAATTTCATTATTATATCGAATACCTAAGCCACCGCCCATATCTAAATATCTAAGATTCAAACCGGCGCTTTGCAATTCTATAGCTAGATCTCGCAGTTTTTCGGCAGCCGCCACGAAAGGAGTAACGCTAGTCAATTGAGAACCGATGTGGCAGTCGATCCCGATCACTTTTAAATGGGGATTAGCAGCTGCTTGTTTATAAAGAGTAATGGCTTCATCATGAGAAATACCGAATTTACTAGCTTTTAAGCCAGTGGCTATATAAGGATGAGTCTGGGGATCCACGTCTGGGTTAACCCGCAAGGCCACCTTGGCTCTGAGATTAAGATTCCCGGCCACTTGAGCCAGAGTTTCCAATTCTTCGGCTGATTCAACATTGAACATCAGAATATCAGCCCGTAGGGCCTCAGCCATCTCCGAGGCCGTCTTCCCCACTCCGGAAAAGACAATCCGACAGGGGGATAAGCCGGCCTTAATAGCTTTAAATAATTCACCACCGGAAACTATATCAGCCCCGAAACCGTTTTCCGCCGAAAGCTTTAGAAGTGAAAGGTTGGCGCAAGTTTTAACCGAATAACAGAGCAGATGGGGAATATCCGCAAAAGCAGTCTCAAATTCAACCAGACGAGCCTGAAAAAAAGCCTTGGAATAGATATAAACAGGAGTGCCAACCGCAGTAGCGATTTCGGAAACGGACACCCCGTCGACAGTGAGATGATTATCTATATAATTAAAAGGATTCATAATTTTTAATCTTATTCCGGTCGGGTGGGCACATCCACCAACGGATCTAGATAAACATCAGCTACCGGCGAAGGCCGGCTCTCGTTGGCTTTGGAGCTCCTATCAACCGCAGTAACCTGATAACGGATTATACCTTCACTCTCTAAAAATATTTTATCTAAATAGGTATTCCTTTGTAACAGAACCGGTGTTAGAAGAATAAAGTCAGATTCTCCGGGTTTTTGGCGATAGACCCGATAGCCAGCCACATCTGGATCAAGAGTCAAGTCTTCCCAAATCAAGCGCACTCCTGAAGTGTCGAGAGCGGCATCGAGATAGACCGGTGGGTTAGGTGGGGTTACATCTATAACTCGGATACTGAATTCTCGTGACCAGGGCCCCTGAACACCAGTTTTATCTTTCACTTTAACCAAGCGACCGCGGTATTCATAAATCTTTTCATAATCTACGGCTAGATCGCTAAAATGTCCGGTAGATTCGCTCAAAGCGGTCAAAGTACTCCATTCGCTACCTGGAGCCTTTTTTTCAATTTCCACCCGACAACCGGGGCTGGGAATTGACCAGGTTAATTCAACAGCTTTATCACCCAAAGCGGCGAAAAAATTTAAAGCCCCAGGCGCGGGTAAGGCCCAAACTACAGTCTCTACTTTTGATTCGGGGTGGACCCCACCGTTTTTACTGGCCGCCCCCACCCGGAAATGATAGACATGTCCTTGTTTAATGCGATAACGCCATTCATAAGGACCGGGAGCATGAACCAGGCCTGGAGGCGGAGTGGCGGCAGTCACAATATCCACCGGATCCGGAAGATAGCGTTGAGGGCAACCTATACAATAATTGTTATCCACAATATCATCAGCCATTTCTATTCTAAAGCCACCCAGTGATTTAAGAGGTCGGCCAACCATATTAGTATCTGGAGGAAACCAACGCAAAATTAACTCGCCATCTTCTGTAACGACCTGAGTCAGGTTTCGTACCTGACCCGGTAGAGTAACCGCCGCCGGATAAGGGGCGGTCTTAACTCCGCAAGCCATAAAAACTAAAACTAAAGTCAACGAAAGAAAAGTTTTAATCGCTTTAAGATTCAGGATGACTCGGGACATATCGTCCGATCCCTTTCTTTATTTCCTGGATCTCCCAAATCAATTTTAAACGAGCTGTTTTAAGCTGGCGGGCCACACTACTAGGAGCCGTGCCACCAAAAGTGGAACGGGCAGCTAGCATAGCCGGCAAAGTCATTTCATCAAATATGCTCTTTTCAACCTTTGGGCAGCAACGCTTTAATTCATCTAGAGTTAGTTCAGCCAAAGCTTTGTTTTTTTTCAAGGCATAGGCAACAGCCACACCAGCCTGGTTATGGGCCTCACGAAAGGGTACTCCCCGCCGCACCAAATGATCCGCTAAATCAGTGGCCGGAGTGTAAGGGCCATCAGCGGCCAAGCGGAGACGTTCAAAATTAAATTTTAACCCAGCGATCATTTTGGTAGCCACCGGCAAAATCAATCTAAGCGTGTCAGCGGTGTCAAAAAGAGGTTCCTTATCCTCCTGAAGATCGCGATTGTAAGAAAGGGGAAGACCTTTAACCACCGTCAGTAGAGTCACAAGATTTCCAATAACCCGGCCGGCCTTACCTCGCATAAGTTCCGCCCCGTCAGGATTTTTTTTCTGCGGCATCATAGAACTACCGGTGGACAGTTCATCCGGCAGTTCGGCAAAAGCAAACTCCTGTGAACACCACAAAATTAAGTCTTCAGCTAGGCGTGATAAGTGGGTCATTAAAATAGCCCCGAAAGCCAGAAACTCCAATAAGTGATCACGTCCGGCCACAGCATCGAGGCTATTTTCTGAAAGGCGGCTGAAGCCTAAGTCTCTAGCCACTCTTTCAGGGTCAATAGGTAGCCCAGTTCCTGAAAGAGCGCCGCTACCAAGGGGCATATAATCAAGACGCTGGCCTAAATTGTTTAACCGTTCTTGATCGCGGCTCAGCATCTGAGCATAAGCCAATAAATGATGTGCCAGCAAAATTGGCTGAGCATGCTGAAGATGGGTATAACCCGGCATGGGGGCATCTTTAACAGCAGCGGCTTTATCCAAAAGGGCTTCCCGGAGCCCCAAAAGATCTACTCCAACCTGTTCCACCGTCGCACGCAGATATAGGCAGGTATCCAAGGCTACCTGATCGTTACGACTGCGGGCAGTATGAAGTTTCTTACCTGTTGGCCCAATAAGTTCGGTCAGGGCTAGTTCAAGATTCATATGAACATCTTCCGCCCCCGGGTCCCAATTAAAATTGCCAGTCTGAATCTTCTTTTTTAATTTTTCCAACCCTAAAACTATTTTGCAGCTCTCATCGCAAGTTAGCAGACCAACTTCGCCTAGCATACGAGCGTGAGCCTGACTGCCTTCAATATCAAAAAGAGCTAGCCGATAATCAAAGTTAACTGAAGTGGAAAGCCGCTCCAATAAATAATCGGTAGAGCCAAAAAAACGCCCGCCCCAGAGTTTATCTTTTTTAATAACGGTTTTGGCAGTCATCCAGCCATTAGCCCCTTAAAAGCTTACGAATGCGAAGTCGTAGCCCAGCACAACGGATAAAGCCAGCGGCATCACTTTGATCATAGACCCCATCTGTTTCAAAAGTAGCGTAGCCGTCGTGATAAAGGGAATAGGGAGATTTGCGGCCCGTCACAATACAATTGCCCTTATAAAGTTTTAGGCGAACCACGCCGTCCACTAACTTTTGAGTTTCATCGATTAGAGCCTGGATAGCCTCGCGTTCAGGGGCATACCAATAACCGTTGTAAACCAGACTTGAATATTTAGGAACTAGACTATCCTTAAGGCTTATAACTTCTCGATCGAGAGTTAAGGTTTCTAGATGACGATGGGCCAGATGAAGGATGGTACCACCCGGAGTTTCATAAACTCCCCGACACTTCATACCCATATAACGGCTTTCAACTATATCGATGCGACCGATACCATTAACCCCAGCCAATCGATTAAGATATCCCAAAAGAGAAGCTGGACTCAAACGCTGGCCGTCCACAGCCACAGCATCGCCGTGTTCAAATTCTATTTCAATATAAGTGGGCCTATCCGGAGCCTTCTCAGGAGAAACGGTTAAAAGAAACATGTCCTCATCCGATTCCAGCCAAGGGTCCTCTAACATGCCACCTTCAAAACTTACATGAAGAAGATTACGATCAGTAGAATAGGATTTAGCCTTGGAAACGGAAATAGGAATATCATTCTTTTCAGCGTAATCTATAAGGTCAGTGCGAGAAGTAAATTTCCACTCCCGCCATGGGGCCACAGTAATAAGACTCTGATCAAGAGCCATAGTCGTTAACTCGAAACGAACCTGATCATTACCCTTGCCGGTAGCCCCGTGGGCCACGGCTCCGGCCCCTTCATGGCGGGCTATTTCCACCATGTGTTTAGCAATGATTGGCCTTGCCAGTGAGGTACCCAGTAAGTATTGACTTTCATAAATAGCATTGGCCCGAAAAGCCGGAAAAACAAAATCGCGGACAAACTCTTCTTTAAGGTCTTCTATGTAAAGTTTAGAAGCCCCGGTTTTAAGGGCTTTTTCCTCTAGACCGGCCAGTTCGTCCCCCTGGCCCAAATCGGCGGTAAAGGCTACGACCTCTTCAGCCCCATAATCCTGTTTCAACCATTTCAAAATAACGGAAGTATCTAAACCACCCGAATAAGCAAGCACTATTTTTTTAGCTTTTTCAACTTTTTTACTCATAAAATCCTCTTTACAAACTCAACGAGGTCAAAATTAATCTACTTTAACAAAGTACCAATAAGCGGATTTAAATTCAAGAAAATTTTATAATATCCTCTTTCAGCAAAATCCTGGTGGCCTTAATAATGCCAGCGGCGTCTAGATCGCACCAAGTTCTCTGAGATGATTGGGAAGCGTGAAGCACAGGAACGTCAGTCAGACCCAAACCCCGAAGCAAAAAAAGAGTTTGCGGCCGACTCGCAGCTAGAGTTTCACTCACCGCTCCGAATAAACCACCGGTCAAAGTATTTTCTTCAACTGTTAGAATACGACCGGTTTTTTCTGCCTCCGCGATGACCAACTCACGATCCAAGGGTTTAAGAAAACGCATATTCACTACACGAGCCGAGATGCCTTCAGCCTTGAGCCGGGAAGCTGCCATCAAAGCTTCCGAAACTTGCGGTCCCAAAGCTAAAATAGTCAGATCCGTTCCGTTTTTAAGAAGTACACCCCGGCCAGGGACTAGGGGATAACCCAACCCAGGCAAGGGCGCTGGAATAGGGCCGCGCGGATACCGCAAGGCTGAAGGAGAGCCAAGGGTAAGACCAAGTTTCAGCATGGCTAGCAATTCAGCTTCATCGGCTGGAACCATAACCGTAAAGTTAGGCAGCAGTCGTAAATAGGATAAATCAAGCCCCCCGTGGTGAGTGGGGCCGTCTTCGCCCACTAGTCCAGCCCGATCTACCGCTAACAGAACTGGAATATTAGGCAGAGCCACATCATGAAAGAGCTGGTCAAAAGCCCGCTGAAGAAAAGAGGAATAGATAACAGCCACCGGTCGAAATCCG
>LQAA01000010.1 GCA_001577715.1 Candidatus Adiutrix intracellularis | reverse complement strand
GCGTCGTCTGTTTCTAGGCGGTCGGAAGAAATAATAATGGAGTCGCGTGAATCGCTGGGTTTAAGTTGAGCTTTAGCTGGGTTAGTGACCAGGCTGAGGCTCCAGACCAGGACTAGAAGTAGAAAACCGATCGTTCTTGGTAAAAATCGAGTTAAAAGCCAGGGATTAATTTTAATTTTCACCGGTTCACCATCGGGGCTATTTAAAAACTAAAAGAAAAGGTGCGTTCGTCCTTCGACGGTTAAAAACTGATTATGGGTGTGGTAGATAAAGGCTCGACCTTCTAGCTCGGCTTCCGGGGTCGAATAACAGAATTTTTTCTGGCCGATCAGGAGCCCTTCTTCGAATTTCAGGGTTAGGGCTTCAGAGATTAGAACTCCGCCTTTATTATTAGCTACCTGAACGTGGCCGGTTAGGTTGATGGTCTTGCGACCCTGTTCATAGAGACCGGCTTCAGCAGTTATGTCGTAAAGGTTCAGCCCGTTTGTTATTTGGGCCTTGATCTGTTCAAGATTGAAGGTGTCTTGGCGTTGATCATATAGGGCTGAAGTGGCGGTGATGGACATGCTTTGGTCTCCGGCTCCGATTTCGCTTAAAGTCAGGTTATTTAGACGCATGTTTATGTTGTCTGGGAGAAGGTCCTCCAAATCATCGAGCTGTGCCCGCCAGTAATGGGCTTCGAAAAGGAGTAGGGCAGAGACGGTAATCAGGGCGCTCATAGTGCACAGAATATAAAATCGCACCTGTTCCATTCGATTTACCTCTTACTAATATTTTATTATAGCAAATTAGAGGGCTGGCTGTAAAGCCGCAAGTGAAAGCAACAAGCGTGCCGAGTTCTGGTTGACGGGTCATCGTGAGGGTGTTAGAGTAAATTAAATTACCTTACGCGGGAGTGTATCATGTCGACTAAAGGTATTATCCACCTAGATATGGATGCCTTTTACGCATCGGTCGAAGTTTTAGATAATTCTGCTCTTAAAGGGCGCCCGATCATTGTGGGGGGCTTAGGGTCGCGCGGGGTGGTTTCTACCGCTTCATATGAAGCCCGCGCCTGCGGCGTCCACTCGGCTCTGCCCATGATTACCGCCCGCCGTCTCTGCCCCGCAGGGGTCTTTATTTCTCCCCGCTTTGAGCGCTACCAGGAACTATCAGGTCGGATTATGGCTATTTTTCTTCGCTATACCCCTTTAGTGGAGCCGTTGGCTTTGGATGAAGCTTTTCTGGATGTAAGCGCTTCCTTTCGTCTTTTCGGTCCAGCGGCTGAGATTGCCCGGCGTCTTAAAGAAGAGGTACGGACGGAAACCGGCCTTACCGTTTCCGCCGGTGTGGCCACTCAGAAACAGTTGGCTAAAATTGCTTCCGGCCTGAATAAGCCTGATGGCCTTACCATCGTCCCACCTGGGAAGGAACTAGATTTCCTCTGGCCGCTACCTTTATCGAATTTGTGGGGGGTGGGCAAAGTTATGTTGAAGCGGCTTCGTAATCTTGGGTTGACTATTATAGGAGATCTAGCGGCTCTTGATTTGCGCTTTCTAGAAAAAAAATTCGGACGCTCCGGTGAGCAGTTGTGGCTTCTGGCCAACGGCCGGGATGATCGCGGAGTTAGCTCCGATCGGAAGTCTAAGTCGGTGGGGGCTGAAGAAACTTTTGCGGTCGATCTTGTTTCGCCAGTAGAGATTAAAGCTGCTCTTCTGGCCCAGAGCTTGACCGCTGTGGAACGTTTGCGCCGCAAAGGCTTCAAGGCTCAAAATATCACCGTTAAGTTTCGTGACGGTTGCTTCAAAACTATCATTCGCACCAAAGTTTTGGCCGTCCCTACTGATATTCGCGACGAAATATACTTCATCGTTTTGAACCTTTATGAAAAAATAGCTCCGGAACTTGGGGCTATGCGATTAGTTGGGGTTATTTTAAGTCGGCTGAGTGGCAAGAGTGAAATACGGCCCGGCCAACTTTTCCTGTTTGATCAGTTGGCCATGGCTTCGGAGCGGAAAACAAAAGATTTTCGGGCGACCCAGTTAAACCAAGCCTTAGATCAGGTGGTCAGGCGTTTTGGAGCTGGTACCATCAAGCCGGCCACCTTAATTAAGTCATAAAATAAAGAAAGTTAGGGGAATTTAACTCTGAAAAAAGAGAGCACCCCGGCGGTAGGGTACTCTCTTTAGGAAAGATGGGCTGGCTATTTGTCGGCTAGAGCTTGAAGGGCGGTAATCGCCACCGTGTTGATGATGTCGGTGACTAAAGTCCCTCGGGAGAGGTCGTTAACCGGGGCATTGAGACCCTGAATTACGGGGCCGATGGCGACGGCGTTTGCGGTGCGTTGTACGGCTTTATAGCCGATGTTCCCGGCGCTGAGGCTGGGGAAGATCATAACCGTAGCTTGACCGGCGACAGATGAAGCGGGCATTTTAGATTTGCCTGTTCTGGGGTCGACGGCGGCGTCAAACTGAAGTGGCCCGTCTATAGGTAGACCGGGGAAGACTTTGGCGGCGGATTCTTGAGCTAGTTTAGTTGCTTCAGTTATGGCGTCCACATCAGGGCCGGTACCGGAGGTTCCGCTAGAGTAGCTGAGCATAGCTACTTTGGGGGTAACTCCGAAAGCTTGGGCGGTTTGGGCGGAAATAATGGCTATTTCCGCTAGCTGTTGAGGATTCGGGTTGGTGTTGATAGCACAGTCACCAAAGACCCAGACCCGGTCGGCTAGACACATGAGAAAGACGGAACTGGCGATGGAGCAGCCGGGTTTGGTCTTTATGATCATTAGGGCCGGTCTGATGGTGTCTGCGGTGGTTCCGTCGGCCCCGGAGACCATGCCGTCGGCTTTTTTCAGTTTAACCATCATAGTGCCAAAAAAGTTACGATTCAGCATTTGGGCGGCGGCTTTTTCCTCAGTGATGCCTTTAGTTTTACGGAGTTCAAAAAATTCGTGGGTTAGTTCCGGTAAGAGAGAGCTATTTTTATTATTGATAAGCTGGGCTTTAGTCAGAAGATTTTTTAGGCCGATGTCTTTAGCTTGTTTAGAAATAGCGTCGGGATCGCCTAGAATAGTGAGATCAGCGAAGTCTTTTTCTAGAATATCGTCGGCGGCTCTAAGAATACGTTCGTCAGTGCCTTCGGGTAGGACGATATGTTGTTTTTTGGTTTTGGCTTTTTCTATGAGCATGAATTCAAAGCGCTTGGGAGTTAGGGCTTTGGGGGTGTACTGGCAGATAGACTCACAGTTTTTTTCTAGGTGGGAAACTATATCGCCGGCTGAGGCCACGGGCCAGATTTTAGCGCCAGCCAGGGGGCTAGTTGGGTTAGTTTCCAGAGGTATCTTGCTTGGGTTTTTAGATATAATAGCCAGGGCAAATATTTCGGCGAAGCGGCTTTTATAGGCGCTGACGGCCAGAGCGGCGACGGCAAGACCGCAGCCGCAGCCGCATTCGTCTTCTTCAGTCAAAAGGATGACAGGGCTACCCAGGTTAGCTGCGATGGTTGCGTCGAGTTTGGCTAGGGCCCCGGCGGTAGGAACCATATCAAGGCCTTCAATAATTAGAGGGCTAAATTTAGCGGCTAACTGGTTGTATTTTTGTAAAACCGCGTCTAAAACTGATCCAACCTTGCCGTGGTTCAAAAGCTTGATGGTTTCCTCAAAAGTTAGGGCATAATAGTCCGCCGGGGTACCGGGGAGTGCAGCCCCTGAGAGGGTAGTTTGCAATTCCTCATCATCGGGGCTTTTGGCGATAGGCTTGAAGTAGGCGGCCTGGGGTGATTTCTTGCGGGCCAGGTTCAGGACCGCCACGGCGGCGTTGTGTTTACTAGAAACCTGCCCGAGGGCTGTGATGAAGAAAGATTTCGACATTAACGATCTCCTCTGATCTTCGCCGGGGATAAAGCCGCCCGGCATAATTGGCCGCAAGCGGCATTTTTTAATAGAAGCTAATATAATATTAATTATTTTAGCCTAACCAGCTTTAAAAGTCCAGTGTCCAGATAAGCTTTTAATAAATTGTCTGCTAGAACGCCGACTTGATCATAAATATAAACATAGGTTTATAGATAGTAAGGATAAAATATTATTTTTAATAAAAATTATAATATGTTTCTAAGTCTTAGATAAAATTACTTATAAAATATTACAGTAATATAGCGAAATTTATATATTATTTTTGCTGGAGATAACACTTTCGTATCTGTCTTCTGGTTTAAAATAATTTAAATATTTCGATATGTTATATATATTATGGGCCATAAGGAGGAACTCCCTTGGCTGTAAATCAGTTGGTCTTTAAGGTTAAATCGGAGCTGGTTTGCCGGAAGCTGGATCGGGCTGTTAGCTCTACCGCGCTTAAAAAGAATTGATTAAAAGTATTCAAAATTATAAATTATTTTTCTTAGTTTAAAGAGTAGTTATTAAACAGTTACGGCTTTGAAATATAGGCTAAACTGATCAATAGTTCCTTTATTATCAAAGTTATATTGTGGATTATGTTGGCGGCTATCACCTGGCGACAGTTTATCAACCTGGGTAAAATATTGAGAGAGATCGCCATCAGCGACTCTGTTACTGCCTTAAATGATAGCGCGGTTGAGAATATTGAGCACATGTTTACGGATACGGCGAGAAGAGCAGCTATTTTTTCTATCATACATTTATTAGGAGTAAGCTTATTTTTTTGATTTTTCCGGAAACACTAAAGATTTATAATAATAGTACATAAGTGCAATATTAATTTTCTAAAATAGATTTCTTTTCTCTTCATTATGTTAGTCGAGCTTCTAAAGTATTGATCAAAATTTTGGTTAGCCAGAAAAATTTAACAAAAAAATAAGGTAACTCATTTCTATAAAAGATTACAATCTCATATAATAAAAATATCCCTCTAGGTATAATTTTAGATTTGTTTAGTGAGTAAAAAAGTCTACTTATAAACTTTCCCCTAACGAATAGGTGCTCTATTTTTGCGATGCTAATATTTTATACCCGGTTGACTTAAAACTTTCGGATAAAAATTACCGCTAGTTTATGGATAGTAGGCTGAAAAGGTTGATCAGTAAGGGGGAATATAAACTAAATCTCGATAGTAAGTCCTGGACGCTCGTTAAAAAGCTAGCCTGGATGACTAATAGCGATACCTCAACTAATGTCGAAAATAATGATATAGATAACTTCCATTATTATCTATCGCAGACTTTTAGTTACAAAGAATTCCTCTTTATGGTGAAATACTCTTTCTTAATTTTGAAGGGTGTGAATTCCTCAAGATCATTGCTTTCGACTCGTCTAAGGTTCATTATCCTAATGAATTTAGAGAAAATAGATATTTTTAAAAGAGATAACATCTACGTTAAAGTTGAAATCTAGGTTGAAGACGTAAAAAAAATTAAATCTGGTGATATATATATATACCAAACGTTAACGGCGACTATGTGAATTCGAATTAATATCTGAATTTACATACCTGAAATAATGGCTAACGCGTCGTATGAGCGTGGGTATGAAATAAAATATGATCCGGATAAGCAGATTTATATTGGGATAGAAAAGCCGAACGGTCAGCAGTTTGAGGATATGTCCGTTGGGCGCCTCCGATACTGAACGATAGCGGCCAGATAATAGGTTAGGTAACTCTGATTCTTAATAATGACTATATTATGGAGCTTGTGGATTACAGTATGTTGATAAAATAGCATTATATAGAACTGATCAGCGTCTTTAAAGGGAATTACGCTTTTATTTGAGGTTACTGGTGCCGTAACATCGGTTATCCGCGCAAACATCCTATTATCGGGTTCCCTCTGAAACTGGAGATCCGTAGGTTCTCCGGCTGGAAGCTTCGATTTATGAACAGTAGTAGGTGAGCGGCTTGGAAAAATGGATGAACTTTATCAAAGACTTTTCGATTTTTTTCGAACAGTCCAGAATTAAAAAATTAGTATTCGTCCTCATGAAATAGAAGGTGCTCGGTTTGGGCGGACGCTATCTCAATAATATCCCCTAATGTTCGGACTGGATAGATTTGATTGGAGACGGAAAATAAATTTGTGGCGGTTATTTGGGATAACCTTACTAACATCTTTATAGAGCTCGTTACCATTACTATAGTCTTGATTATTATGGTGATGCTGATGTAACTGATTATGATGATTATTAAGTAAGATATAATTATACATTAACATAAAGTAATTATTTACGGGACGTATTTTTTTTGTAGGTGAAGATTCACAAATTGAGTAGTGAAGGGGATATTTACTTTGTGTAGAAAGAGTTAATAATCTAGCGTAGAAATTGGAAAAGAGGGTACTTCTTTATGGTGTAAGCGATATTAACTGTTTAGATGCGCTCTGAGCAAGTACGTTTGATTTCAGAACAGGTTTCTTGAGTGACGGCTCTATCTAGAATCATAAAATAGATAGTTTATGCAGCTAAGTTAGTGGTAGGTCCATTTTCTGGGGTAGTTATGAAGCATAGATGTAAATTACCATTTTTGCGGGAACACCTAATCAAGCTCTTGGCTTCTTTTATCGCTGGGCTCTTAAGGGTTTAGTTCATAAACATGCTTAGTATTTTTGCAATTTATCGTAGATAGTTGCATCGACTTATGCTTTGAATCGAAGATAAAACTGAAACAGGCATCGCAATCATACTATTTGCTCTTGTAATGAGGTGGAAAAAATTTAACTATGAAAATTTAATATGTAAGTAAAATATAATAGGCGTAACATTTTAGATATAGTGTTGGTAATTTTTATAACTCAACTAGAATATAGTATATAAATCTAAGAAATTAAGTGCAATTATTTAATTAAGATTAATTTTTTTGCTGAGTTATCATCCTGTGCCTCGTATTAGCGCCGTGATACCGCTTATCTTGGCAAGCTGTTGGGACTAATATATAATGATTAAAAAGAAAGGACGCCCCAATTTTATGTCCCAGAACGATTTTTGGCTGTTAGAGGAGCTTAATCCGGTTGAGTTAGATGCTTATTTTCGGCTTGGAGCTTCCCCTCTGGCGGGTACTGACGAAGCGGGGCGGGGCCCTCTAGCCGGACCGCTGGTGGCGGCGGCTGTTATTTTAGACCCGAACCAGGCTTATCCCGGAGTAGGGGACTCTAAAAAATTAAGTGCTTTGGAGCGGGGGAAGGCCTTTGAGATTATCGTGTCGCGGGCCGTAGTTTGGGCCTGGACGGGGGTGGAAGCTAGTGAAGTAGATCGCCTTAACCCTCTACGTGCAGCTTTGCTGGCTATGCGGCGGGCGGTGGCAGCTCTGGTAATTCGGCCGGCTCTAGTGCTGGTGGATGGCAATGTTAAACCGGATCTTGAGGTTCCGGCTAGAACTCTTGTAAGGGGAGACGAGCGTTCTCTTTCTATTGGGGCTGCTTCTATTCTGGCCAAAGTAACGCGGGATCGCCTGATGGTAGAATGGCACGGTCGCTATCCTCAATATAACTTCGACCAGCACAAGGGCTACGGTACTAAAAAGCATTACGAGGCCCTGAGGCTTTATGGACCTTCGCCCTGTCACCGGCTCAGTTTCAGAGGAGTTAAATCAGAGCTGGGTGTTCCGGCTAGCCTTGATTTTGAGGCGCAGATTTGAAGGTAAATTAACGTCACATACTGGGCCGCTGGGGTGAGGAGCTGGTAAATGATCATCTTAAGTTTCTGGGTTATCTGGTTGTGGGTAACTGGGTTTAGTGCTTAGAGACGGCGACACGGTGGTGATGGTGAAAATCCGCCGTTACCTCATTTGTTCGCTCGTCGAGGTGGTTAATTTTCGCAAACAGTGGAAGCTAACCATAGCCACTGTTTTTTTAAAAAGTTATTGTTGAGAAAATCATTTCACTAACTGTGATATGGTAGAAGTAGTGAATTTTCCGGGTGCTACATTCCTTACAAAGTTATATCTCGAATGCTTTTGAAGTGGTGATTTGTTAAAATGGCCGGAAAAAATCAAATCGCTGGGGGGCTTTATCTGGTGCCCGGGCCCTTAGGGAATTTAGGAGATTTTACCGTGAGGGCCGCGGAAATTTTGGGACGGGCCGATCTTATCTGTGTCGAAGATACCCGGCGTTCTTTGAAACTTTTAAACCACTTGGGCCTTAACCGCCCGCTCCAGAGTTACCGGGAACAGAACCATCTGCAGGCCTGGCCCAGGATAGCTGCAGTTTTAAGTGTCGGAGGAGTGGTAGCTCTTATGACCGATGCCGGTTCACCCACTATTTCCGATCCCGGGGCGATGCTTGTGGCGTCGGCGCGGGCGGTTGGTTTTACGATAAATTCCCTGCCTGGTCCTTCGGCGGTTATTACTGCTCTAGCCGCTTCCGGATTTTCGGCCAATCAGTTCACCTTTGCCGGATTTTTACCGGCCAGAGCTGTAGTCCGGCGCAAAGTCTTAGCCAGTTTAGCTAGGCACCCTTGGACGCTGATCTTTTTTGAAGCTCCCCATCGTTTGGCCGCTGGTTTAGCCGATCTAGCCGCTGTTTTCGGCTCTCGTCCGGCCCTGCTGGCTCGGGAGATGACTAAGATTCATGAGGAGCTAATTTTTGCTGATCTTAGAACTCTGGCGGATTTAGTGGCCGCTAGAGTTCTTAAGGGCGAAATAACTATAGTGGTGGAGGGTTTTAAGGGTGAAGAAGAAAAAATAGCTTTAGATATGGATCTTCTGCGGAAACTGGCCCTAGCCGATCCTCGTCCTACTAAAACTTTGGTCGCTGACCTGGCCGCTGAATTCGGGCGGAGCCGGCATGAAATATATCAGTTTATTTTGGGCGTCCGAAAAAATGGCTGAGGTTATAAAAGATTGGGATAATTTTAAAATAGTGGCGCCGCCTTTAGCTGGGGCTTTATTGGTTAAAGGTCTTAGGCGGGGTCGCCCTGTTTCTGCTGGTGAGGTGTTAGCCCGGCGCCAAGGTGAGAGCTTTGGGGATATCCATGCTCCGGTCGCTGGGGTGATTGCGGAAATAAGTTCCACGGAAATAGTTATTCGCCGTGATAGTGCGGCTGTGGGCGATCCGCCCCGGCCTGTCGATTTGTCCGGTCTATCCCGAGCCGGGTTGAGCCGAGTTTTGAAGGAACTGGGGGTCGACCTGCCCGAATTTTTACCCGGCGCTCCGGTTATAATTAGCACTTTTAATTCAGAGCCAGGCTTAACTTTTGCCTTAGCCCTTTTGAACGAACATCGGGAAACCCTGGGGGCTGGGCTAGTAGCGGTGTTGGCTCTGAATCCCGGGGCCAGGGTGATCTGGGCGGTGGACCGGCCAGGCCAGGCACCGGCCGGGGTTGAAGAATATATCCTTAAGTACCGGAATTATCCCAAGACGCTCCCGGCTTTGGTCAAAAAAGAAATTATGGGTAATTACGACCCTGCCGGACGTGGGGTTCTGGGTTTGCGCGATCTTCAGACCCTGGGACGGGTCTTTCGTACGGGCCTACCGCTCACCCATTTAGTTTTGACTTTGGGGGGAGCTAATTATTTTGTGCCAGTTGGAGCTCGGGCGATTGATCTTCTAACTTTCGCGAATCTGCTTCCCGGACCTGGCGATGCGGTGGTGGCCGGGGGATTAATCCGGGGGCGCACCTTGGCCCGACTGGAGCAGGGTTTGGGTAAAAATATAGAAGGACTCCATCTGGTGCGGGCGCCGGCGGGATCGGGGCCGCCAGCGCCATGTCGGCGTTGCGGTAATTGTGCCCGGGCTTGCCCGGTTGGGTTACCTCTTTTCCTTTTCGTTCATCGTGAACCCGTCGCCTGGCCCGGTCTGATAAACCAGGCTCGGTCCGAGTGGTCGGGCTGTTTGGGTTGTGGGGCCTGTGCTTTGGCCTGTCCGGTCGGGCGGCCTCTTCTTGCCTTAAGTAGACTTCTTAAGGCTTAGTTTTAGTTCGAGTTAGTTCTGTCAATTTTTTATATTTAGCGTAGGTGTAGACCCCGTGGTGCCAGCACAGAGTCCAGGAGTCTGGACCACCTAAAAGGCCCAGATTTAGGAAAAACATTTTTATAAAACCGGCCCCGGCCCGGAGAGCAGCACGAAAATAGCTGGAACTCCACCCTCGCGCCCAGGCCGCTTCGGCCCAGAGGGTGGAGTAGTGTTCCATTTTAGCTAGATGCTGAGGCCAGTCGTGGTAAGTGAAATGATCAAGATGACCTTTGAGTGGATGGATGGGGATAGTGAAGATCGGGCGCTCATGAACAGTTCCTTCCCAGTGGACAGACCCTTTAGGAAATAGACGAATTATCCGATCAGGTTTGAGTGCTCCGAAACGGTGGCGGCGGCCGAAAGCGAAACTGCGACGGACCACGCTGCCCGCGGTTCGGGGGTAGGTTCTTTGGTGGAAGCGGATGGATTTAAGAAGGCTAGGAGAGAAGCGCTCGTCAGCGTCAAGGAAAAAAATCCAGTCGCTGGAGGCTTTAGTTAGGGCGAAATTGCGTTGTTCCGCGAAATTATTAAGCTTTCGATTCACCACTGTAGCCCCCTTTTTTTTAGCTAGAGAGGTGGTGTTGTCGGTGCTACCATCGTCTATAACCACGATTTCATCGGCGCCTGCCGCGCTTTCTAGGCAGGCTTCAATCTGGGCGCTTTCGTTTCTGGTTAGAATTAGAACTGTTAGGCTCGCCGAAAATTGGTTAGTCATCGAAATCACCAATTTTTAGGATTATATCTTCCACTTCTGCCTGATCCGCTAGTTCCCGGTTGAGGCGGATCAACCATTCTAATTTTTTATAACTAAAGCGATCTAGCCAGGCCGGGCCTGGTACTAGAACGATCAGGCGGCTGTTTTGCAGCCGTACGGCCCTAGTACGGGCGGCGTCGGCAGGCCCTACCACCAGAGGCCAGATATCGAAGACCCGCAGTTTTTGAGCCATAAAATTTAAAAACCCCTGGCTTAGAGACTGTCCTAAGGTTTCTGCTAAAGGAGTTAATTCGCTGCGTTTACCTAACTTCGAGTTATTTTTCATTTTTTATAAAAGCTCCTTTTCTAATTATAGTTGAGTAAGTTTCGGGCGACAAGGGCGTTTCTTAATAGGTCAGCGCTTTGCATAACAGTAGACGCAGTCGTATCCGCAGGTGTCGTAAATTCCGATATCTTGACTGGGAGCACAGCGGCAATAACGTCGTTGGCCGCGATCTTTGAGAGGTTGAGCGGGAAAGCTAGGGAACGTGTTGCCGGCGGTAGGGGCGAAAAGAGTGGGACTATATTGCAGTTCCGGGACTAGGCGAGCCAGGAGGTTGGCGTCAATACAGCTGCTCGGTTCTACGCCCCAGGTAGAATAATCAGTTGTTGCGGCACAGTTAAATAAAGCTAGGGGAGGTGGCCCGGGGGCCAGGCGTCTTAGGGCTTGTAGAATATTTATTGTTTCATCCGGCTTTGGGGGGCGGAGGTCCAGATTAAGCCGGTTCAGCCGACGTATAATTTTAGGATAGAGATCGATGAAGCTAAAAACCAGCCGATCGGTATATCCGCGCAATTTTTCCGCTAATTTTTCGATGCGGTTGGTTAAAGTTGTGGCCGGGAGATGGGGGCTCAGGGCGATGGGGTCGAAACGCCAGATTAAGGTCCCGGGTTTAAGTTTGTCCGATAAGCGACGAAAAGTTTCTATCCTTTCCGCCAGGGGGGGTAGGCCTGGTTCCCAGCCTTCAATCTCGTAATCATTGAGGGTAAAGTGGAAAAAACATTCCCAGCCGCGTGCAAATACTTCGTTTAGGTGCGGTAGAAAGGGTGCGGGGTTTTTAGTCCAGAAAACAACCGCACGAGTTTCGGTTAATTCTATCCGTTGGTTGCGCCTGTTATAGGGGTTAATTCGGTTCAGAAAACCAGCTCTCAATCGCTCCATGAACCAGTTACCGTGAAAAGCTGGGATATCGGTAGCTCGGCTAGCCGAAATGATGAGTGGTTCCGGCTTGGTTAATTTAGTTTGAGTTTTCATTGGTTAATTCCCGGTCGGGGCCTTGGTGGTTAATTTAGTAGCGGCGATTTTTTGCCAGCCTGGGTCGCTCGTATCCCGGACTAGGGCCGGGACTGAGAGATATTTATCAGGCTGCAGCAATTTTTTGTATTGTTGGATAATGGCGCAAAGGGCGTCGGTGGAGATACTGGGAGCCCAATTGGTTAGGGCTGCGTCGAGATTACGCCCCATTTCCTAATAGAACTGGGCTAGTTGGTTATATTTGAGAAAACGGTTCGCTAGATCGGAGGTCGGGTTCTTGATCTGATTGAGATTTTTTTTCATTAGAGTGGGCCAGTCTTTTCCTCGCCCCAATTCTAGGTAGAGATCGCTTAAAAGAGCCTGCGCCTGGAAATCGTTACTGAGATAAGGTGAAGTTAGAAGTTCATTTTTTAGAGTTTTAGTTGCGTTATTTTGATTACCGGCGGTAATTTTTATGTGAGCTTCGGTCAGATAGTTCTTTGGGGCCTTGGTCATTTCGTGGTAATTGCGGTGGAACAGCTTAAATAGGTCCATGGTCTCGCTTAGGTGATTTAACTGACGGCCTAATTTAATAGCGGTTAGGATGATCTGAGGCCGCTTCTGATAATTGAGGGAAAGAGTGATGTAGCGGTTCAGGTTAGTTTCAGTGGTGGCGACTTTTAGGTAGACATCCGGCATGCGGGGTTGATCTAGGCAATGGTTAATAATTTCCTGGTAATGGGCTAGGGTTAGGTCGCCGTGCTTGCTTTTTAATTCCTGGTGGGCTTGGGTCAGAAGCAGTCCGGGGTCGTGGAGGTCATCGAGAAAATCGTGGCAAAAGTATTCCCAGGTGGCTAGGTCCTCGCTTTGGTAGTTCAGGGCGAAATAGTTTTTAGATTTTTTCAATCTGAGGTTGGCTGAAATGGTTACATCTCTGGAGGTAGCAGTCTCGTGGAAGCTCTTGGCTAGTTTGAACCCTCCTTTAGGGAAGTTGCCGAATATGAGTTTCTTATAATGGTCAAAATAATTTTGATCCAATTTGGGGTCCTCTGGGAAAGCTTGGTGGAAGTTATTCCAGTCTTGGGTAGTGGCCTTGAGGTGATCTCGGCTACAGTCCTCTTCATCGCGGGCAAGTAGAAAGTAGATGTTCCTTAGTTCCTTCGGGTAATTGAAGAATAGTTCATCCAGGGGCCACCTAGCATCAGTGTAATAGGCTTTTTGCCAGTTTTGTCTGAGGAAAATTATTAATAGTTTAGGTATAATTAGGTCGCTGGTGTAGTCCTTACGGAAGGCGGTTAGGGAGTCGCGCGTATCTTTATAACGCTCCATGGTTCATTCCTTAGTTTATCTTATTGATCAAAAAGGTCCGGCTGTTTTGATCCTTGGGGTAGCGACCGCGATATAATTCTATGAAACGGAAGGTGTCATCGGGGGCGCTAGGATTATGACCTTTTTAATTTGTTTTAGAAGCAGTTTCTGGTTCCAGGGATCATTCGAGAAAGGCTGGTGGAAATTAGATAGAAGCTTCCAGGCATTGGCGGGATGTTTTTGGTAGTTTTCTATATTGGTCTGGGTTAGGAGATATTCTGGGGTTAGATCGTCTTTTAGATACTCCACTTGGTATTGGTTTATCAGCGGGGAGGCCTTGTCATAGCGTTGGTCGGCGGCCTCTATTTTAAAGATATCGGCTAGGGTCTCGCACCGGATGGATTCGAATTTAGTTACTTTCTGTATATAGAGAAGGTTGCGAGTGGTTTCGTTGTTACGCGGTTTAGCTAGATTGCGACCAATTTAGGTTAGCTGGATATTCATCCAGGATTTTTGATCTGGAAATTTCTTAGTTATCTCTACTTCATCAGAATTGTGTGGCTTAGATTTAGTAATTTGGCCGTCTGGTTTTTGACCTTCCCGGCTGCGACTAGAGCCCCATAATCAAGCGTTCTTCGTAAGCTGAAAACAGAGCGTTGAAACCAAGATCCCTGGTTGGGAAACTTTAGTTGCCGTTAATGACCGGTAGGGGGAGGTAGGCGGTCTAACAAATTATTCAGCAGGTAGTTCAACAATTCTAGGAGCTATGGGAGTATATCCAAAAAATTCGTAACTTCTAGGCGTACTAGAGTCGTTATAATTTTAACCACCACATTCCGGCCTAGGGCTACATTTTTATGGCCTGGGGTCGGTCGATAAAAAGTTCTATATCATGTTTAGCGAATTAGGTTAGTTATAATCCAGGTCTAAAAGCAGTTCCGTTCATTACCGTCCGCTGCCTGTGCTTATTTCTGGTAGAGCTCGAGCCGTTTCCAAAATTCTGAAAGTGGCTACCTCCCGGTTCTGGTAGGTCGTGGTTAGCTGGCTAATTTTTTATCTTTCATTAGCATCAATATGTTGATCATAGGCGTCTTTCCTTGACCAGTTGCAAGCCGAGGCATTATTCTTAAGAATATAATAATATTTTGACACTTAAAATTCAAGCCCTATGAGGCGTAGGTAGTAATTTTTATTTTAGGGGTACATGATAAGAATGAAAGTTGAATTAATTTATTTGTGATGATGGGGCACTTATGTATGATACTTCTGAGGAGCGTATTCCAGAAGGTGAAGATGTGATATATACTGATAGATCCAGAGATAAATAAAGAGATAACTTGCGGGGAGAGTTTTTTTGTGTATCTGAGATTATGTTCCAGAATGCAACTATTATTTTTTATTTTTCACTGATTTCTAGCGTAGTTAAACAAGTTTTTAATATTGTCTTTGGAAGGGTTAAGGTCGATAATGAAGCTATAGCTTGAAGACTTTACTTTGCCGGTGGGGTTCATTATTTCAAGATTAATTTAGTCGGCTTTAAAATAAAAGTCGTTATCACGAATTAGAATTTATTCCAGCTACTTATACCGATATTATCTTCGGCCTTTATCTGAAATAGACTTGCACAAAAATAAGCCGTCTAGTCTAATTTCAGGAAAATACTTCTATAAGATCTTGTGGCTGGAAAGGTTATAGGTAAAAATGAAGTTGTAAAAATATTTTATTCCCCTGTCGGAATGCTTTCTGGTAAAACAATTTCGACAATGTTTTTATAGAAATTAAAATATTCAGACTCATACAGAGTAATTAAAAATTTGTCGCCAAATTGTTTAAAGGACTTTAAGGTATTTATTAGATGTAAGTCAGAAAAAATATTAAAAAATACCGAATAAAATGGTCGGTTTAAATTCCATCTAGCTTTTGATAGATATGAGTATCTGAAGGAATGTGTACGTTTTGAAAAAGAGGTTACAAATTGGAACGACTATGCGCTCTTTGAAGAGGGTACTGAACGAGGACATTTCAATAGATAAAAAAACGAATACCGCTCTGAAGGTTAAAAATGACTACCCGTTATATCTTGAAATCGATATGCCATATTATATATGAGACAAAAAACGAAGAAGGGTTGATTTGGAAGGGAAATAAGCTTGGCATGGCTTTCGCTACCGAATTCCTTATCTATCATCACAATAATAAAGACGAAAGGTGCCACGAATCGGCAAAAGGGAATATATAATGCTTTTCGGAGATACCAGTGCTTTCAAAAAACATATGTTCGCTTTGGCCCTTCGCAATGGTTACTGGACCTATCGACACCCCGTTCTGCTAAGCGATGGGGGCACTTGGATCTGAAACATGAAGGAATAACTGTTCCCGAACACTCAATAGAGCTTTAATTTATTTACTTAGTTGAAAATATCCCAATTTTCGCTAAGGCCGTATTTAGTAACGATAAATCTAAGTATCGCTTCTGGACCGATGAGGTATGTGAGCGAATCTATAAAGGCCAGCCGAATTGTAGAGACCTTAAGCAAGATATAAAGCCTCAATAAACGCTAGTTAGCCAAGAGTGAGTTTAATCTAACTGGATACTTGGAGAACAATAAAGATAATATTGAATACGCTTCGTATCTAAGGGGAGGCTAGCTCACCGATAGCGGAGTTATTAAGAACAGAAACAGAATATTACTTCAGTAACGTTTGAAGTAATCTGGG
>LQAA01000009.1 GCA_001577715.1 Candidatus Adiutrix intracellularis | reverse complement strand
GAAGAAGCCCGCGACCTAGCTGTAGCTTTGAGGGCTGGAGCTTTGCCGGCTCCGGTAACGGTGCTAGAGGAACGCACCGTGGGCCCAACTTTAGGAGCCGATTCTATAGCTAAAGGTTATCAGGCTGGGGCTCTAGGGCTGATTTTGGTTTTAATTTTCATGGTTATTTATTATCGCCAGAGCGGCCTCATTGTTGATGCGGCCCTAATTCTGAATGTACCTATAATTTTGGGTACTCTGGCGGCTTTCGGGGCTACCCTAACTCTACCGGGCATCTTCGGCTTAGTTTTAACTCTGGGTATGGCTGTAGACGCTAATGTGTTAATATTCGAGCGTATTCGTGAAGAACTTAGAAACGGCAAAACACCTAAAGCGGCGGTGGCTATTGGTTTCGGTCGGGCTTTCTGGACCATTTTTGATTCTAATTTTACCACTCTGTTGACTGCTATCGTTCTTTATCAGTTTGGTTCCGGGCCAATTCGTGGCTTTGCTGTGACCCTGTCGGTGGGGCTTTTGTCTTCCATGTTTACGGCTATTTTTTTCTCCAGAGTGATCTTTGATCTCATATTAAGCGGCCGCCGGGCTGACTTGTTTGGTATTTAAAGGGGTTAGAACATGTCTTTTGAGCTAATCAAATCCGACGTTAACATTAACTTTATCGGCCATCGCCGCTTGACCTTCGTCATCACTGGTGTTCTTGTTTGTATTTGCTTGGGAGCTATCATTTCCAGGGGTTTGGTCTTAGGGATTGATTTCGCCGGTGGGCTGCTAATTCAGGTCCGTTTCGTCGGGGAAACCGACCCGAAGCGTATCCGTGAGGCTTTAATTGCGGCTGATTTACCCGCTTCAAATGTTCAGTCTTTTGGGGGTAAGGATGACCATGAATACTTAATTAGTCTGCAGGTGAACCAAGAGTTAGAAAAGTCCATGACCGCGGAGATCATGCTCCTGAGCCAAACCGTGACCGATACTCTAATTCGCTCCTTTGGCGCGGATCAGATAGAAGTTCGTCGGGTGGAAATGGTGGGGCCGAGAGTGGGTGATGATCTCCGCCAGTCGGCTATTAGCGCCCTTTTTTATAGTCTTTTGATGATAATTATCTACATATCTGGGCGGTTCGAGCAAAAATGGGGTAGCTCAGTTATTTTTGTCGGTGCTCTACTCGGAGTGATCTATCCGGTTTCCCTTTTCGGGGTTGGTACTGTTTATGTGATTGGCCTGGCCCTTCTTGTAACTCTCGCATTGTGCTATATTTTAAAATTTGAATATGCCTTAGGTGCTATCTTAGCCCTACTTCACGACGTTATTGTCACCGTAGGTCTTTTCGCCATTCTGGATAAAGAGATAACTTTAAGTTTTGTGGCCGCTATTCTGACCATCGTTGGTTATTCTATTAACGATACTATAATTATCTATGACCGCATCCGCGAGCAAATACAAAAATCTAAAAAGGGTGATTACGCTGTAACTATAAACCGGGGCATTAATGAAACCCTTTCTCGTACTATTCTGACCTCTGGCACAACTTTGATGGTCATAGTGGCTCTTTATTTTTTGGGTGGTCCGGGTAATCAGGATTTTGCTCTAGCCCTTTTGATAGGTATTAGTATCGGTACCTTTTCTTCTATTGCCATCTCGGCCCCAACTCTTTTAATGTGGACTAAAAAAACGGCTCTAAAGGCCGGTTAGTTGCTTGGATTATCGGCGGAAAATATTAACCCGGTCGGAGGCGGTGGAACTTCGCTCGAAATTGGCTGCTACTGGTTCTCGACTAGTCTTTACCAATGGTTGTTTTGATCTTCTGCATCCTGGTCATTTGCGCTATCTAGCTGAAGCTCGGGCGTTAGGTGATTTTCTGCTGGTGGGGCTCAACTCGGATAGTTCCATCCGGTTTTTAAAAGGGCCTTTGCGCCCCATCAGCTTGGAAGGAGTTCGGGCTGAAATGCTAGCTGGGCTAGCGGCGGTAGATGCAGTGGTGCTCTTCGGTGAGGAGACGCCGCTAGCTCTTATTACCGCCTTGTCGCCGGATATTTTGGTTAAAGGCGGCGATTGGCCGGTCGATCGCATTGTAGGAGCTGAGATAGTAAAAAGCCGGGGTGGCTTAGTTTGCTCCCTTAGTCTAGCCGAAGGGTTTTCCACTACCGCTCTCATTGCTGAAATACAGAAAAAAGTATGAACGGCCTTGACCCTAAAGAAGTTTATTCAATTTTAGGAGTTGGTGAGGGGGTTAGATTAGAAAACTTGTGTAAAGCGTATTTACGCTTGGTCGTAAAATATCACCCTGATTGTAATCCTGGCGATCTTGCCGCTGGGGAACATTTTAAGGATATCAGCCAGGTTTACGTCAATTTAAGTGACCTCTCAGTCTGAGCGAACTGTGCCTATCGGCCCCACTGTAAAAAAGAAAGATGCTAGTTCTAAAGAAAGCGGAGTTGTAGGCGGGGAACCAAAAAGAGGGTATATTTAATTTTTTTAAGAATTAGAGCTAGATCGGTGGGGGGGACGAAGCCGGAATTAGCGAAACCTGGCTTAGATGAGATTCTAATTAATTTCTTCAAAAATCCCAAAGGACGTAAAACTTTGTGGAATTTGAAAGGGAGATTAGGGCGTGTCAGTCTTAATTTTCCCCTTGAAGAATTTGTCGACTAGTTTAAGACAAAACGACTCGTGCTGAAAATTCCAGCTGGTAGACGGGTAGGCTGAAAGATTTTATCTGCGCAATAAGTTATCTAGTTAAATTAAGGTTAATATTTTTGTCAGAATCAGAAACAACGCCCACCTATGTCCGGCCAGCCAGGCGTAGAATTCGATCCGATAACGGTTTGCGGCGATCTAATACTGATCGCTCTGGCGGTGACGTCTAACCAGACTTTGAACTAATTTTAGAAGATTTGAGAGGTTTGAAAAACGTTGCAGAGGGGACGGTCTTATACAGCGCCACCAGACCCCGGGCTGTCTTTCTGAAGGTCGCGTTACCCCACGCTTGAAGTTGATTTTGTATAGTATCTTCTCCCCCCTTCCCCCCGCTTTAATCATAATCCTGGTTTTTAAAGCCATTGGTTTTAAATATTAAACGTGCTATATTATATATAATATATGGTTATTAGGGGTTGTCCTGGTGGAAGAGCTACCCGTTTTAAAAATTAAAATTAGAAGGACGTAGTAATGAATAACGTTGTGGTCTTTGGTTCTCAATGGGGTGATGAAGGTAAGGGAAAAATTGTCGATCTTCTTACCGACAAAGCTGACTTGGTAGTTCGTTTCCAGGGGGGCAACAACGCTGGGCATACTCTGATGGTAGACGGAGAAAAATACGCTCTTCATTTGATTCCCTCTGGCATTTTGCATCCTGGTAAATTGGCTCTGATTGCAGGTGGAGTTGTTATTGATCCTGAGGGTCTTCTAAAAGAGATTGATGCCCTTACGGCTAGAGGTATAACCATAACCCCGGATAATCTTTTTATCAGTGAAAAGGCTCACATAGTCATGCCTTATCACCGTCTTCTGGATCTAGCCCGGGAGAATCTTCAGGGGGTGAATAAAATCGGTACTACCGGGCGAGGTATAGGTCCGGCTTATGAAGATAAGGCCGCCCGCATAGGTTTACGCATGGGTGATTTACGAAATTTGGATTACTTTCGAGAAAAAACTGTTCATGCCCTTCTGGAAAAGAATCACCTTTTAAATGGTTTTTACCAAGTGCCTTCAGTTAAGCTCGTCGATCTAATGGCTTTAGCCAACGTCTGGGCTGAGCGCTTAACCCCTTTTCTTAGTGATACCGCTCGGTTAATCCAAAGTGCTCTGGGGCGGGGCGATCATATTCTTTTTGAGGGCGCCCAGGCTGTACAGCTGGATCTTGATCACGGTAACTATCCTTTCGTCACTAGTTCCAATCCTATAGCCGGATCAGTAACGGTGGGGGCTGGATTGGCTCCGGGTAAAATTGAGGGCGTTCTAGCCGTAGTAAAAGCTTATTCCACCCGGGTAGGATTAGGCCCCTTTCCGACCGAACTTAAAGAGGAAACTGGTGAGTATCTCCGGACTCGGGGAGTAGAATTTGGCACTACTACCGGCCGTCCTCGCCGTTGTGGCTGGCCGGATTCCGTTGTGATCAGGAATTCGGTGGAATTGTGTGGTGCGGATCATCTAGCTGTGACTAAGCTGGATGTTCTGGCTGGTTTACCCGAGCTGAAAATAGCCACTCAATATCTTCTGGATGGGGAAAAAATTGACTTTATACCGGCCGATATCCAGACTCTGGACTGTTGTCAGCCAGTTTACGAAAAATTGGCCGGTTTTAATGTCGATTTAAAAAAAGCTAGAAAAATAACAGATCTGCCTAAAGCAGCCCGGTACTTTCTAGATCGTTTGAGCGAACTTTCCGGCGCCCCGTTAGGCTTGGTCTCTGTGGGGCCGAATCGGGAAGAAACTATTATTCTTCACGAATACTTTTAATAATTATTGCGTCTGTATGCCGATGGTGCTTTGCCTTATAACTTTTGATTTTACCTAGCTTAAAAATTAAAATTTAAGCTAGATGTTTATAAAAGTACTCTCATTGAAATCTATGAGCAGTATGATTAGAGGCTAGAGGAATTTTTACTGGTTCAGCATCTGGGTGTTGCTTTGTACTTTACCCAGGGGCTTGAGGATCTGTCATAGTAATTTTTGAAAAATCTGGCTTACGAGATAGTCGTAACCTGCTTGACCCTAATGCTGGCTAATGAAAAGAATATTTTGACTCAGTTTTTTTATTTGGGCTGTCCATTTGGTGCTCAGGTTTTTTTTGAATCTGCTCAGATAGCATCTTGAGCGGCCAATATTTTAGATAATTTAGTGCCCGAAGCAGATATTCTGAAACTTCTGATCAATATGAGCGCCAACCGTAGGCTCTAGTTTTTCTGCCCCTCTCGGTACGTTGTCGCCTTTTAAGTATACTGGTTCTATCACGATTTGGTATCAGTCCTTTCACCGTAGAAGATGAGCGAATGTTAGTTATAATGAATAATTAAGACTGGAACGGTCCTTTCCAACGCTCTGTACTTTAATGAACTGACCTGTGTTAACCAAAGGTTGGTGGAATCGGAAAGTTGGGCTCGCCAGGGTTCAAATTATTTCTAACGATTGTTGGAAATAACTATAGTATAAATTTAACCATACAGTTCGAGAGTTACTTTAATTAACGATCGAAATACTCTCTTCTTCGAGGGATATATGAGGATACCGTCATCATAATCGGGGCAAGGTGTTTTGTTCAAGGAGGATTTATTAGAGTAAATTAATCCCCGAGAGGCTTACTCGAAACTAGTTGAAAAAATAACATGGAAGCTCTTAGAGTAATATTTTCAAGAGTAATATTCTGACCAGAGATATTTAGTTAAAAAATATTCATTTAATGTGCGGGGTGTTGGTCATAAAAATAATTTGAAAATTTGAGTGATAATTAAATTGTTTAAGATTAGATACGCGATCCCTATTTTCAATATTTTTGTGGAGAGATAACCTTTCAATAGGTCATACCTTTTTATCGTATGAAGAGAAAGTAATTGAGAAATAAGTTTTCTTTGACATTATCGTTCAAGAAAAGAACATTATCTTTTAACTAATTCTTAAGTTATAAATAAAAGTGATAACTTAATCTTTGAAAATAGTGTCGACTATAGATCTTTTTTTTGCGCCGTAGTTATAAAAAAGCAATAAAGAAAACTAGCAGACTGATTAATTTCTGTAGAAGCTCTAAAAGAATAAAGAAGTAAAGGAAGCTAAGAACTGCCTTAGGACTATTATCTTAACTTTATTTCATAAAATTAAGCGAAAAAAATCAGCAACCAATGTAGAAAACTATTAAGAACAGTTTAAATTTTTCGAGTATGCTTTTACTAAATAGCAAAAAGATAAAAAGAAAAATTACAGTTTACATGATCCGAAAACACTTTATGTAGCTAAAGGCAAAAAACACAAGGAATACAAATCTAATTTAAAAGTTTCAATAATCCCTACGATAGCAATGTGCTCGACAATATAATTTAATAAATGATCAAAATTTTGAATCATAAACCAGATTTAGGGACTTGTAGCCGAGGTTATTAGGATCGTAAAATAATTGAAGGTATCCAAATTATTAACACTAGAGAAACAAAGTTAAAAAACTAGAAAACATAATAAATGGCGTAATACAATGGAATTAATTAACGGTTATCTTAAATTAGATTTTCGAATGTTTCAAAATTTCCTGAAATAAATCCTGGGGGATAAGATCAACGCTCTTATGGCCGCTGCTGTTTTAAACTTCATAAAATGGACACGATAGGTAAAGTTTTATTTGCTTCTGGTTATTTTGAGGCTTTAAGCCGCGTTTTATACCAATAGAACCTGTAACTATTTTGATTTAAGGCTTTTTTTGCTTGATTAGGTGGGCGGCTCTGAATCAACTTACGTATTAGGTTTATTCGGGCCTGTGCTTAATGTTGAGCCCCTGGCGCTAGCTTCGTCCCCGGCCGCTGGGCAACTCAGTCGCCTTGCCTTTGTGTAGTACGAGTTCGCTATGGTTTGGGGGGGGGGGGGGGTTAGGTGGGTTTTGTCTCAGTTGTGTATTGATTATTTAGATATATGGTTGTTCTTCTGGCCAGACATATGGGCTTTCTGATCGGTTTATATATCTTTTTTATTTTCCTTTTGACTTTCGTTCTAGGCTTCGTTCCGCGCTTTTTGATTGTTTTGGGGATATCGGTCGACCTGGGTAGTTATTATTTTTTGACTAGTGGGGGTTAGTTTAATTTGGATCAATCCCAGGCTTTAGTTTTATAGGCTAATTTTTTCTGAGCTGTCTGGGTTATAGTTACCGGATATTTCATCATTAAAATCAATTCCTAGTTTCCCTCCTTGGCTTAGAGTATGACCTGTAGTGTTCTGATTCTGCTGTTAGCCACTATTAGTGGATTTATGACCAACTGGCTTCTGTTTTTACAGATTCTGCTCTTCACTCTATTCAACGTTTTTTCTGTTAAGAGGAGCTTACACTTTATAGGCTGTGGTGCGGAGAAATCTTTTCGTCACTACGGTGACTCTTATTTTGCTTTTACAAGCGGTAGTAGCGGCCTCGGGCTGGGTTATTTTTCTGGGTGAAAACTTCACCTAAATTTTACTATTGATGTAGATATCACTTCATTGTTCAACTCGCCGGAGAATTAGTCCGCCTAAAGTTGGGATATAAATATTACCAGTCTTTATGTCGTTTGCGCCAGATCCTGATTTTAATTACAACTTTGTCCACAGCTAGTATTATAGTTTAGATCTTTATAGCTTCAGTCTGACTCTTGTTTATTTACCACAGCATTGTTTAAATTTTTTGCCTGAGCCGCAAGGACAGGGTTCATTACGGCCAACTTTTGGTTTGTATCTGATTTCAGTCTGACCTTCAACCGCTTCAATGCTCCTGCTGTATGGTGAGGTCAGACGTCTAGCTGATTCTTTGGGGGCTAATTCTTCCACATTTTCTTCTGGTCTGACCTGGACATGAGTAATGAGACTGATTGAATTGGCCCTGACCCTATTTATCATTTCGCCAAAAAGTTCAAAGCCCTCTCTTTGGTATTCTCGTAAGGGGTCGCGTTGGCCGTAACCGCGTAGGCCGATGCCGTCTTTAAGGCGATCCATGGATAAGAGATGATCCTTCCATTGGCTATCAAGGGAGTTGAGCATGAGCCAGCGAACAAGTTCATCGGAAAAGTTTTCACCTAAATCTTTTCGGCGGGTTTTAAAGTTAGTTTTAGCTCGGTCATAAATAGTCTGGGCTAGAGCATTGAGAGACAAATCCTCGAAGTCGTCCAGTTTAATATTAAATCCGAATAAATGAAAAGTTTCGCTAGTAAAAGTTGGCCAATCCCAATTTTCTGGTTCGGTTTTCTGATTGACGAACTGATCCATTAAAATTAAAACTTGTTCCTCAAATATAGTTAGAATCTGTTCTTCCAGATTATCGCCGGTTAGAATACGGCGACGTTGACTATAGACGATTTCGCGCTGTTTGTTCATGACATCGTCATATTCCAGAAGGTGCTTTCTAATTTCGAAATTGTGATTTTCTACTTGTTTTTGTGCATTTTCAATGCCTCGGCTGATTAGCTTGGCTTCCAGAGGAATTCCTTCGGTCATACCTAGACGCTGCATAAGACCCTTAAAACGGTCGCCGCCAAAGATACGCATGAGATCATCTTCCAGAGACAGATAGAAGCGTGATTCTCCAGGATCTCCCTGGCGACCACTCCGGCCTCGCAACTGGTTGTCGATACGCCGCGACTCATGCCGTTCGGTTCCGAGAATAAAAAGACCCCCTAAATCGGATACGCCATGGCCTAAAACGATGTCAGTGCCGCGTCCAGCCATATTTGTGGAGATAGTCACTTGGTTCGGTTGCCCGGCCTGAGCTATAATAAGGGCTTCCTGCTCGTGATGTTTGGCGTTTAGTACGTTATGGGGTATACCTTTTTTCTTCAGTATTTCCGCAATATATTCCGAATGGCTGATGGAAATGGTGCCCACCAGAACCGGTTGGCCCTTATGATATAAAGCTTCAATCTCTTTTATTACTGCGTTATATTTTTCTCGGGTTGTACGATAGATGATATCCTGATGATCTATTCGAACCATGCGGCGATGGGTAGGAATGACCGTGACTGCCAGTTTGTAAATTTTGGCAAATTCAACCGCCTCTGTGTCGGCGGTGCCGGTCATGCCCGCTAGTTTTTCATACATACGAAAAAAATTTTGAAAAGTGATAGAGGCTAGAGTCTGGTTTTCGCTTTCGATATTCACTTTTTCTTTGGCTTCCAGAGCCTGGTGGAGACCGTCGGAATAGCGGCGGCCAACCATCGGCCGGCCGGTAAATTCGTCGACTATAACCACTTGTTTATCTAAGGTAACAATATAGTCTTTGTCTCGGTTGAACAGTACATGAGCTTTTAGAGCTTGAGTTAGGTGGTGGAGAATTTCGAGGTTGGTCGGGTCGTAAAGGTTTTGAATCCCTAGGAGTTCTTCAGCCTTGGCTACTCCTAATTCAGTCAGGTTGGCGGTGCGGCTTTTTTCGTCAATGGTGAAATCATCGTTGCGGATTAACTGGGGTATGATTCGGTCAGCTCTTAGATAGAGATCCGTGGCTTTTTCAGCCGGGCCGGAAATTATTAGGGGCGTTCGGGCTTCGTCAATGAGAATGGAGTCGACCTCGTCGATAATGGCGAAATGAAATTCACGTTGAACGTAGTCGTTAAGGTGGAATTTCATATTGTCGCGTAGATAGTCGAAGCCGAATTCATTATTGGTACCGTAAGTAACATCGGCTAGGTAGCCGTCGCGGCGTTCCCGGTCAGATAGGCCGTGGATGATAGTGCCGACTGATAGGCCTAGAAAATTATAAAGCTGCCCCATCCACTGGGCATCGCGCCTAGCTAGATAGTCATTAACTGTGACGACGTGAACCCCTCGTCCCGTTAGGGCGTTTAGGTAGACCGGTAAAGTTGCAGCTAGGGTTTTACCTTCTCCGGTTTTCATTTCGGCTATACGGCCTTCATGGAGGGCCAGTCCGCCCATTAGTTGTACATCAAAATGACGCTGCCCCAGAACCCTAGCTCCGGCTTCGCGTACAGTGGCGAATGCTTCCGGTAGAATGGCGTCAAATGATTCTCCTTGGGCTAACCGCTTTTTGAAAATATCTGTCCGTCCGGTTAGGGTTAGGTCTGAAAGAGCCCGGTATTCCGGTTCTAGTAGATTGATTCGATCTACTACGGTACTGTAACGTTTTATTTCCCGGTCATTGGCGGTGCCGAATATTTTTCTGATCAGTGATTTCATAGTTACCTGCCTTTAGGGCTTATTTTGTAAGATTATTTTATTTTATTATTTCTGGGTTTAGTGGGGTTCTTAAGGAAAATTGCGCGAAATCGGGAAATTTATTAACTTTCGGGCGAAGCCGGGTCGGAGGCGGCCAGAACCAATTTTAGCAATACGGCTGTTAAAAAAATTAGAGGTTCAATTAAAACTCTATTTAGTACTGTCCCATAACGAAAATTCATCGGATTATCGGCGAAAGAAGAAATTTTGCGACCGAATTCTGAAGGATATAATCTACTGGCGCCAGCGGCAGTAAAGTGAGGGCAGTGGCTAAGATAGAAGTGGTCTCGGATACATCGCCGGTTATGGTAATTGGATAGTTAGAAGTATTAGCGGTCTCCATTATTAAACGATCCAAATCTTAGTTAAGGGATTAGAACAGCCCACGGGATTTTCCAGCCTTAGTTACAGAAAAGCTTAAAGACTTGTCCGGATTCTCCGCCCCCCCTCACGCTGTTTTGACTGTTAATCCAGGCTACTATCGTCGACAGATGTGGTAGTAAAATATTCAGGTGGGTTCTGCCGGGAAGATCTACTTGTTGTTTTAGGTCACCCATCAGATGAGCCAGTTCGGAATCTTGGTGATTAATCCAGCACAGACTATTGTTAAAATCATTTATCTTCCCAGCGAAAACATTTAGCTGAATTTACAGGGAAGCGTTGATGAGACGCAGAGATTCGATTTCTTCTGAAAAATTAATTAATTTGTACCTATCTGGTAGCCTTGAAAAACGTAGATGCTTAGGGTGGTAAGCGTCGCTATGGTGGTGATGGACAGAAGCAATAGGGTTTGAAGGTTTAAGTTAAAAGCCGTATTGGCTCGCAACCGCTGGGTGTAACGTAGATGTTTACATATTTAGACTTCCAGGGTATGGTTTTATTGTTAGAAATTTATTACGAGATCTTGGTGCCTAGTTTTTTATATTTAAAGGTTTCCCAAAGTGGGACGGATTAATCTATAAAGTTTTAGCTTCGGTAACTAGTCAGTTTTTAATTAAAGCTGTAGTGCTGGGCATATTCACAAATTTAAATCCTCTTGTCTCGCTTGGGTTGAGATAAGTAAGGTAGATGGAGAGCTGGTTCTTAGCCACTATTTTATGGGTTTTATTAGTGTAGAGAATAAGAGACATAGTTACCGTTTGGTATGGTTTATTAGAGTTGTTGATGATCTAGTCAGCTATATGAATATGTTAACTAGGGTTAAAAAAGGTCCAGGTATAATTCTAATGTTAATTGCTAAATTGTCTTGATTCTTTTCTGTAGCTTCACTGAATTGGTTGATCTCTTTGGGGGTATTACTCGTTAGGTAGGTCAAAATAATTAATAATGGAAGCCTCGTCGCCATATTAAATAACCGGCCGGCGATAAGAAAACCATTACGTAAAAATAGTTCAAGTAAAGCGGCGGATTGATTCATAATGGGGGTTTCATTCGTTGCGGGCGTTGGTTAGAAGGCGTAGATGTTTGATAGCTCCTTGGCGGCTGTTTTTTGGGCGGCTAGTTTTAGTTTTAAGGGTGAAGTTACCTTCCTCGCCGGCGGCTAGTTTGGCGGGGATAACTCTGGATTCGCCCATGGCCACGGCTAGGCCGGTTTCGTCGAAGAGTATAGTATAAAGGGAGATGGGTCGCTGGGTATAGCCGGTATTGTTTTTAACTTTACCGGTAATAGTCAGGCCGTCGCCGCTTTCGTTGTAGCTCCACTTAAAACTCTGAACTTCTATTTTTAGGCTAATAGGGGCTAGTTCAAAAACATCCGTCTCTGTAGGTGGCTTTAATCCGTATTTAGGTTTTGAGCATGAGCTTAAAAAAACTAGGGTCATCAAGATGGTCAGGGCTAGTTTAAGGTGGCTGGCGGAGAAGTTGAACATGAGGGTTAGGCCTTCTTACAGGTTAAAAATTATAGATATTGTCGTGTAGTTCTTTTTAATCGGGCTTTAGCTCGGCGTAGCTTTCTACGGTTCTTCCGGCCGGTAGTTTCGGCTAGTTTAACTGTTATGGCGGCTATTTCCGGTTTAACGGTTCGAGGGTTAGCCGCTTTGGCTGGCAAAGGCTTATTTCCGGCTTTTAAAAGAGTCTTAGTAATTTCAAAACGGTTAAAATTCTTAAAATTTTCAACTTCTTTGACCTTGTCTTTTAATTCGACAAAAGTAAGCTTGGAGAGCTGGATAGCCTTCTTATCAGCCATTTTTCACCTCTGTTTCGGTTATAACTATTTTTAATTATAATGGCAGTATTGAATCAACTTTAATAATTTTTTGATTATAGCTGAAAGCTTTTTTATCCGCAAGTTATTTGCGTTTTAGTTCTATCAGTATTATTTTCGCCGGGGCTATAAAGTGCACCAGCAGACTCTATAAATTGGCCCTATTGATGGTGTAGATTTCACTATAGTTGTTTATATTATATTTTATTTTTTTTAATACTACGTTAATTTATTTAAAAATTAGCTAGTTAAATTTATCCGTTATAGATGTGGCTGGAGAGTTGAAGATTAAAGAGCCTAATTATCCCCTGGACAAAAACGGGCCAGTGTTTTAGAAGTAATATATAGTAGGAATCGTTTTATAATTGCAGGGTGGATAAAAGTTTTTCGACCGTCTGCCTGTCTCCTAAGCTGTTGAATGAGTCGTTGTCCATTTCGGCTAGAATTAATTATTAAGCTGCTGTGAGCTTGCTCTGTAAGATTCGTACCACGGTCCGGCGAAAAGGATTAAGGGTATTTTTTCTAACATAACGTTTTCATAGCTGCTCATAACGGTAAAAAGATCGTAGCAAGTCTTTAGATTTGGTTAAGAGTTTGGTTTCTTTCCGTACCTAGTCATATTTAGGTCAATAATATCTTCGGTAAAGACTACAAAATTTAATTTAAGGTTTACCATAAAGATTAATATGTACTTTAAATTATTGTATCGAATAAAGCGGCTCAGGTAAATGCCGTTCAACGATCTTGTTTACAATAAAACTACCTCCACTGGAAGCTTTGTGGTGGGGAATTTAATTCTGGTTAAGTGTGGATGATAAGTAATATGAATAAAATTCATGATCATGGTGAAAACCAGGAGTATAATCAGAGGAATAGCTTTTTTGGCCGTTAGCATGAGTCACTATGCCTGACCGGCCAAGCTCCCGGCCACTCCTTAGAAATAGATAAATTAAATTTAGTCCTAAAGCCGTTATGAAAAAAAATATGAGATAATCAAACTAGATAGGTTAAATACGGAGAAGAGTCTCTAAAAAAAGCACTTTTGTAAGTCGAACTAGGAGTTCTATAGTAATATAGGGCTAGGTAGAACCGCCAGTTCCAAAAATACTAGGATTTGTTATAAATCTCCGCTTAAAGCTATTCTGAGGTGGATAAAAAATGAGTTGTTAAGGTTAATTCTAGAACTAGACCTATTTATTAGAAGGATATTAGGTTAAGATATTTCTCTTTCCAGCTCGTTTTAATTTTTGAAGGGGTCATCAATTATGGCTTCTTCCATAGTCCGCATTTCATTGAAATGAGCTGCTGCGCATTCTAGGATAAACATGGAAATAGCTGCACCGCTGCCTTCACCTAGCCACAGGCCTAAATCTAGAAGTGGGGTCAGACCTAGATAGTTGAGGGTGGCTCGATGGGCCTTTTCTCGGGAGCAATGGCCGGCGAAAAAGTACTGACGGATATTTGGGGTTAATTTTTCAGCCAATAGGGCGGCAGCTCCGGCTATGAAGCCGTCGATGATGACTCCGGCCCGGCGAATGGCGCTGCCTAGGTAGACGCCGACCATAGCTCCGATTTCTAGTCCGCCTATTTTAGCTAGGATATCTATAGGGTCATTTGGGTCGGGCCGGTTGATATCTAGAGCTTTTTTGACTACAGCGACTTTGTGAGCTAGTTTGTCTAAGGTAAGACCTGAGCCGATTCCTGTAGCTTCTTCCGGTGATAAGCCCATAAGGAGTGAACAGATGGCTGAAGAGGGGGTAGTGTTACCGATACCCATTTCCCCGGCGGCCACTAGATCAAGTGCTGGTTCCATCAGAACTATTTCCAGCCCGGCTAAAATGCTTTGGATAGCTTGATCGCGGGTCATGGCTGGACCTTTAGTTATATTTTGTGTACCGTGAGCTATCTTGAGGTTTAAAATCGAGGGGTTGGGAGGAAAATCGTAATTAACTCCCACGTCGGCTATAATAATTTTGGCCCGAGTATGATGGGCTAGAACGTTTATAGCGCCTCCACCTTGAGAGAAATTAGATATCTGCTGGTGGGTGACGTCTTGGGGATAAGGGCTAATGCCTTCTTCCACTACGCCGTGATCACCGGCGCAGACTATGATAAGGCGGTGTTCATGGCCGATATTTTTTCGGTTTTGTATGGCGGCTAGTTTAACGGCACATTCTTCCAGGCGGCCTAAAGTCCCACGTGGTTTAGCTAGAGCGTCTTCACGTTCCAGGGCATAGGCGGCCAGGGCTTGATTAACGGGAATAATCTGCTTCAGATGTTCCTGCAGTTGTTCCTCAAGCTTCATATTATGCATTCCTTCTTTGAATAAAAAGACCCGGCGGGAGATAAAAAAGATCTTTCGCCGGGAACCTTTAATTTTGGGTTGGAGGCGATTAAATACCTTTTTGAGCCATGTAATTGACTAGATCGGTGACCCGGTTTGAATATCCCCATTCATTGTCATACCAAGCCACGACTTTGGCTAAGCGGTTGCCTATGACCTGGCAGAAGGGGCCATCGACAATGGAAGAGCGTTCATCACCCTTGTAGTCCATAGAGACAAGGCCTTCATCGTCGTAGCCCATAATACCTTTTAATTCACCCGCAGCGGCATCTTTCAAGGCTTTTTGTAAAGTTTCAGTAGTTGCGTCTTTAGACAATTCCGCTACAAAGTCTATGACCGAAACCGTGGGAGTCGGAACGCGCAGTGAATAACCGTCGAAACGACCTTTTAAGTCGGGAATAACTAGGGCCACGGCTTTGGCCGCTCCGGTAGTGGTGGGAATTATATTTAGGGCAGCGGCGCGGGCCCGACGTAGATCCTTGTGGGGCATATCCAGAATACGCTGGTCATTTGTATAGCTGTGGATGGTGGTCATCATAGCTTTTTCAATACCAAAGGTCTTGTGGACGATTAGGGCCGGCGGAGCTAGACCATTGGTAGTGCAGGAAGCATTGGAGATTATGAAATGCTTAGATGGATCGTAGGAGGTATGATTAACCCCGCAGACGAAGGTAGCGTCTTCGCCCTTGGCAGGGGCGGAAATAACCACCCGTTTGGCGCCGCCGCTGGTAATGTGAATTTTGGCTTTACCGGCTTCGGTGAAAAGACCGGTAGATTCGATCACTACTTCAGCGCTTACGCTCTTCCAGGGAATATCTTTGGGATCGCGATAAGCAAAGTTTTTAATCAATTGGCCGTTAATGGCGAAGCTGTCGCTCTTGATTTCTACCTGGCCCTTAAAACGTCCGTAGTTGGAATCGTACTTAAATAGGTGGGCGTTGACCTGAGCTTCACTCAGATCGTTGATCGCCACTACTTCCAAGGTATTCGGGTGGCGCTCTAGAATAGCTTTTAAAACCTGGCGGCCGATGCGGCCAAAACCATTAATGCCTACCTTTACTTTTGCCATTAGAATCTCCTTAAGAAAGAGTAATATGCCAAAACGGCTGGCGGCTAAATTGAAGCTTTTTTCATGATAGAATAATTATTTGGTTATGTCAAGGTTGAAACTTAATTATCAGCTAGTTGTCAGTGTCTTCTTAGTTCCTTCAATCTGAGTCTAAATTTTTGGCCATAACTGAATTGCCATTTCTCGCAATTTAAATTTTTGAACCTTGCCACTGGCTGTTAGGGGAAACTGATCTAAAACCTGGATGTAACGAGGAATCTTGTAACCGGAAATTAGGGGGCGTAGATAGGCCTTGACGTCTTTGGTCGTAATTTCCGGCGCTCCCTCCCCGGTTATTATAAAGGCCCCAAGTTCTTCGCCATGAAGTTTAGAAGGTACGGCTACTATCTGCACATCAATAATGTGTGGCATCTGGCGTAAATATTCCTCGACTTCCTGGGGGTAGATGTTTTCCCCGGCTCGGATGATCATATCTTTAGCCCGGCCAGTGACGATCAAGTAGCCTTCTAAATCAAATATACCTAGATCTCCGGTGTAAAGCCATCCCTCCGGATTTGTTATTTCCCGGGTGGCTCCTGGCATATTGTAATAGCCACGCATGTTAACGTAACCACGTACAGCTATTTCGCCTATTTCACCTTCAGGTTGGTCTTCGTGGGTTTCGGGGTTGACCACTTTTATTTCTACTCCGGGTAGAGGTCGGCCTACCGTTTCCGTGCGTTTTTGAAGACTGTCGACCTTGGTGGTTTGAGTGACCACTGGACTGGTTTCAGTCATGCCGTAACAGATGGTTATTTCGCTAGCGTGCATCCGTTCGATGACTTCAATCATAGTTTTCACCGGGCAGGGTGAACCGGCCATGATTCCGGTGCGTAGACTGCTGAGATCAAATTTTTTAAAATTTTTCTGTTCAAGTAGGGTGATAAACATGGTTGGGACGCCGTAGATAGCGGTGCATTTTTCCTTTTCTATTTCTACTAGAATGTCGAAGGCGCTGTAGATATCCAAAATGATCATGGTAGAGCCATGGTTAAGGGCGGCCATAGCTCCCAGAACCAGACCGAAACAGTGGAAGAGAGGTACCGGCAGGCATATACGGTCTCTGTCAGTAAGGTTTTGACCCCTGCCAATCCAGTAGCCATTGGTGACAATATTCTGGTGAGTAAGCATGACTCCTTTGGGGAAACCAGTGGTTCCGCTAGTGTATTGCATGTTGATGACATCGTCGGGCGAAAGTGCGGCCTTGGCTTTTTCCAGATTGGTTGGCGGAGTGTCTTCAGCCCTGGCCAGTACCTCAGCATAATTATATAAGCCAGGGTAAATTTCATCGCCTAAAAAAATAACTTTTTTTAAATGGGGGAGTTCAGCCGGGGGATGACCTTCTTTTATTTCTGGTGCAAAACTATAAAGGCTTTCGAGATAGTTATAGCCACGAAAAGTTTCCATCAGGACTAGATATTCCGCTTCCGACTGTTTAAGAAGATATTTTATCTCTTCCTGGCGGTAATGGGTGTTAACGGTGACCAGAATAGTTCCGATTTTAGCCGTGGCATACATGGTCGTAAGCCATTGGGGTACATTAGTGGCCCAAATAGCTACTTTTTCATTTTTTTTAACGCCCAAGGCCATGAGTCCCCGGGCTAGCCGATCTACTTCTTCGTTTAATTCTCTCCAATTGTAACGGTGGCCTGTTCTAGGATAAACTAGAGCCTCCGTTTCGGGTCGAAGTTCGGCATTTTTTTCCAAAACACTGCCAATAGTTAGATTGCGCAGCCAGTCAGTCATTATTTAATCTCTCGTTAATGGGAAATAATCAAAAGATAGGTTATCTTGCCGCTACTCTCAATTGCATAGTGGCCTAGAGAGGCTGGTAGCATGATTACACGGCCTGGCTGTAATCTGGTGGTGGGGGCCGGTCCTTGGGTGTGGATACGCCCTTGGCCGGCTAGGGGCCAGATGAAGGTAGCGGTCTCTGGGGCGGTCAGAGCGTTAAGTTCTGAAGTGCTGATGAGATTGACCGTTAGGTTGGAGTTTTGGAAAATTTTGCTGTTCTCCGGATTAAGGGTTGTGAAATTTAACCATAAAAGAGGGCGGTTTTCTTCGGCCAGACGTAGGGCTTCGGTGTTAGAATCATCAAACGGCCAAGCAGATAGAGAGCGGGCAGGTGGGCCGATTTGGGCCAGGGTCAGGCCCGCCCCTAGCAGAAGCGGCAACATTTGCGGTAAGTTAAAACCCTGGTTTTCTTGAACGCTATATTTAGTCATAAATTCTGCCCAGCGATCGGGATCACTCTTGCATTCTTTTCGAAGAGCGCTGAAATTCAACCCTGGCTGAAAACCGGCGTTGATGGAGGCGCCTTCTTCGGCGGTCAGAATATACCAAAGTGAATCTTCAGTTAGAGCCACAGTTAGAGTAGAATCTCCGGTATACTTGAGTTTTAGTTCCAGCGGCAAAGGGACATCGGGGGTGGAGGCGATTATGGAACCAACTAGGTCGGCTTGCCAGCGTTGACGCAAATAATTTAAACTTCGGCCAGCCTGGGGGCCGGCCGCGACCCGGGAACTGTCGGTGGCCAGCCACAGGGTGCCGGCGGTTAATTCAGACGGAGTCATGTCTTCGGCATGAAAAGAGGGGTTGGCGGAGTGCTTCCAGAATTGCTCAGCGATAACCGGCTCTAGAGTCAGGGGATATAGTTCGTCAGTAGTCATTTTTAGTGGTAAACTCTCTTCAGCCCAAAACCATTAGTTTAGCTGAACTTTTTCAGAAGACCCGGAATTAAAAGACGGGTTTTCCTTCCCGTGTTGATAATAAAGATGATTTCTCTACAATGTATTATGGTTAAGGGATAACCTTAAGTTAAGGTATGTTGCATATTATGTGTGATCATTTAGGATAGTGAGGTGCTCTCTTTTTACCAGTCTCTAAGTTAGGCCCATGATTAGCCGAGTTATTTTAGGGTCCAGAGCTGCGGTGTATTCGTCCAGAAAAAAGAAGGGGTGGTTGGGAAGTTGTGTGGCCATAAGTAGGGTCGGAGACTGGCGCTAGTCGCTGAATAAAAAATTTATCTGAATTTATCAGGCGGGTTTTCAGATCCAGATCCAGAGATGAGAATATAGTACGGTATTTATCACGGTCTTGGTGCCACACTCCTTTAGTTAACTTTCGGCCCTGTCCTCTGAATGCGGTTAGGGGTAGTTTCTCTTTTGTATCCATAGAGATATAGATTTCGCTCGGAGGATCCTGAAAAACTTGACCGATAAATTTATCTCGCTGATGTTCTAGTTGGAAGATAATACTTTCTTCTGCTAGGGCGATCTGCCTGTGATTCAGCAGGTAGGCTCCGGAAATATTTTCCAGAAAGATAGATTTGTTCGCGTCGTTAGAGTTGATGATGTAAACAATTTTACCAGGAGGGGTAGCCAGAGCCAGTATGTTTAAGGCCAGCACCTCATTGACGGTGCCTAGACCGAGATATTTAGCCAGCCTATTTATTTTAAGCATGATCTTTCCCACTTAATTTATCTTTCACAGTGGCTTGGAATTGGGGCATAATTTAGAATTAGAGTCACTACAGAGGCAGTGATAAGGTTGAGATCGTTCGGGGTGAAGGAAAAATTGTTAATTTTTACGACCAGAGCTAGGGTAATAGCTAGGCGATAAATAACGGAGCCTAAAAATATCGCTAGAATTAAGAGCCAGACTCGGCGGTGATTGGGCAGAAGAGTTTTGCCCAATACTATAGAAGCTAGAGTTACCATGATGGTGCTTATGTCTATGCTTACATCGGTCGCGCACTGATTCTGGGTGACAAAAGTTCTGGGAAGAGCCATCAGAGCGTTGGATAATATTACGTCGATAATAACAGCAAAGGTGGTGTTTACTTTCAGATTAGTGATTATGTGGGTATTATTATTCGTGGCTAGGAGGGGCTGGCCGAATTTCGTACTTATGAGCCAGCCTAACCTGACGATAATTAGAGTCGCTACCAGAAAAAAAACTAGGTTAAAAATAGGAGTCGACGGGATATTCAAGGTGGCCAGTGGATCGAAGGCCGTAGTTTTGCCGAGCAGGGTAATGTTAGGATAGCTGCCCATGATCTTGATGTTGATGGAATATAGGGTGGTCATGGTCGGAATTAAGGTTAGAAGGTGAAGTATCTCCAATATTTTGGTTAAAAAGTCAGTAAGCGTACTTGTCAGAAATTTAGTGGGCATGGTCGGTAAAATAGCCGAGAAAGGATTCCAGTCTGAACTTACGCGGAAGGAGTAGGCCACCGTGCTTGAAGGTAGACTCCCATCTATAATTAGATTGGGAAAATTAAGAACCTTAAAGGTTATGTATAATTCAAGGGCTATGATGCCGTAGACTAGTCCCTGTTTTATAATACCTAAAAAAGCATAAAAAGTCACTTAAGTATTTCTTAAGCCTTGTTCATAACTGATTTAAGAATAGTAACACTCATTTATCTAGCGGCTTTGGGATTAATAATCGGCGTTGTATCTTTTTGGGTTTCCACGGGTAGGTCTAAGGGGTTGGTTTGGTCGATAATAATTTTGGAGGCCATAGTTCTAGTTTGGCGGTTCAGTTTGTAATAATTAAGGGCTAGGAAGGCTATCTCGCCTTTATGGACGGAATCAGCATAATCCAGGTAAAGAGAAGTCTTAATTCTCTGTACAGACTTTAATGATGGAATCCATACTGGAGGTGATCGTATTGTCTGTAGGCAGATATATTATGTCTACCTTGCTCACCAGGCTCTGGGTAATTTAATAGATTTCGGCGGTGTTGGCTGTTGGCTTGTTTCACTTCAACAGCGTGACGAGCGGGAACTGTTTTTAAAATTTTGATCTGAATCACGGAATTAGCTACGCCTACATTACAGATAATGCCCGTTTTTTGGGCCTGAGGGTGGATCTCGCGCATTAAGTTAAGTTGGACTTTATTAGTGATGCTTTTGATATTGTGGCTGGTTTTTTCCAGGTTGCTGACGAGCCTGATGTTGACCGGGTCTGTGATTGTAGTGAAGAGGATAGGAATCAGCTTGATCTTTTGAATCGTAGCTTCGGCGCTGAGGGTAGCTATTACCGACACTGGATCTGGATTTTCACCAATGATCTGGCGGATGACTCGAAAAACTGTAGGCATGTTAGCTTGAGTGTTGTGATGATTATAGGTTATAGCTAGACCATTCGCTACAAATTCATCTCGAAAGCCTCGTACGGATTTATTTAAGAACTGGGTTCCAGTAAACTGGTTGATGGATATGGTGTAGGACTAGGCTGGCTCGCGCAGAGCTAAAAAACTAAAATAAAAGCCGCGATTTTGCATTTCATGGGTTCCTCTAGGGAAGCTGGTGGACAAACATGCCTAACCGCACGAACCTCCCGCCTTAAACCCGCAGTCCGGTGAGCTAAAAATCGAGAATTCCACCATCCAGCTTAACATAATAAATTGACCAATAATACCATAGCCTGTTTAGTCATTCAAGCCACTTTTTAGCTACCGAAGCGGCAGTTCTCATTTTAGAAACGGAAGATAAGCAATTGGGGTAGTTAGTGTTATTTAAAGACAAATAAGCTTAGGTCGTTTTCAGGCGGTATCAAGATCAATCGCTTCGGGTGGGGATTTTTTTAATTTATAGGTAAAACTAACGATTAAGAGCATTTGACTGATTAGTTCGGCTGACTTAAATAGTTCGAAAGTAAACAGGTTGGGGTAGTAATCTATTCCAGTTCGGTTTGTTTAATTCCTCCGGGGTTCTGGTTATTTTTATAAATTGAATCTGAGGCAGATAGAAGCGCTGTGGTTCTAGTAGCCGCGGCCGGCATCTAGATCATAGTTTAAAAAAATATCAATATTGTCTAATTTAATTTCAATTCCGGTCCCAGCTTAAAAAGTATTATGGCTGGGTTTAATCCCGAAAAAATTGGCGAATTTTAACGAACTAATGAAACCTATGGTCAGGTTGTGGTCAATGATTTAGGTTGAATAGATCCAAATAAGACATAATTTTAGGGTTATAGGGCTAAGGTAGTTTTTTATATTAATGCTTAGTTTCAGTTGAAGAATAATATTGCTTAGGATTTCGTTTTTCCTAGAAAACTATTTGGTTAGAAGATTAGGTTAATTAACAATGTGTTTCGTCTAGTTTTTCTGTTTTAGTGTAAGGGCGCAAACCCCGGCGGAAGGGGTTAGGCGGATGTTTTTAGGATTATGTAACTTTGCCGATCTTGGTTCTAAATTGCTAGCTGTTGATGTTAAGCTAGTCTATTTTCTGGATGCCAAGCATGGCGACATTGAGTTTAAAATCGTTTTTTAGTGTGTCTATAGGTAATATTACCGTCAACAAAAACGCTTTTATCAAATTAATAGCCGTTGTAAATTTCTAGATTTATTGTATTTACGTTAACCTTGCTCAGGGTAGTGTCATTTTTCAGTTCGTCGAAAGAAAAGGCAATGTCTGTGTCTAGGATGAGGCCTGGCATGTCGGCGGGGGAAAAATTATAACCTAGGGCGAAGTTGTTTCTATCGTTACGTTGGCTTCGCTTAGTCTAGAAATTAAAGTCGCCGATTCAGACACGGTTGTCATATTTGCGGAAATGCCTGATTAAGTTCTCAGTTTCTTTTATCGTTGGGGCCTTGAAGTTCTTGTTTTGTAAACATTCCCTACATTTTTGCAATTTATCGTGGATAGTTGCAGTGGCTTCTGTTCTAAATCGATGATGAAGCCGAAAAAGCATTGTAATTGTTTCAGAAGCTTTAATCCATAGCTTCGGGCATCCGAATTTTAATTTGCTGATAAAAATTGTGCGTCTCTAATGAAATTAACTAGACGGAATTAAGCCTGGGTTGGATAGTCTTTCAAATATTTGCTATAGGCTGAATGGTAATCACAGCCGATCAAGCCAGTAAAATCTTTCCTCAAAACTGAGTGGAGAATCTTTTATGATCGATAGGCTAATCTTCTGAACACCGTGAAGAAAGTGGCCCGAAAAGCCCAGGTCTAAAAATAATGACTATTTTCTTTGTATTTGGTCTCGTCTGTATTTAATAAGGGCTGTTTGGGTAGATTTTGCAACAGTAGACGACTTTACGGTATTTAGTAAGTCACCGGAAGTTAATAACTAGTTCGATTTATTACTGCACGATATTTTTGTCTAGTTCGGCAATCGACTTTTTACCGCAGCCGCAGTTTTATGTCTTTGGAATAAAGATTTTGATTTTGTTAAGTTCTTTGGGGATAAAGGCGTGCGGGAATAGGATTCATAACCTGGATGCGCTTCAACTTTACGTTTTTGCCACGCTTCTTTTGTTAATGAGAACTTGTGATATTAGACAATAGGGTTTTGATGGGTTGCTGGAATTCTTTCGAATTTCAGCTGGTTTAATTTTTAATTCGGTAACTTTATTCTGTAAGGTAATATTCTTTACTCATAATAAAATATTCTCGTTGCGTAAAACTTTAAGCGTACATTCCAATTTGTCCATACGCTGGAGAGCTTGAAATACTATATCTTGCAGTTTACTTGATTTAATAATCACGATATAGTATATTTTTATATTAATATATAACTATACTTCACTTGCTAATCACCGGTTAAGTATTAATTTGTAATAATTTGATCGGTAAAATATTGTAGTAATATTTTAAGCCTTTTTGTTAATCAATTGATATAAAAGATAATTTTATTAGCACGTCGGTCGCATTAAGAAATAATAAGCTTAAAGCGCCGGGAAGTTTGTTTCGGTCGTAAATTTATTATCGGAGGAATTTTATGCTAACAAAGCGAATTAACTTGCAGTTTTTGGGGCTCGGTTTAGTCGGGGTCATTCTTATGGGTTGGCCGGGTTTGGCTCTGGCCCAGGAAGTAGCGGTTGGAGTAACGGAAGTGGCTGTGGAATATCAGCCTCAAAATTATGCCAATCTGGTCTGGACCCTTATCGGGGGTATTCTAGTTATGTTTATGCAGCCCGGTTTTACTATGGTTGAGGTCGGTCTAGTCCAGGCTAAAAATGCGGTCAATGTTCTTATGAAAAATTACGTTGACTTTGTTGTCGGAATTCTGGTTTATTTTGTCATCGGGTTTGGGATTATGTTTGGTCGGTCGGCTGGGGGGGTCATTGGTACTTCTAACTTTGCCTTTCTGTCCAGCTTAACCGGTAACGGCTGGGATAATCAATGGAGTCTCACTTTCTGGTTCTTCCAGAGTGTCTTTTGTGCAACCTCGGCTACTATTGTTTCCGGGGCCATCGCTGGACGGACTCGTTTTTCAGCTTATATCGTTACCAGTTTTCTTATCTCGGCGATTATTTATCCTATCAGCGGGCACTGGGTCTGGAACGGCCTTTATGGTCTCAGTGAAGGTTGGATCGGTAAACTAGGTTTTATTGATTTCTCCGGTTCTACGGTAGTTCATTCTGTTGGTGGTTTCGTGGCTCTAGCCGGGGCTATTATTGTGGGGCCGCGTCTGGGTAAATACAGCCTTGACGGTATAGCACGGGCCATCCCTGGTCACAATCTTTCTTTCGCCGCCCTGGGTGTTTTTATTTTGTGGTTCAGTTGGTTCGGTTTTAATTGTGCTTCAACTAATGTGGCCGATGGCACAGTCGGTTTTATTGCGGTTAATACCAATTTAGCTGCTTGTGCCGGCTTTTTAGGGGCTATGACCACTACCTGGTTAAAGACCGGTAATCCCGACCCTTCCATGAGCTTTAACGGTGTTTTGGCAGGCCTCGTGGGTATAACCGCCGGTTGTTACGACGTAAGTCCTTTAGGGGCGGTAATTATCGGTTTGATCAGCGGTTTTTTGGTGGTGAATTCGGTTTTCTTTATCGACCAGAAATTGAAAGTGGATGATCCGGTTGGTGCGATTTCAGTTCATGCCGTCTGCGGTGTTTTTGGTACTTTAGCCGTGGGTCTGTTCGCTTCGCCGTATTATGGTAGTGATGCAGTTGGCCTTTTCTATGGTGGTGGCTTGGGGCTTTTAGGCGTACAGGCTCTGGGCATCCTAGCGGTGGGTACTTGGGCTTTTATAGGCGGCCTTATAATTTTCAAAGTTGCTGATGTTGTGGTCGGCGCTAGGGTCAGTCCGACCGAGGAAATTAAGGGTCTGGATTTAGCTGAGCATCGTACCGAGGCTTACAGCAGCTTTCAATTCTTTACTAATAATTAAGCGAAGGAGAGGGTAATATGAAACTTGTTATTGCCTACGTCCGGTCGGAGATGCTCCAAAACATCAAGCACAAGCTTTACGCTCGGGAAATATATTCTATGTCCATTACTAACGTAATGGGGGCGGGTCGGCAGAAAGGATATACCGAAACCTATCGGGGTGTTCAGACTGAGGTTAACCTCTTAAAGAAGCTACGCATCGACGTGGGCGTTCAGGAGAGCCAGTTGGAAGCGGCCTTAGAAGCTATCAAAGAAGGCGCTCATACTGGAAAAGAGGGCGACGGCGTTATTTTCGTCATAGATTTGTTTAATAGCATAAGAATTAGAACCGGCGAAAATATGTCTTAAAACTGAGTTTCCGAACTTAGCCGCGAACTGTTTTTTTGTAACGGTTTGCGGCTTTGTTATACGCTTAAGTTTTAAAAAACCACCAGCTATGCTGGTGGTAGGCGTTCTTTAGCTTTAACTTTAAGTTAAATAAATCTCCAAATGTTAAAATGATAAAGGTCCGTCAACTATATTAAGAAGATATGAGGAGGTTATTAAAATTGATGAGAGTAGCTTAGCACATACGAATTGGTAATGTAAGTATCACATGGTAATTGTGCCAAAGTACCGTAGGCAAGTGATCTATAGGAAGCTAAAAGTTGATGTGGGAAAAATATTGCGTAAACTGTGTGAAAGGAAAGGTTTAGAAATAATAAAGGTTTAATACTGTCCTAATCATATCCAT
>LQAA01000008.1 GCA_001577715.1 Candidatus Adiutrix intracellularis | reverse complement strand
TGATAGATATGAGTATCTGAAGGAATGTGTACGTTTTGAAAAAGAGGTTACAAATTGGAACGACTATGCGCTCTTTGAAGAGGGTACTGAACGAGGACATTTCAATAGATAAAAAAACGAATACCGCTCTGAAGGTTAAAAATGACTACCCGTTATATCTTGAAATCGATATGCCATATTATATATGAGACAAAAAACGAAGAAGGGTTGATTTGGAAGGGAAATAAGCTTGGCATGGCTTTCGCTACCGAATTCCTTATCTATCAATAATAAAGACGAAAGGTGCCACGAATCGGCAAAAGGGAATATATAATGCTTTTCGGAGATACCAGTGCTTTCAAAAAACATATGTTCGCTTTGGCCCTTCGCAATGGTTACTGGACCTATCGACACCCCGTTCTGCTAAGCGATGGGGGCACTTGGATCTGAAACATGAAGGAATAACTGTTCCCGAACACTCAATAGAGCTTTAATTTATTTACTTAGTTGAAAACATCCTAATTTTCGCTAAGGCCGTATTTAGTAACGATAAATCTAAGTATCGCTTCTGGACCGATGAGGTATGTGAGCGAATCTATAAAGGCCAGCCGAATTGTAGAGACCTTAAGCAAGATATAAAGCCTCAATAAACGCTAGTTAGCCAAGAGTGAGTTTAATCTAACTGGATACTTGGAGAACAATAAAGATAATATTGAATACGCTTCGTATCTAAGGGGAGGCTAGCTCACCGATAGCGGAGTTATTAAGAACAGAAACAGAATATTACTTCAGTAACGTTTGAAGTAATCTGGGATGCGTTGGAACATTAAAAGCGGCCAGTATATCTTAACCTTAAGTGTCAAAGCGAATAGTGAACTTTAAAAGTGAAATGTTAAAGAGGCTCTCTTTAGATATTATAGGCTTGAAAGGGGCGTATCAGTTAAAGAATAAAAAATGCTTATTTTTTGTGCTCTTATCTTTTCCGAAGTCCTTGACGCTCGCATCGCTGTATACTATTATTTAATCTATTTTTATTAAGGGTAAAGACCATGGTTGAGCAAAAATTTCGGGGGTTGAGCTTAATTATTTTTGAAAACGCCTTGGATCTTTATTTGGGACACCTCAACGTGGAGCGAAGTCTAGCTGGCAATACTATTGCGGCTTACGGTGCTGATTTGGCGGATTTTCTGATCTGGCTGGAAAAAAACGGGGCCACCGGCTTTCATGAGGTGGATCGTAATAAAATTACGGCCTATTTCTTGATTTTATCGGAACGCTTGTCTGCTCGCAGCCGAGCCCGACGTCTTTCTGCAATTCGGGCTTTTTTTCGCTTTTTGGAAGACGAAAATTTAGTGTTGGCTAGCCCGGTTCATGATTTCGACAGCCCGAAACTACTTCAGCCTTTGCCTAAGGCTCTGGGAGTGGAGGAAATTCGACTTCTGATTGAAGCCCCAGCTACAGATCAGCCTTTAGGTCTGCGCAACCGGACCATGTTTGAACTACTCTATTCGGCCGGGCTTCGAGTCTCGGAACTTCTGGATTTAACTTTGGCCCAGGTCAATTTGGAAGATGCTTTTTTAAAAGTGCGTGGTAAGGGCGATAAAGAGCGCCTTAGCCCTATGGGTGAAGTGGCGGTAAATCTTTTGAGGCGTTATTTCAATGAGGCCCGTCCGAGTCTGGCCGGTCCTGCCAGCCGGTCTTTTGTTTTTTTGAACCGTCGTGGGGGGCGTCTATCTCGTCAGTATTTTTGGCGGATTTTGGGCGAATATGCCGAACAATTGGGTTTACTCGGGGTTACTCCCCATGTTCTGAGGCATTCTTTTGCTACTCATCTAGTTGAAGGCGGAGCCGATTTGAGAGCTGTTCAGATGATGTTGGGTCACGCCAGCCTGGTTACCACGGAAATATACATTAAGGTTAGTGCCGAACGATTGGGGCGGATCCACCGGCGATTTCATCCCCGAGCTGTCAAGCCCAGCCGGAACGAGCCATGACATGTCTTCACTTAAGTAAGCGGTGACCATTATTACCACTCATCTCAATCCTGATTATGACGCGGTGGGTTCTATGGTGCCGCCCGCAAATTATATCTGAGGCCGCTTTAGTTTTTCCGGTTGGCTCCGAAAAAAACTGCGCCACTTTTTCATTCAGTCCTTAACTTACCTTATAGAACCGACCCGGATCAAGGATATCGATTTGAGCCGGGTGGGGCGGCTGGTGGTGGTTGATACCTGTCAATTCGCCCGTCTGGGCGACTTGACAGCAGTTTTGAATAATCTGGGCCTGGATATTCATATCTATGATCACCACCCCGCTGCTACTGGTGATATTACCAGTTTAGTTAAAGTTATAGCTACGGTGGGGGTCACTGTAACTATTCTAACTGAATTAATAACTAGTCGGAATTTACGTTAACTCCGGAATAAGCCATCATAATGGCTTTAGGAATTTACGAGGGTACTGGTTTCTCTAATTTTTAGTTCCATCACGACTCACGACTACCTAGCTACCGCTGAACTTCTTAAGAGAGGGGCCCCGACCTGGAGGTGGTTTCGCAGTTGATTGTACGGGGAATGACTACGGACCAACTGTTATTTTTGAATAAGCTGGTTGATTCGGCTGAGACCTGCCAGGCTCGGGGGTTAAGTTTCGTTATCGCCTCCGCCGAGGCCGATAGCTACATAGATGATGTGGCTGTTTTGGCGCACAAAATGATGGAGATCATAGGGGTTTCGACTCTTTTTGTTTTGGTGGGTATGGACAAAAAGGTGCTGTTAGTTATTCGGTTGCGTTTGGGGACAGTTAATGCCGCTCTTCTAGCTCGGGAGTTCGACGGCGGCGGTCATGCCGCTGCCGTTTCACGGTCATAAAAAATATGAGTTTGATTTAAGTTCGGCAGCGGCTGGAGGCGATTATGACTGAAACGCTGGGTTCTTTTTATCGGGCCGGGAATCTTATGGTCTATCCCCCCATTAGTATCGGTGTAGACCAAACTTTGAAAGAGGCCCGGGAGATGTTGACAAAATTTAGTATCAATGTACTTTTAGTGGTGGATAAAGAGGAACGGATCATTGGTTTCATCTCCGAACATAGCGTGGCTAAAGCCCTTTGTTACGGCCTCTTGGATTTCCCTGTCAGTGCCTTTATGAACACGGAATTTTTGACCGTTAAGCCTGATTCGTCTTTTAATGAAGTTAAACGGATTATTATTAATTTAAAACAGAGGATTCTGCCAGTTATGGATAATGATCGGCCGGTGGGGGTCATAACCCGCACTGATGTACTGCATGTTTTGGCCGAAGAATCGTCTAAATTAGGCTTGGTTCCTAACGTACACTGGGATAACCGCCGTAATTTAACGAGCTTGATGGGTGAAAATCTAAGCCTACTCCAAATAAATATTTTAAAAAAAATTAGCTTTTTAGCTGATAAATTGGGGAGTCAGCTCTATGCCGTGGGCGGTTGCGTGCGGGATATTATTATGCGTAAACCCATTCATGACTTGGACCTAGCCTTAGATGGGGATCTTGATGACTTTGTGGGCCAGGTGGCTCAGGTTTATCGCTTGACTAAGGTTATCAGCCACCAGCGTTTTAAAACCGCTACGCTGCATACGATCGAAGGGTTAGTTTTGGACATATCCACAACCAGGCGGGAACATTATGAGTATCCGGGGGCGCTGCCGGTGATTCAGACTAGTTCCCTACGCCTAGATCTCTATCGTCGCGACTTTACCATCAATAGCTTGGCCGTGGTCCTTAATGTTAAAAACTTTGGGGAATTATTGGATTTTTATCGAGGTTATCAGGATATCAAAAGTGGCTGCATCCGGGTTCTTCATAATTTAAGTTTCGTTGAAGATCCAACCCGGGCTTTCCGGGCCGTCCGCTTTGAAGCTCGTTTAGGCTTTAAGATCAGTAAGATGACCGCAAATCTTCTAGAAGGCGCGGTACGTAACAATTTTTTAACTAGTCTGGATCGGCGACGTCTTTTACACGAACTTAAGCTAATTTTGAGCGAAGATGACCCTGGTCCGGCCATTCAGCGGTTGGATGAATTCGGTTTATTGTCCTATATCCACTCCAAAATAGTTCTACCTTCCCGCTGCCACCTTCTTTTTACCCGCTTCCGCCAAGTACGGGACTGGTTGATCCTGACTTTTCCGGAAAGAAAGAGCCAGACCTGGTTTATCTATCTTCTAGCCTTGATCGAGGGTTTGAAAAAGCACGAATTGATGGAACTGGCCTCTTCTTTAACTTTCAAAAAAAAAGAGGCCCAGATTTTAATTACAGAGCTTCCGGTGGCTCTCGAACTTTTGGTCCAGTACAAATATTCTTCTCGGCCTATTCGCCCCAGTCAAGCTAGTGATTTATTCGTTGACCTTAGTTGGATCGTGGTAGTTTTTATCATAGCTCGAACCGAAAATATGGAATTAGCTCAGGCCGGGATGGCTTTTCTCACCATTTATCAGAATTGCCGGCCGTTTCTAAATGGCTGGGACCTTCTTGAACTGGGACTGCCCCAGGGACCTGCAATTAACAGGGGACTTAATTTCCTCCGCCGGGCTAAATTAGATGGTTTAGTCAAAACCAGGGTCGAAGAAATTAATTTTATTCAGCATTGGTGGGATAAAGAAAGGAATTTAATATCACTAAAGTCTGGGGTGAAAAGATTTTGAATGATTGTTTAGTTTTAAAATTAACGGTCGCTTAACAAAAATTTTTGTAGGTAAGCCAAAAAAGAACTTATTCTAAATCTTGTTTTAGATCAAATTGATATTTTACTGGAAATGCGGGGTAAGTATAAAATTAGATTTAGCCATATAGATATTTAATTACTTTCTAAAGTAGCGAGGATTTATTGAAGATACTATAGTTAGAAATTAATACAGCATTGATTATAATATCGGTTAGTTCTATTTGGTAAGATATCGTATAATATTAGCTATAAAGATGCATCATGTTTTAGCTGATGTCATGAGTTTAGTCTCTAATATAGGTTCTATTCATTTTTAGTATTTGCAACGTAGGTATTGAAAAATGATGATATTATAAGCTGTTCATTGACATTGTTGATGATATTATCTACCCGAAATAAAGTGTATATTTTTCTTCTGCGTTTGAGAACGCGAACGATTTTATAAATAGTTTGTTCCAATGGCTCTTTACGCAGATTATAATACAAACTAAAATTAGTACGCTATTAAAGGCTTCATTTGATTAACATAGGGTTGTTATGTACCCCAATTTAATGTCAGCTCAGGATTAGCTTGTTTCAGTTTTTGAATAACTTTACTATGAAATCTATCCCAGTAATTACATAGTTTCGTTTTTTAAAATAACGCAAACGCGGTGGTTACAGCATTTAGCTTTCAATATGTTCTGATACGGGTTCAATATCGCATATTTGTCAGGAGAAACTTCACAAATAGACTTTTTGCTTATTAAATAAATTTAAAATTGTACCTAAAAGAATATTTTATTATAAAATATTGTAATTATTTATAAAAAGAAGATAGTTTATTTCCTTATTAATTTTTTTGTAATCGTTCATGGTAATTATTAAGTAAGACATAGTTATACATTAACATAAAAATATGTTTTATTGTAATTATAAAATTAAACAAATCATAAGATACAGTATTTAAGCTTTCTAGCGTATGGGCGAACTGGAGTGTGCAATCAACAAAAGAAGCACGGTAAAAAGCGTAAAATCGGAGTGTGACTAGAGGATATGAATCTATTTCTGTAAGCCTTTTATTTCTGAAGAACTTGATGAAATTAGAATCTTTAACTCAGAGTCAAAAACCTGCGGTTGCGGTGGAGAATTAATCGCCGAGTAATTATCTTTGCAGTCCTATATAACCGAAGTAGTAGGATGCTCTATCAATCGTGGAGAAATAGTTAATATAATTCACGCAGCTGTATTGATCGATTGATGGAGTGTTAGGGTGTTGTCATTATAGTAGCCAGGGTTTCAATCTTTTGGTGGCGGGATGGCCAGAACTAGACTCAAGTGAATGTTTAGTCAGGCTATTCTCATAATTCTTATTCTTTACTGAAAGGGGTAAAGGCAAAGAGGATCCAAGGTCATAAACTTTAGACCTGATTGTGAGGGCAACCGCTGATGAAAATGATGGGTAGGGAATAAAAAACGGTAAAAATATATAAGCCGGGCGGTAGAATGACTGACCAGCCTTACGCGCGAGCGCGAGAAACTAAAGGTAGGCTTATTTAGAGAGAAAGCAATATTAGCAAGCTTAATATAAATATAAAATATATATTTATTAGGAGCAATTCTGTTTTTTGACCTTTCCAGTAGGACTAAAAGTTTTGTAATAATATTGTATAATTATGACATTAATCTACTAAAACAGATTCTTTCATTCCTAATTATGTTAGTTGAACTTCCAAAATGTTAATTAAATCAAAAAATTTTAATAAAATGGGTTACCTTAAAAGGTGATGAGGTATCGTAATACGCTATGCAAAAAACGTCGCACGAATGTGTGTTAAAAGGGGTGATCTCGTAGGATTAAAGATTCTTATCTTAAAAGCCCTGTTATTTTTAAGTTTTTTTGTGAGATTAGCTTTTTTTATGAGTAGAGTAACAGGTAGTGATATCATTTTGGAAAGCCTTGAGGGCCAAGGCTCGGTGAGAGATGGAGTTTTTCCGATCCAAGGTTAGTTGGGCTAGGGTTAGGCTAAAGCCAGCGGGACGAAAAATCGCATCGTAGCCGAATCCGTAATCGCCTATTGGGCGGATGGTGATAAAGCCGTTTAGTTGGCCGCGCCAATAGAAGTGGCTGTCGTCTGGCCTGGCCAGAGCTAGAACCGTGGTAAAAAAAGCTCGCCGGTCGTGGCGGCCCTTCATTCGGCTTAAAAGAAGGTGGCAACGCTGGCGGTCGCTTAGTTTTTCTCCGCCGAAGCGGGCTGAAAAAATTCCAGGAGCTCCGCCCAGAGCTAGGACGGAAAGGCCGGAATCATCGGCTAGAGTAAACAAGCCCGTGGCTTTGGCTCCGGCGCGGGCTTTAATCAGGGCGTTGGCTG
>LQAA01000007.1 GCA_001577715.1 Candidatus Adiutrix intracellularis | reverse complement strand
TGGCGGGATGGCCAGAACTAGACTCAAGTGAATGTTTAGTCAGGCTATTCTCATAATTCTTATTCTTTACTGAAAGGGGTAAAGGCAAAGAGGATCCAAGGTCATAAACTTTAGACCTGATTGTGAGGGCAACCGCTGATGAAAATGATGGGTAGGGAATAAAAAACGGTAAAAATATATAAGCCGGGCGGTAGAATGACTGACCAGCCTTACGCGCGAGCGCGAGAAACTAAAGGTAGGCTTATTTAGAGAGAAAGCAATATTAGCAAGCTTAATATAAATATAAAATATATATTTATTAGGAGCAATTCTGTTTTTTGACCTTTCCAGTAGGACTAAAAGTTTTGTAATAATATTGTATAATTATGACATTAATCTACTAAAATAGATTCTTTCATTCCTAATTATATTAGTTGAACTTCCAAAATGTTAATTAAATCAAAAAATTGGCTAGTCAAAAAATTTTAATAAAATGGGTTACCTTAAAAGGTGATGAGGTATCGTAATACGCTATGCAAAAAACGTCGCACGAATGTGTGTTAAAAGGGGTGATCTCGTAGGATTAAAGATTCTTATCTTAAAAGCCCTGTTATTTTTAAGTTTTTTTGTGAGATTAGCTTTTTTTATGAGTAGAGTAACAGGTAGTGATATCATTTTGGAAAGCTTTGAGGGCCAAGGCTCGGTGAGAGATGGAGTTTTTCCGATCCAAGGTTAGTTGGGCTAGGGTTAGGCTAAAGCCAGCGGGACGAAAAATCGCATCGTAGCCGAATCCGTAATCGCCTATTGGGCGGATGGTGATAAAGCCGTTTAGTTGGCCGCGCCAATAGAAGTGGCTGTCGTCTGGCCTGGCCAGAGCTAGAACCGTGGTAAAAAAAGCTCGCCGGTCGTGGCGGCCCTTCATTCGGCTTAAAAGAAGGTGGCAACGCTGGCGGTCGCTTAGTTTTTCTCCGCCGAAGCGGGCTGAAAAAATTCCAGGAGCTCCGCCCAGAGCTAGGACGGAAAGGCCGGAATCATCGGCTAGAGTAAACAAGCCCGTGGCTTTGGCTCCGGCGCGGGCTTTAATCAGGGCGTTGGCTGTAAAAGTTTGGCCATTTTCTCTGGGCGTTTCTAGACGACGGCCGGTTTCTGTCTCCCATTCCGCCAGGGAGATTAACTTGGCTGTCAAAGGGACTAAAGCGGCCAGCTCCGCGACTTTGGCTTGGTTTCTGGTGGCAATTAGAATTTTCGGTTTGTTCATGTTAGCTCTCGCGTTATCAGTGGCTATCGGCCTCGCCGCCGCGCCGACGTTCATAATCCTGAAGATATTCTAACAGACGGCGATCTAATTCATCCTGAGACATACGATTGAAGTTTAAAGGTTCACGGTCTGAGCCTAACTCGTCGTCCTCTTCGTTATTCTCAGTGGCGTTCTGGAGAAGTTGGCCACGCCCTTCTTCGCCAATTTTGAAGACGAAAGAGTGGCCGCTCATGGCCATGACATCATCACCTTCCATCTCTTTTTCATCTACATTATGGCGTACTACCCCTTTAGGTACCTTAAAATGGTTGATGGGTCTGTTTTTTAAAAATTCTTGCATAAATTCAATAAAAATTGGTGCGGCACTGCGGCTGCCCTGCTCCCCGTGGCCAAGATCGATACGCAGATCTCGTCCCACCCAGACTCCACAGGTGTAGTCGGGGGTGAAACCTATAAATAAGGCGTCGGTCTGGTTATTTGTGGTGCCGGTCTTACCGCCCACTGGAATATTCTTCAGGGCCACGCCTACTTGGGTAGCCGTACCTCGATGAGCTACTCCCACTAGCATATCTACCATGATATAGGCGGTTTGGGGAGAAACAGCCGCCGTTAGGTAAGGTTCAAACTTGCGCAGTACTTGGTCATGGCGGTTATCTATTCGGTCAATAAAAAGAGGCCAGGCCCAGGAACCTTGGTTAGGAAAGGTGGAATAGGCTTGAACCATTTCTAGTAGGGTTATCTCGGAAGCCCCCAGTGCTAGGGGTAAACGTTTGACCAAAGGGGAGCGGATACCCATCTTGCGGGCATATTCAGCTACCACCTGGGGAGTAATGGCTTCACAGACTTTGACGGCTACGATGTTAACCGACAATCTTAAGGCGTCATAAATAGTCATTGCACCGTTGAAGTGACCGTTGTAGTTCTTAGGTTGCCAGGGGGGGTGACCGGGGGCCTGAGGATAGCTTACCGGTGAATCCCAGACTATAGAGGCCTCGGTAAAACCATTATCGATGGCCGCGGTGTAGACAATGGGTTTGAAAGAGCTGCCCGGCTGGCGGCGGGCTTGGATAGCTCGGTTAAACTGGCTTTGGCCGAAGTCACGGCCGCCGATGGCTACAAGAACTCGGCCAGTTTTATTTTCCATAAGTAAAAGAGCGCCTTGCAAATCTGGGGGTGGGGCGGTGACGAGGTCCCAGATTCTATTTTTTGGGTTATGATTCACCAGGCGAATCATTATAAGATCGTTTACGCTGTAATATTGTTCCAGGTTCCGGCCGCCCAAAATCCATTCCGTTGCCTTTAAGGGCAGAAAGCCTTTTTCTGGGCCCAGGGATAGAGTCAGCCCAGCTTTAGTCTGGTCTCGGCTTTCTACGGTTGTGATTAGAGCGGCCATTTCTTGGCCCACTTGGAGCGGGTTAAGTTTTATATTTTCTTGCTGTTTATGATTAAATTCTAGAATCTGACTCTGAGTTAGGTGGGCTACTCGGGGCGACAGGTTTTGGCGTCGGGCTAAAGCGTCTAGGCCATTTGATAGAGCTGTTTGGGCTATTTTTTGAGCCTTGAGATCTAGGGTGGTATAAATCTTGTAACCGCCGTTTAGAAGTTCGTCTTCGCCTAGAAGATCTATGGCTTGGCGGCGTACCACTTCGGTAAACTGCGGGGATATTTCTCGGTAGTAATTAGGTCGCGATTGGATAAATTCCAGTTTGGTATTTTGGGCGGTGTAGTATTCTTCAAAAGTAATGAACCCCACGGCCAGCATCTGCCTTAGAACGTATTGCTGCCGGGCTAGGTTTCCCTCTATACCCAGATGAGTGGCTACCCGGCTAGGGGCTTTGGCTAAGCTTGCCAGCATGGCCGCTTCAGCCAGGTTGACTTCGCTAATGGATTTGCCAAAATAGAGATGGGCGGCTGATTCCACTCCATAGGCTCCTCGACCTAGATAGATCCGGTTCAGGTAAAGATAGAGAATTTCGTCTTTAGTTAGGGTCTGTTCCACTCGCCAGGATAGGACTATTTCCCGCATCTTGCGGTCATAGGTCCGTTCATTGGTTAGAAAAAAGGTTCTAATCATCTGTTGGGTGATGGTGGAAGCGCCCTGAACCGTACGTTTAGCTTGTAGGTTGGCTAGAAAGGCTCGTACTAGACCCTTTAAAGCCACACCCTGATGCTGGTAAAAATTTGAATCTTCAGCCGCCAGAAAGGCATTGATAACTTTTGGGGGAATTTTATTTAGTGGTAGAACCAAACGGTGTTCGCGGTACAGTTCAGCCATGAGGGTGCCGTCGTCGGCATAGATATAACTTAAAGTGGGGGGGAGATAATCCTTGAGCTTTTCAATGGGTACGTTAGCCATTTCTGAACTATAAGTATGGATTACAATTAGAGCAATTAAGAGGGGCCAGAAAATAAAGGGCAGAATAAAGAAGATAAAGCTGAGTTCTCCCGGCACCCAGGCCTGGGGATGGCGCCAGGGGCTTGGAGCTTGTGAGGATGGTTGCGTCCTAGCTCTCGTGGTCCTGGCTTTTTTTCGACTCAGCTCCGGCGTCACTTCAAAATTATTTTTGTCCACAGCGTGACAATTTTCCTTAATGGCTTTATTATTTTGGCTAAGTTTATTCTTTAGCCGATGTGGAAGTGGCCGTAGTCGCTTTTTAAGGTGGCAGTGGCGCTTGAATTCGGGTATAGGATTAGAAGTTGATCTAAAATGGCCATTGCCCGGTGGTTATCTTCCAGGCGGTTATAACAGAAAGACAATTTTAAAAAATAATTCGGTGGTTTAGCGGTTTGGTGGTAGTCGTTGGCGTAGCGTTTGAAGTCAGCGACGGTTTCAATCCAGTGACCGGAGTCGTAATGATATTTTCCTAGCCAATAGCAGGTATTGTGGGGTAAAGAGCCCCGGGAATTTTTGCTTAGCGTTCTGGAAAAAATATCAGCGGCCTGGCAATATTTTTTTTGTTTTAAAAACTGTTGTCCTTTCTTATAGGAGTCCTGGCTATTCTTGGAAGCGACGGTAGAAAGGGCCGGGGGAGAAAGAAAAGAGGCAAGGATAGTGAGTAGCTCTAGAACCGCTGGCGACGGCGGGCTCGCGCTTCTAGTAGTGGAAACTAGAGTTGATAAATGCTTAGAGTCATTAATGCCTATTCTAGTTTTCACTTGTTCAACTCGGCGGGTTAGATTTTCAAATTTATTCTAGTTAATTACGGTAACCGGCCTTCACGCTATGGTAACCCCGAAATGTCAGAAGTAGCCCTAAGTAAGCGTATTTAATCGCGCTCCATTTCATTAGTATTGAATTTACCGAAAAACTCACTTGAACGCAAGCTCTTTTACTAGTCGCCACCCACGAGTCTAGGGCCAAATAAAAAGGTCATCTTGTCTAGAATTAAGCTCCGCCAAGTCGCTCAGTTTTGTTCCATATTATATAAGTCGGGCTTCTAAAATACTAATTAATTTTTTGATTAGCTAAAAAAATTAACGAAAAAAAGCAGCTATTTTATTTTTATAGATAATAATTATATTTTATAATATAATTATTCTTTTAGATACGATTTTAGAGTTGTTTAGTTAACAAAAAATTCGATTGTAAAATTTCTTTTGTCGAATGTATAATAAACAGACTAGAGAGCGTGTTATTTCCCGCTTGGATTAGGGTTAAGGGTAAAATGGCCAGTTTATTAGATAAAATATGGGATGCACATATAGTGGAACGGATTGAAGGCACTCCAGATCTTTTGTATGTCGATCGACATCTAGTGCATGAAGTTACTTCGCCCCAGGCCTTTGAAGCTCTTCGTCTGGCTGGTCGCAAAGTTCGACGGCCAGATTTGACTTTTGCCGTTATTGACCACTCTATTCCAACTGACGACCGTAGCCGGCCTCTCCAAGACGAAGTGGCTGAAGCTCAGTTGGCGGCTCTAGAAAAAAACCAGGCCGAGTTCGGGCTAACTATTTTTTTCGGTGATACCGATCCACGACAGGGCGTTATTCATGTCACCATGCCAGAACAGGGTATCGTTCTTCCTGGTTACACTGTCGTTTGTGGTGACAGCCACACCGCTAGCCACGGGGCGCTGGGGGCCTTAGCTTTCGGCATTGGTACTAGCGAAGTGGAGCATGTTTTGGCCACTCAGACTATATATCAGGCTAAGCCTCGGCAAATGGCCGTGGAAGTACGCGGCGTCTTGCCACCTAGCGTTGCGGCTAAAGATTTGATCCTTCACATTATAAATGTGGTGGGTGTGGCTGGTGGCAACGGCCACGCCATAGAATATTGGGGCGATGGGGTTACCGCTCTTTCGGTGGAAAGTCGCCTAACTTTATCGAACATGACTATTGAGTGTGGCGCTAAGATAGGTCTCATCGCTCCGGATGACATTACTTTTAAATATTTGAAAGGTCGCCCTTTAGCCCCAGATAAAGCCAATTGGACTACCTTTGAGACCTACTGGCGCGCTTTATTTACCGACCCGGGTCATAAATTCGATCGACAAGTTTCTATTGATGCTTCGGAGGTGCTTCCCCGGGCCACTTGGGGTACTAATCCGGCTCAGAGCGTCCCTCTTTCCGGCCGGGTGCCTGGACCGGGCGACTTCAGTGACCCTGCTGAGCAAATAGCCGTCGAAAAAGCCCTTCGTTACCAAAATCTGCAACCGGGTATTCGTTTGGCCGATATTCCAATTGATTATGTTTTTATCGGTTCCTGTACTAACGGGCGGATTGAGGATCTTCGTGAAGCGGCCAGCATTTTGAAAGGACGCCGTCTGGCTAAAGGTGTTACCGCTTTAGTTGTACCTGGGTCTGGTCTAGTCAAGGCTCAGGCTGAAAGAGAGGGTTTAGCCGCTATCTTCACCGCCGCTGGCTGTCAGTTCCGCGAGGCGGGTTGCTCCATGTGCCTAGGGATGAATCCTGACTTTGTGCCTTCCGGATTTCGTTGCGCTAGTACTTCTAATCGCAACTTCGAGGACCGACAGGGTCGTGGTTCCCGCACCCATCTACTCAGTCCCGCCGCCGCCGCCGCCACCGCTGTATGTGGCCGTCTGACTGACCCACGTGAGTTTATGTGAGGTTTTTATTGATAAAAAAAATTACTACCTTTACTAGTCTTGCCGCGATTTTAGATCGGGCTAATGTGGATACCGATCTCATTATTCCTCAGAAATTTCTGAAAAGTATCAGCCGGAAAGGGTTTGGCCGTTATGTATTTAATAATCTGCGTTTACGGCCCGATGGCTCTTTGGATCCAACCTCTTCCCTCAACGCCCCGCGCTATCAGGGAGCTGGTATTTTAGTCAGTCGAGAAAATTTTGGCTGTGGTTCCAGTCGCGAACACGCCTCCTGGGCTCTGCTGGATTACGGCTTTAGAGCAGTCGTTGCTCCTTCGTTCGGTGATATTTTTAAAAACAACAGTTTTAAAAATAGTTTGCTGCTAGTTGAACTGCCGGGGGTAACTATTCTTGAGCTGATTCAGCTTATTAATGAAACTCCGGGCTTAGAATTAACCATTAACCTCCTGGATCAACGGATTAGTGGACCGAAGGGCTTTGCAACCACTTTTGACTTTGACCCCTATCGTAAAAAGATGCTTTTAAATGGGTGGGACGATATCAGCCTAACTCTTAAAAAAGAGGTTCTTATTAACGCTTACGAAAGAAGTCACCGGTATCCTTAGCAACTAAAAAATAGTGCTATAATCTAGAATGTTTTCGCTTAAATCTAGACTTAGGGAAAGGCCCTGAGGGTGGCTTTGGTTTAATTTTAGCCTAAAGTTTCATAGTTAAAAAGGCGATAACATATTAATGCTACGATAATAAAATAATATTACTATAATAAAAACGTGTCCATGTAAATATTATTTTTTACTTTATTATGATAATATTAAGTAGCTATTATACATCTATGTTTATAGCTATTATTCCAAATCATAATTCTTTTACGGCGATTCTCCTGTATGAATTTTATCGGGCCAATGGGAAGGTTAAGGGAAGGACCCTAGCTAACTGCTCTTATTTTGATTCAGAAATTATTGACCGCACCAAAAGACGGCTCAAAGGCAAGTTGTTGTTTCTACCATGGAAGTCTTCTAAAGTATCGACTATAAACAACACGATCATGTTTTGGTGGGTATGACGACTTATGAAAAGGATTGACCTGGCTTCTGTCACTTCCTCACGGTTGTTAAGAAAAGGGGTTCCAGTTCTCGCCATGGTTGTCTTTCGTTTTTTGTATCTTGAAGTAAATTGGCCATTGCGACAAACTGGCGGCAGATAACTTTACCCGCCGAATTAAATATCGCCGATGTTGATGAGAATGAGCTTTACGCGGCTATAGACTGGTTGATAGACAAGCAGGGAGCTATTAATGTTAGACTAGCTGAATGATGCCCTTTATTTTTGAAATTGGTGAAACCTCATTTAATTTAAAATAACTAATAAATAACCTTAATCAGTATTTTTTCGGCCGCTCCTTTGATTTACTTTATTAGATGAGTCAAATTTTGATAATAGATTGGAATAGGATTATTCAGAAGTAGGATGAGATTTGCATTTTGGACGATTTCATGGCCTATGGCGGCAGAAAGAAATACAAGATTTTATTTAGTTTTTCAACAGGAGGAAATACCTAATCTTCAGGAATCACAACGAAGTGAGTGAAGGTGAAGCTTTTTTTTAAGTAGGTCAGGCATTATTACGTCTTAGAGGCGGGGGGGTATGAATTGGTGCTCTTTTACTTGCCGGTTATGGAGTTAGATAGTTTTTACGATTGGGAATGCTTCTATCTATATGAGTATCTTCATTCGCGAAAAAAGTTCATGGTTAATTAAGATTATTTATTTGTTAGTTTAAGATATTATTTAAAAAATAATAATTAGTTATTGGATATAATTTATGGAGTGGAGTAAATTGAAGACTTTTTGTTGTATTGGGGTGAATAAATCTAGTTGAGTTAATGTTAACACTTTTATTGTCTTGATTCTGAGTATCCCTGTTTACTTGGTAGGTGTTTAAAAGGATACTGGCTAGACTAAGGAGCAAGTTGTTAAGACTCTGAACGGGAAGGGTGTCTTAATTTTTTTTACTTAAGGTCTTTAACCGGGAACCTTCTGATCTTTCAATCGGGTTAACTGGAGGCTGGTATTTTTTTGCTTCTATTTTTTTATTGGTAAAAGTTAATTCTAGCTAAGTCTCTCGAATATGTTACTTGATATAACAAGCTAGAATACATAAAAAGATATAAGTTCTGACTCTTTATTTCAGCTAGGTATGTAGAGGCCGTATTTTATGTCATCGCTTTTTATTGTTCTAAAAGTTCATAGTTTACCTGGCGCTTGCTTCTCTTTTTATATCGTGGGTTCCTAAAAAATCCTAAAGGATAATGCCTACCTTCGATATGGGTTAATGATAGGTTGTAAAATATGGTGTCTCCGTTATAAAGGTGTCGTTTGGCTAGTCTGACTTCAATTCTATTAGCTAATCCATGGTCATGTAAAGTTTATTTTCGTTAGCATCAGCGATGTTTAATTCGGCGGGTAAGGTTACCTGCTGATCAAGATAAGAGAGATTAACCAGGATTTTTTTCTTGACCTTTTTGTTGTTTTGATAAGACTCACGCAGGAGAACTGTCAGGGAAGAATTACGATTTAGAACGATATCTATAAACATGATAGTGAAGATTATTTGAAAGTCAGCTAGAAGGATCTTAAAATAATAGACTCCGTTGGTAAAATAAAGCCTTCGGCCTATGGTTTTATTATTGACCTTAACCTTTTTAAGGACACATTGAAAGCTTGCTCGGATGAGCCAGAAATTGGTGGAAAATAGAAAATAAGATCTTTAAGGTTTTAAAAAATAATGGCTACAATTAGAAATACAAATTTGGATGCGAGAAAGAAATTATCGTTGCACTTTTAGTAATATTTAAGTTGTTAGTTTTCGCTATGTACAGTGGGTATCGGTTAATTGAAACATTATGACAGAAAGTGCAAAACAGCTTCAGTATTAAAAATTATTGCTTCATTCATTCTATATTTTCATCATCGTTTATGTTTTCAGTTAGGCCAAGACTACGACTTGGGATCGGCTAGCATATTTCATTCCCAACCTAACTGCCCCTAACCAGTCCCCAATCTCATCGTTTAAAGTCGAGTCACTCGGCCTCAGATTACTGTCAGTAATAACAGGTAGACAAAATTATGAACTTTAAGTTTTTGCCAGACCGTTAGCTTGATCGTTAGACCAATCTTAATCTTTAGAGCAGCTCCGCGCCTCCCCCCGGGTAGATCAGATCATTGACGCCAGTTAACGTTATCTGAATATTCGCCTGCGATACGAATTTATTACCAACCCGCTCTGGATGAAGTCTCGCTAGTCCGCTGTCCTTAGCAGCTTATCTAGTCGGCTTAGAGGTGGGCGAAAGATAGCTACTACTAGTTTCATCAAGACTATTAAATTAAAGGTGGGGCTTAAGACTGAAGTTTGAAAACTCGGATGAAGTGATTGTCCACACATTCATTAGGAGGAGTTTCGCAATTAGATTTTTCGCGTATTAAATAAATCTAAAATCGTAAGTACAAGGATAATTTTATTATAAACTATTATAATTATTTATAAAGATAAGACAATCTATACTGGTAAGGCAGAAAAATAAAATTATTTCTCATGAATATATGATAAAGAGGTTTAATTATATTTAATTTTCAAATTAAATTAAGATCTTGATTTGCTGGATTTAACCGAGCCAAAGAGGCGTACTATTAGAGGAGGGGTAGAAGAATAGGTTCTTTCCGCTTGGTGTTGTATTTTTAGAGATGGGGGAGGCGGACCTCGGACCAAACTCTGGCTTAGGTTAGTCTAGCTGGGGCGCACAAAAAAGCGGCCATCCCCACTGTTACCGTCAAGCTTAATTTACCCCTCAAACTTGAATCGGCAGCTGATGCGGGTAGGCGCAATCTGGCTTCGGAGTAGTCTTTAGAGCCTTCTTCTGGCTTGAGTGGCTGGTGACGAGCGCCTTAAACATCAATTGAAAGAGAATAAGATTGGATAAATTTTTTGGCAAGTAATTTTTTAGGAACATACTGAAATTATTTAAATAAAATAATTAATTGTAAGTATACTATATTTAGTATATTTATACTTAAAAATCTTACAGAAAATTATTTAAGGGTTTTTAATTTATTTAATAGCTTAGTTAGAGAAGTGGATGAAGAAAAGATAATTTCATGGATAACTGGCTTTCGGCCGCCGGCGAAATAGATTGCCGCGGTTAACGGTCCGGTAAATCCAGCGCTGAATAGAGCCTGGGCATAGAGGTGCACTTGGGTTTCATAGATTTTAAGCTGAAGGCTGGGGTGAAAATCAGTCAGTTTATAATCCACAAGGCAGCCGCCACCGTCCGGAGTGTAAAAAAAGAGGTCGATCACACCGGTGATGGTAAGCTGACCGGAAGTTGAGTCAGCGCTGGTTGTTGTGGTTAGCCAGAAGGGTAGTTCCCGGTAAGCTGGAAGGCCGGCTTGTAGAGTCTTCCGCCAGGCTAAGCCCAGTGGTCCTTTTATAAAAGTTTCTATTCTGGCGGCTAGATCCTGTAATTCCCCGTCTCCGGGGGTTAGGGCTAGTCTAGTGGATTCAAGAGCTAGGAGTTCGGCTGGGTTCGGATTTAGAGGGTTAATTATTTCTAAAACAGCGTGAAAAAGGTTGCCCGCTTCCAGTTGTGAGAGGCGTCTTTCGCTTAGCCTCTCATCTGGAGATTTTTTCAGTTGGAAAAAGGGGGTGGTGACGGCCGGTAGTTTTTCGACCGGAGGGTCTGTGGCCGAAAAGGTTTCCGCCGGGGTAGTTTCGACTAAAAGATGGGCTAGGGTGGTTACGCTGAGAGAGCGGTCAGTGACCGTCATGGGTGTTAAAAAATTTAGTCTTGGTTGGGTTTGGGTCGCTGGGCTTAATTCGACTGTTTTAGTTCCGATATTTTCCGGGCCGCTGGAGAGGTCGGGGTCTTCATTAATAAGTATTTCTTCAGTTAGGGCTGCAGCCTCCGGGCACTGCAAAAGGGCTTCCAGCCAACTGGAAGAGCCGTTGGGGTTAGAGGGTTGATTAGAGGGCCAGCCTAAAAAAACTAGATGGTCTTTAGCGCGGGTAGTGGCAACATAGAGAAGTCGTTTATTCTCTTGATCCTCTAGAACTTGTTCTTCGGCTAGAATATTTTGGTAAGAGGGTGGTTTAGCTAGGTTATTGGCTGTATCTCGAAAGCAGAGGGCTAGATGTCCGTCACCGGCTATGGCTACCCGTTGAAAAAAAGGTCGGGGTTTATAATCGGCCTCGGCGATAACTACTACGGGAAATTCTAGGCCCTTAGCCCCGTGAACAGTTAGAAGAGTAATGGCCTGAGAGACGGAGCTATTTTCCTGGTTTCGTCGTTTGCTCCAGGTTCGGCGTAGTTCCATTAATTCTTCGGCTGGATTCAGGGGCTGTTGGTCGCGGTTCTTACCGATCTCCCGGCTTAGAGTCAGGAAGGTGGTGATGGCCAGAACTCGATCCTGACCATCGTCTTCCAGAGCGGCTAGGGGGAGCAGGTGGCGCGCTTCGACGAGGCGTTCTAAAATTTCAACGGGGCGCCAGCGCCCCATTAAGATGGCTAGAGAGGCTAGTAATTCTTTAAGGGCGTTGAGGGCGGTCAGATCGTCTGGAGCTAAATTTTTAGGGAAAGGCCTGGTTCCTGTCTGGGTCCGGTTTTTTTTTATAAAATACTCGCTTAGAGCTATGGGACTCTTAAGGCCCTTAACTTCATCTGGCCAGGCTAGAGCTAGGAGGGTTTTGTCGGAAACCGGGCCTAGAGGAGAGCGTAGAATGGTGGCCAGACTCACTTCTAGATTTCGGGTGCTTAAAAAATTAAAGGCGGCGAGCAGTCCTCGTACTTCGGCGTAATCGAAGGGGTTACTGCCGCCGGCTAGGTGGCAAGGCCAGCCAGCCGTTAGTAAGGTTTCTTTAAAGATATTGGCGTATTTAAAGCGGCGAAAAAGAACAGCAACGTCCCCGGGGTTTGGCCGGCGGCTCTGCCCTCCCTCGGTGTTAATTAGCACTGGCCCGGAATTATCGATAAGACGGTTGAGATATTTTACTAATAATATAGCTTGAACTTTGGCTCGGTTCAGGCCGTTGCGAGTGGTGGGTGGGTCGGGTGAGGCTAGTCTGACCACCTGGGAGCCGTGGTAAAAGGCGGGTTTGACTGCGCGTTGGTGATCTTGCTCTGTGAAAAGGTCGCTTAAATATTTAGGGAAGAGGGCGTTAAAAAAATTGATCAGAGGCTTTTGGGATCGGTAATTATAGTTTAAGGCTAGTACCTGGCCACCGCCGCGGATGAGGGCTTGTTTGAAGTCGGCCATTATTTTCACTTCCGCGCCCCGAAATCGGTAGATAGATTGTTTTAAATCGCCGAAAACATTGAAGCGGGGAGAGACAGCGGCCCAATTTATTTGGGACCATAATTCATAATTTTCTGGGTAGGTGGCGCTGTCGTCGGGTGGAAGCAGAAGATAGGCTAGAAGATTAGCCTGGAGTCGATTGGTGTCTTGAAATTCATCAATGAGGATTAGATGGCGTTTTAAAATCTCTTGTTGCCGAATTCTCGGTGAGGTGGCTAGCAGACGCCGGGCTAGAATGAGGATATCGTCGAAATTAACGATGCCGCGCTCTTTTTTTCGGTGATTTAGAAGCTTCGGTAGTCGCTCTAGCAGCCGGAGGAGTTTTTCTGTCAGAGGTCGGGCTAGAATTTCGCTGCGGCGGGCTTTTAGATCGGTCAGGGCTTCTCGCAGTTGGTTTTTAAGCGACTGGGCCGAGTACCAGCGACCGCTATCTTCTATTAGGCGGTTAAATAGAGCCAGGTTTGAGTCAAGATCGGCTGAAAGAACTGTAGTCGAGGGGGTCAGGGCTTCGATTAGATGGGTTATAGAGGCCATTATTTTGAAATAGTAGGGCTTATCCGGTTTAATGGCTCCGTCTTTAAGGCTGACGTTTATAAACTGGACCAGATTTTTAAAAGAAGCTAGATACAGGTTCAGATCTTCTTCTGGGCTGTTGTCGGTGCCGGTAGTTAGGTGGGTTAGGCCCCAGGAACTAAGACGGGTGGCGCATCTGGTTAGGATATCTTTTAGCTCATCTAGCTGGTAGGTTTGGAGAAGGCCTAGAAGATCGGGGTTTCTTTCGTCCAACCAATCGGTAATAATATCGGTCAGGTCAGACTCCATGCAGGTTTCATTATCGTCTAGGCTAGGAACGGTAGTCAGATTCAGATAAACAGCGTTTTCCTGTACTAGTTTGAGTGCATAGCTGTGAATGGTACTGATATCGGCTCGATCAAGGTGGGCGGCCTGGGTTCGCCAGAAATCGGCTTCCGCGTTTTCGGCCTTCTTTCGTTTTTCTGCAAAGGTTCGGGCCAGACGCTGGCGCAGTTCGGCCGCGGCCCTGTCGGTGAAAGTTAGGGCAAGTATATTTAGAATATCTTTAGGTCGGGTTTCTTTGGGCTGATTTTTAGTTAAAAAATTCTCGGTTAGGCGGCGGGTGATCGTTTCTACTAAAGTATGGGTCTTCCCGCTGCCAGCTCCGGCGATGATGCATTTAGTGGTCCGATTTTCGACCACAGCTAGTTGGGAGGCATCAATATTTTTCATGTTTTGTTCTCTTCTGGGTCGTTGGCGGCACTGGAGCACATGAGGGTAAAGGCGCAAAAGCGGCAGCTGTTTCGCTCTCTGACTCTAGGTGGAAAAATTCCTTTTTTAATCTGTTCCCAGGTTTCTGCTAATAAATTGGGAAAACTTATTAGACCTTCTCGGGCTCGGTCCGCCCTGGTTTGCGGGTCGAGGTCCATTTCCGGGCTATTAGTGGCCGGGCCTGACCACTGGTTAATTTTAGTTGTGGGGATCAGAATTTCGAATGAGCATTTAGCGGGAAGTTTAAAAGTTTTCTCGGCGGCTAAGGCATAGATTAGAAGTGACCAGGATGAGAGCGGGAAGCGACCGCTTTTTTCATCTGTCTTGAACTCTTTTAGGTTGTCACTGCGTTTATAATCCCGCACCCATAAGCCCCGATCGGTACGATCAAGCCGGTCTAGACGGCCGTGGAAATAGATGGATTCAGTCTCGTTGATAAAAATTTTTAGAGGAGGAGCAGCATCGGAATTGCTTGCGCCGAAAGACCATTCCACGTACCAGGGGCGTACATCTTCTGAGCTTTTCGTTAATTCACGTTGGAGCCAGTCGGTTAGCACCCAGTGTAGAAAGTTCTGGCGAATTTCCCACAGAGGTAGGCGGCCTAGAGGGCTATGACGGCAAGAATTGATTTCCTCTGAAAGAAGGAGCAGGAGTTCCTGGTGACTTTTTTTAAAGCTAGTTTTACCTGGCCAGAGATGGCCAGGTTCTCGCTCTCGATTGTTCTTTAGCTTTCCTAGGCGCCGGGTAAAAAATTTTTCCAGCACTTGGTGAAATAAATTACCTTCGTCATTGACTGACCATTCTTCTAGAGGCTCACTTTCGCCTCTTAGTCCTAGAGCTTCTTTGAACCAGAAGGCCAGGGGGCATTTTTCAAAGTTAGCTAAGAAAGCCGGCCGAATTAGAGGTTGTCCCTGGTAGAGAGGTCTTTTTTGCAACCAAGTTGATATTGCCGCCGGCCCCGGGTGAGCCTCGGTTTTAAAATTGTGGATGCGTTCATGCCGCCGCCGCAGTTGGCGCCATAAATCTAAATTTTCATTACTTTTGGGTACGTTCGCCGGCCAGTGGGCTGGTTCTATCTGGGCCAGGCCCACCCAAAGTTCATCATGGCTAACGGCTTCGATCGGGTGTGGCGTTGGTTGGGAGATTGCGTTTTCTTTAGTTACCATTGAGTCGCCGTTTCCTTGCGGCCAGAGCTCGCGGAGAGCTTCTAGGAGTGGGGAAGGAAGGGCCGGGCGGCCGTTTTTATCTTTGCTATGGTGAAAGAGCCAGACCCGTTGGCGGGCCTGGCTCAGACCGGCGGCTAGAAGCAGTTCTTCTTGGCGATAGCGGTCGGCCATGCTGTTCCAGGGCGCGCGCCCTAAAAAATCCTTAACTGCGGTTGCCCGGATAAATTCTTCTGGCCACCAGCGATTTTCTGAGCAGATTCGTGGGAAAACGCCTTCGTTTAAACCAAGGAAAAAAATTTCATCGAAAATAGCTCCGTTAAGGTCGTAATAATTAAGTACTTGGAGACGACCTTCGGGGATAGAGTTATTATTTATATGGCGTTTAGACAGAACGGTTTTTAGCCATAGGCGAAAGCAGCTTAGCGAAAGCTTTGGGGCCGGAGAGGTGTTTAGGGCCGCGCTCAGGTGGTTTAGTTCTTCAGCTAATACTTCGGCGGCTTCTGTATCCGTTTTTAGTACTAGTGGCGGGAGGTTAGGGTTACGGGCACCTGGCCAGCCAAATTCATTGAGAATAGTTTTGAAACGGTCGATGAAATCGGGCCAGGTTGAAGTGGAGATTAGGCTATCTCCAGCTTTTTTTAGCTGGGTAATAAGGGTGAGGAGGATCTTGACGTCCTGGGCCTTGCTTTGATCTCGGTCTTGGATCAAGTTAGCTAGTTTGGTTAAGTTTTCTTCAAAGCCGCCACCGGCTCGGCGGTCGGTGATCCCAGCCTCTAGAGTCAGCTGGTTCAGGATAGTGGGTGCTTGGAAATGGTTGGTGAGTGTGAAGTAGGGGTTAAGTATTAGATCCAGAAGACGAGAACGTTCCCAGTTAGAAGTCCAGACGGCTAGAAGTTCTAGAATGGCTCGAACCGGACCCTGTTCGACCAGCATCTCTCCACGTTGGTAATAAAAGGCTAGACCGAAACGCCGTCCTATATCCTTGATAAGCGGGCTGTAATCCTTCAGCGAAGGGACTACTAAGGCCATATTTTCCGGTCGACGCCCTTGGGCGAGCAATTTTTTCAGATGCCGGGCCGCTTCTTCCACTTCTTGATAAGTGGTGGCGGTTTGCATTATAACTAGCTGCCCGGTTGGGTCCGGGGGCGGAAGGCGGCGGCGGATGATCGGGTCTAGGAGAGCCTCAGCCGCGTAAGCTAGAGCCGGTGGGGCTGCCGTAGTATCGCTGAAAAATAGATTTAGGTTTGGTGCCTTGGCGGTGGTTTTGAGGTATTTAATTGTACGCAAAAAGTCGAAGCCTATCTCTTCATTTCGCATCCAGGTCGGTATTTGCAGAGTCACATCTACCTGCCGATCTCGGGATAGAGCCAGAAGAAAATCCGTTTCAAAGGGGGAGAGGCGCTGGGCTTGAGGGTAGACTATTTTTTTGACCCCGAGTAGGGTTTTGAAGATAAAACCCTTTCCTAAACTTTCTAGTAATTGGCGCCTTTTCCCGGAGCGATCGAGATTATTTTGAGATTTTAGCCAGGCTTCTTGCCGTCGGCCCAGGTCGGCTAGAGTGCGGGTTAGAGGTTCCGGGGGTAGGGTGGCTACCTGATCCCAGCTTAGACCGGCTAGCTTTAGGCGGCTCAGACCGTCGCCTAGTTCGGCGGCTAAATCGGCTTTGATTTTTAGTGTTGTCTCCAAATTGTCATTTTCGTTCAGGAGACTCGGCCAGAGAAGGTGGAGTAGAGGTTTAACCAAGTCGTTTAAATAAAATTGGTAGTGTAGGTCGTCAATTTCCGGCGGTTCTATCTCTAGAGTCAGCTGTCGTTCCAGAGCACCGATGGTCATGAGGCGGGGTTTAAGATGGCGGGGAAAGGTCTTCGTTAGGTCCCCTTTTGTTTCTTCCCAAAATTTCTTTTGAATTTGAAAACGAACTAAATCGCTCGGGGTTAGCCAGATAACTTCAGGGTTAAAAAAAATGGCTTTAAATTCAGGAAGGGAGGGAGAGGTGGGCTTAGGCACGGGCAGTTAGATTTTTTCTTAAAAGACTAGTATGATATCTACTTTGAGGGTGGAGTCTGTGTTTACTTTTAGATAAAAAGCCTAGTTGGATGGGGTCAAATTGAGCAGGGGTTGGCCACTCAGGTTGCGGCGGGGTAATTTTTTTTATTTCAAAACTCTGCTCAGTCCATTTAGCTTTAGTGAGGTTGATAGCAATATTAAGGAATTCGCCTATGATATTAGTCGAGCCGTCGGAGGTATCCAGAATATCTATCCTTAGCCTCAGATAGATGGCGATGGTTGCAAGCAGAGGTAGAGATTCGACGCGTTTAACTAAGCTGCATATAAGGTAGCTGAAAACGGTTTTTGAGTCGGTGTCGACCAAGTAGCTTTGAAAATTTATGTGAATTGAAAGATCGCAGAGAAATAAATCTTGGAATTTAGTATTGATTCTAATGAATTTTAATATGCAAGCGGTAATGCAGCTAGTGACGTCGCCGGCATAGACACCAAGTATTTTGTCATAAATATTTTGCATGAAAAAATATTATTAATAGAGTTGTTCAAGCAAGTTGGCCACATTTATCGGGGTAAAGCCAAATTCGGCGAAAAGGCGGGCCGCTGGGGCGGAAGCGCCGAAAGTTTCAATTGACAGCGCCCGCCCGGTCGGGCCGAGATAGCGGTTCCAGCCCAAAGATAGGCCGGCCTCTAGTGAGAGGCGTCGGGTCAATCGGGAAGGTAACACGGTTTCGCGGTAGTTTAAGGGCTGTTCGTCGAATATTTCCCATGAAGGAAGCGAAACTACTCGGACTTGCCGACCCCGGTCATTTAAAATTTTTTGAGCGCTAAGGGCCAGGGATACTTCTGAACCGGTAGCTAAAATAATAGCCTCTGGGTTTTTGTTGAGGGCTTCAGAGAGAATGTAACCGCCTTTAAGAGCGTTTCCGACTGAGTTCGGAAAATCATTTAGGTGCAGAACGGGCAAATCCTGGCGAGACAGAGCCAGAGCTGTGGGGCCGGGTCGGGTGAGGGCGCTTTGCCAGGCGGCAGCGGTTTCATAGGCATCAGCCGGACGGATGACGGTAAGGCCGGGAATGGCTCGGAGAGTAGCAAGATGTTCTATCGGTTGGTGGGTGGGGCCGTCTTCTCCGACACCTATGCTATCATGGGTAAAGACAAAAATAGTGCGAATTTTCATCATGGCGGCTAAGCGTAGGGCCGGTCGGGTGAAATCAGAAAAGACTAGAAAGGTGGCCACGAAGGGGATTAGACCATCTGCCAGGGCTAAGCCGTTGGCGATAGCCCCCATAGCTGCTTCGCGGACGCCGAAATGTAGGTTACGGCCGTTGGGAGTAATGGCACTGAAAAAGCCTAGGGCGTTCAGTTCGGTTTTGTTGGACGGGGCTAGATCGGCGCTACCCCCCACTAGTTCCGGTAAAATTGGAGCCAGGGCGTTTAAAATTTGGCCTGAAGCTGACCGAGTGGCCACGATCTCGCCTTTTTTGAAGGTAGGTAGAGCGCGGAGCCAGTTTGTCGGTTTTTCCCCGGTCAGGCGGCGCTGTAGTTCTGAAGCTTCGTTGGGAAAAGCTTTTTTGTAGGCGGCCAGTTTTTTCAACCAGGCCGCCCTGGTTTCCTGATGGATTAAGCCTAGGTTTTTGAAATTATCATAAACTCGCTGATCTACCGTAAATTCCTGATCCGAGGGGTAACCATAAAAAGAACGGGTGGCTCGAATGGCCTCTGGTCCAAGTGGTTCGCCGTGGGCCTTGGGCAGGCCTTCTTTCGGGCTACCCGCGCCTAGTACTGTACGGATCATTAAAAGACTCGGGTGATTTCGGTCGGCTCGGGCATTTTGAATGGCTTGGTAGATTGAGCCTAAATCGTCACCCTCGCTAACCACTATGACTTGCCAGCCGTAAGCCAGAAAGCGGGCTCGCACGTCTTCAGTGAAGGATAGTTCGGTGGAGCCCTCAATAGAAATTTGGTTGTCATCATAAAGATAGATAAGGTTACCGAGCTCTAGAGTTCCAGCTAGAGAAGCTGCTTCGGCCGCTATGCCCTCCATTAAGTCGCCGTCGGAGACTAGGGCATAGATTCGATGGTCGAAGATGGTGAATTCGGGACGGTTAAAGCGTCCGGCTAGCATTTTTTCGGCTATGGCCAGTCCGACGCCCATGGCCAAACCGTGACCTAGAGGGCCGGTAGTTGCTTCCACCCCCAGGGGATGGTTGTATTCAGGGTGACCGGGTGTGAGGCTACCCCACTGGCGGAAGTTTTTTAGATCTTCTAGAGTAAGACCGTAACCGGCTAGATGTAACCAGGCGTATAAAAGGGCAGAACCATGGCCGGGGGAGAGTATGAAGCGATCGCGGTTGGGCCATTTGGGATCGGTCGGGTCGTGTTTTAGAAAACGGCTCAGGAGGACATAAACCATGGGGGCTGCCCCTAAAGGGAGCCCGGGATGTCCGCTTTGGGCTTTTTCCACCATATCCATAGCTAAAAGGCGTAAAGTGTTGATTGAAGCCCAATCTTTGCGGTTGAAAGTGGGAATAACCATTTATAGTGACCTCGATTTTGTGTGAGGTGAAGAGCTTCCAGAGAAGGGGAACCCCGGCCAGTTATTTTGGGCTCAAAACCATGATCATATTACGGCCTTCTAGTTTGGGTATTTGTTCAACTTGGCCGTATTCGGCGATATCTTGAAGTACACGTTCTAAAAGCACTTGACCTAATTCGGAATGGGCTATTTCCCGACCCCGGAACATGAGGGAAACTTTGACTTTGTTTTTTTCCGCTAGAAATTTCTGGATGTTGCGAAGTTTGAACTGGTAATCATGTTCCCCCGTTTTGGGGCGGAATTTAATTTCTTTTATTTCAATAGTGGATGATTTTTTACGAGATTCAGCGGTCTTTTTGCTGATTTGGTATTTATAGCGGCCGAAATCCATCACCCGGCAAACTGGTGGTTCGGCTTCAGGGGCTACCTCCACCAGATCTAGTCCTGCTTCAAGGGCTACTTTCAAAGCTGTGTCAAGTGGCATTATACCTAACTGGCCGCCCTCATCACCGATAACCCGGACCTCCGTAGCTTGGATATGTTTGTTGATGTCGACTTTTTTACCATCGGATTCTTTGCGTTTGACGTTAATCTCCACACCTCTCTTATATTCAAGTTTGTCGATTCCATTGTGGCCATTCCGCTTCCCGGGTCGCTAGAGTTAGGAAGTTAGTCACCGACATAACGCCTGAGTCTTCACCACTCCGGTGACGCACGGCCACGGTTTTGTTTTCTACTTCCTTATCCCCCAGAATCAGCATGAAGGGAATTTTTTGTATTTGGGCTTCACGAATTTTATAGCCAAGTTTTTCATTACGGTTATCGGCTTCAGCGCGCAGACCTTTTCGGCGAAATTCGGCCTGCAGTTCAGCGGCGAAGTCATCGGCTCTGGAGGTGACGGTGAGCAGGCGAATCTGCTCTGGGGCTAGCCAGGTCGGAAAGGCTCCGGCAAAGTGTTCAGTCAGGATGCCGATGAAGCGTTCCAAACTACCGAAGATGGTTCGATGAAGCATGATAGGACGTTTTTTTAGACCATTGCGATCCATGTAAGTTAGATCGAAGCGGTCGGGCAAGGTGAAGTCGCATTGAATGGTGCCGCATTGCCAGCGGCGGTTCAAGGCGTCTTTAAGTTTTATATCGATCTTGGGGCCGTAGAAAGCTCCATCGCCTTTGTTGATTTCATAAGGCCGGTTTTGTTCGGTCAGAGCTTTTTTTAAAGCATCCGTGGCTAGTTTCCAGGCTTCGTCCGAGCCGATGCTTTTGGTTGGGCGGGTGGAAAGGTTAATCTCGTATTTAAAGCTAAAGGTTTCCATAAAATCAGACACCAGATCTAACACTCCCTTTATTTCCGCATTAAGATTTTCTGGAGTGCAGAAGAGGTGGGCGTCATCTTGAGTAAACTGGCGTACTCTAGTTAGGCCGTGGAGGACCCCACTTTTTTCGTGGCGATGTACGGTACCAAGTTCAAAAAACCGTAGCGGCAGATCGCGAAAAGATCGAGTCTGGGAACGGTAGACTAGTATATGGGCTAGGCAGTTCATGGGTTTTATGGCGTAGCCTTGGCCATCGATTTCAGTGAAATACATATTATCATGATAATTGTCCCAATGGCCACTTTTTTTCCACAGGTCGGAACGAAGGATTTGGGGACCTATTACCGGATCATAGCCTCGGCGCAGATGTTCCCGGCGCTCGAATTCTTCCAGGGTGAAGCGTAAAAGTGCGCCTCGGGGGTGCCAGATGACCAGACCTCCGCCCGCCTCGTCGGAGATGGAAAAGAGGTTAAGTTCTTTCCCCAGGCGGCGGTGATCGCGTCGTTTGGCTTCTTCTAGAAGATGTAGGTGCTGTTCCAGGTCTTTTTTATTAAAAAAGGCAGTGCCGTAGATACGCTGGAGCATGGGCCGGCGTTCGTCGCCGCGCCAGTAGGCTCCAGCTACGCTCAGAAGTTTGAAGGCTACGGCCCAACTGGTATCGGGGAGATGGGGCCCTTGGCAGAGGTCGATGAAATCTCCGCTTTTGTAGATAGAGATAGTCTTAGGGCGGGAGGTGCGCACTAAGTCTTCTATCATCTCTACCTTATAATTTTCACCCCTGGCTTTAAAAAATTCTACCGCAGCCAGTGGGGTCATTTCGGTGCGCTCAAAGGGAGCTGCTTTTTTAGCGATAACCTGCATTTTATCTTCCAGGCTGGTCAAATCGTCCGGGGTGAAGGGGGTAGGCTTATCGAAATCGTAATAGAACCCGTTTTCGATGGCCGGGCCGATAGCCATTTTAACCTGGGGGAAAGTAGCCTGAACTGCTTCGGCCATAAGATGAGCCACCGAATGGCGTAAAAGGGCCAGAGCTTCCGAGTCAGCTTGATCTACTGGGGTTAAATCGCCGGCCTCAGTCAAAGGAGCGGAAAGGTCGAGTAGGTGACCATTAAGGCGGGCAGCCAAAGGTTTCTGGGGACCCTTGAAGGGTACCTTAGCTAGCTTGAAAGCTTCAAGGGCTGAACAGCCTGAAGCGAGGTCGAGTATCTGATCGTTCAGGTTGAATTTCAGAGTATCCATACTGTTACATGTATCTCCTTAAAGCGCCGCCAGGCGGATGGAAAAAGAAAACCCGCCAAAGACGGGCCCTTAGAGTCAGAATATCTTACTCCCTGGCCGACTTAGCTCTCGCCCCCTTGAGCCATGTCGGCAAAATATATAGACTCCCGGTCCCTAAATCAAGGCTGGGAGCCCTGAAAACTGGTAGGCGTGAAGAGATTTGAACTCTTGACCACTACCGTGTCAAGGTAGTGCTCTCCCCCTGAGCTACACGCCTAAAAGCGGGTCTGGCCCACAGAAAATTCTGCAATAATAAGATAATAAAGTCAAGCGCTATTTTTAAGGATTAGGACTTAAAGAGGAAGCTAGCTTTTAAGCTTATTTTTTATCGACTACGCTACGAAACTTTGGCTGAAATGGGGGTCATACTAGCCGGCGAAGATACCTCGACCTATAATTATTTGTTGGCCGTGCCCCTGATTTGCCTACGACAGATAATCAAAGAATTTAGCCTACGCTTTAAAAAAGGAGGAGGGTCTTTTAGAACCTTTAATTATTGTAGCGAGGGTGCGATCAACGATTCTGTCTCTAGTTGACGCGCAACTGTTATTTAAAAAGCTAATGATGATTCAGAAAATCGGGATTTGACCGACTATGGAGATGAGACGAAAATTTATTTAACTAGACTCTTAGTTACGCTAACGATAAATAATTTTGCTTAGTATGCCTTTATTTTTTAAGAATAACCATCTGATAATAAAATAACAAAAATTTTTATTTAAGGAGATGGAAAAGAGATGTATTGCTAAAAACATAATAACAGATTATTCGGGGTTTATTATGGTTTATATTTCAATTAAAAATGAAAAAAAACAAATAGAAAATCATTAGATTTCTGATCACTAAGAACCAAGAGGAGAAGAAATTCTATATCAAATCCCTGGTCAAGATCTTTACAAGGAACTAAAGATGTAAGATCACATCATCGTAAATCGTACTATCATATATGAGTAGATTAACTTTATCTTTTTAAAAAATAAGTTTAATTAAGTACCAATAAGTTTGCTTTCTTTATAGTTATATTGTATCTTTGCTTCAAATTCAAGTCTACGGGCTTTAATTGCTTTTTGCTTCTTTGGATTTTCATTAACATTGCCCAAGTTTAGTTTAATTTTTTTAATTAATCTCTTTTTTAGATAAGTTGTTTTTTGCAAGAAAGAAAAATCTCCAAGTGCTACATGTGACTTTAATAATTGCATAATAATCGCATGTTCAGCGGAAGCGTTCTTAATAATTTTATTTCAGCAAGAGTTTTTATGATATCAGGAAAAATAAACCCACTTTAATATATAAGTATTTGGCATTTCTTAGGGATGTTAGGGCTTTCCCCAATGTTACCGACTTTTAATACTTATAAAGTTTTTTAGGATTACTGTCTAGACAAAAAATAAATAGCAGGGATAAGGGTTGTTTTATCCGTCTTGTTTCTGGTATCTTTATCTCCAGAATTACTTGAGTGCTCGGCCAGGGGAATATTCAAATTTTTTTAAACGAAACGAACTCGAATTTTCTATCGCTTGCATATATCTTATTAGTTTTAATTTCTTTTAAAGAAAGACAATTTATTTTTTATATTGAGATGTCGAAGTAATATAGTTCTAACATCTATTAATACTTTTAATACTTTATTTTCTTTAAGATATTTAATCGTCATTATTATTTTTTAAAAAATTCATATAGATAAAACAAGTGAATAAGAATAGCCAGAACTATTTCTGTCTCAAGTTTGATAGTGGATAGTTTTTATTTTTACGGGGGTTATTTTGATTAAGTAGTATTATGTGAGCGATTTTACCTATCTATTTTGTTGGTTTGGTAGTGGGAACATCTTCTAAAAAACTTTTTTTTGGTAATTAACACAAGAGCATTCTCTCGTGGGTTTCGTGTAGATAGTTTTTACATCGATAGAGGGGTGCTTCCTTAGTTCGTTCACCGTGATTTTCCACCCTAAATTAATACTTAAAAATATAATTGCTTAAATATCTGATAAGCATATTTTTATTTATATAAAGAGTAAAATAGAAAAATAATATCGAAAATTAATCAGTTATAGGTGTAATGTTTAAATATAAGGTATTATAGATTATAAAGATTTTAGCGTCAAATTGGTACCAGGTAATTTTTAAGTTCTAGTTTTATTTTCTTCGTTAGCTTCGGCCTGTTCATTCGCTGTCAAAATTTCGTGGCGTGCTAGACACTCAACTAAAAGAGCCAGTTGGTTTTCTAAATTGGTTTCTTGGGACAGTCGAGCTCGAAAATCGACCGCGCCTCGTAAGGTTTTGGTGTACCACATCAGAACCTTGCGCAGCATGAATGGGGCCTTAGGGCCCATCGATTCGAACAAAAGTTTGGCATGGCGTTCGGCGGTGCTTAGACGTTTAGTCAGGCTTATTTCAGGGATTATTTTCCTCTGCCACAGAGCTAGAACCTGGTGGAAAAACCAGGGTTGTCCTTTAGCCCCTCGGCCAATCATGACGGCGGCGGCTCCATAATTGGTCAGTTTTTCTAAGGCCTGGGCGGGGCTGGTTATATCGCCGCTGCCGATGATCGGTATGGGAGATTTTTCCGCCAAGCGAGCGATTTGCTGCCAGTCAGCCTCACCGGAGAAGCCTTCCGAGGCCAGGCGCGGGTGCAAGGTAATGGCCGCTGCGCCTTCATCCACAAATAGGGGGAGTAGTTCAAAAACTGTGGCTCCGGTTTTAGGAGCAAAGGCCGGGCGGGTCTTGACGGTTATGGGAACCTTCACGGCTCGGACTAGAGCATGGAGTATTTTAGTGATGGTTGGAGGGTCTTTTAAAAGGGCTGCGCCGTGTCCGTTGGCCACGACTTTTCGGGCTGGGCAGCCTAGATTTAAATCAATAATATCTGCCCCCAGATCTACGGCCAGGCGGGCGGCTTCGGCTATATGGTCTGGGTTCTTGCCGAAGAGTTGAACGCAGAAGGGTTTTTCCACGGCTGGGTCTGTTTCCAGAAGTTTCAGGGTGGCACGGTTTTTAAAAACCAGGGCGGTAGCGCTGACCATCTCGGTAACGGTGAGCCCGGCCCCGGCCTCTTTGGCCAGGCGGCGGAAGGGCCAGTTGGTTAGTCCGGCCAGAGGGGCTAGGATGAAGGGGTTAGCCAGAGTAACCGCACCTATAGTGACGGCGGTAGCTGAGGGCGCTTCATTTAAACCATAAGACATGGTCGGTGTTCATATTTAGAGGCGGAGTTTTAAAGCGGATGCGGTTGTGTCCGAAAGAAGCCCAGCCGGAATTCATATTATCGAGCGCTGAAACTTGGGCCACTCGATTATGGGGGAGATTATCCAGAGTGGCCTGGCCGGGGGCCTTGGGGCCGTAAATATCTATTAGGAGAGGTCGTTCGCCGGGAGCGTTCGTCCAGCCCCCTTCTCGGGCCTTTATAGTGACTACGGTGGAGCCGTCGGGCTGGCTAACAGCCGAAATTTTAGTTTGGCTATAATAATTTTGACTATCTTTCCGTAGATAACTTTGGCTGTAACCATCGTCTTCGTACCAGATGATTTCTGAGGGTTCCTCGCCGATGAAAATTTTTAGGGCTGATATTTTTTGGGTTATTCCGTCCTTAATGGTCATCTGTTCTAAAGCTGGTATAATGGCTCCGCTCCGGGCCAGAAGTGGGGGGGTGATCAAGCCGTTATATCTTACATCTAGAGAGATTAGAGTGGATTCCGGCTGGTCGATAAGTTCCCCGGTATGCCAGTTGTACCAGCGGCCTTTGGGAACGTAAACTTCGGTGCGTTCGGCGTTACCGCTGAGATTAAGACTTAAAAGGAGGCTGGGCCCTAGCATGATTTCTGTCAGTCTATCCCGGGCCACTGGGTCATTTTGGAAATAATAGGTCAGAGGGGCGACCAGGGGTCGGCCGTTCAGGTAGGCGTTCCAAGTTTGGTTGTATGTGTAGGGTGAGAGGCTTTCCCTTAACGCCAGATTATATTGGGTATTAGGTCGTAGTAGAAGTTCTTCCGGTAGAACAAGAGGATAGTCGATCAGGGCGAATTTAGCTAGCCAGGCATCATAAATTTGAAAAAATTGTTCAATGGACCAATTGGTTAGGCTCAGGGTTAGGTCGGAACTATAATAGTCTACTCCGGACAGGGCCAGACTCAAACGTGCCCCGAAAGTCGACAAGCCGGAAAAACCGTTGGCAAAGATGAAAGTATTACCGTTATATAGAGCTCCAGACAGGCGGGCCAGGCCGGCGGTGCCGGTGCGGGTCATGAGAAAGAGGCGGGGGCGGTTGAGGAGCCATTGGTTTTTAGCAGCGGTATTTATGGCGTCTAGCCATTTCAGTGTGTAACTGTTAGCCAACGCATAGTGAGAATGGACGCTTTGGGGTCCAGAGCCTTCATACCAGGCGTTGGGGCTAGCTTCGTTGAGGTCGCCATCCACTAGGCGGAAGGTGGAAAGACCATCGGTTATCTGTTTTTCCCGGAAAAGGCTGTGCCAGAAAGTGGGGACCGCGCTGTTGGTATAATCGATTAGTCCACTTGCCTGATCTAGGTGGCTAACTTCTAAACTAGGACCCTGGGCATCGTTCAGACGAACCAGAAAATTACGTCGATCCATTTCCGCGTAATAGGGCGAATTTTTGTGTATGTAGGCCGATTCGTCTAGAATAAGGCCCAGATTATTAGCTTTGGTGAATGTCAAAAGCGTTTCAAGGTCGGCATCGAGACCAGCGGTAATTCCGGATAAACCCGGCACGATATTTTGTAGACGGGTCAGCTTTTCTCGTCCTTCTACTTGAAGAAGTTCTTTATCTAATCCGGAGACCCAGACGCCCATTATTCGTTTTGGGGGTACCGGGGGTCGCCCGGTTAGGGCCATAAATTCGCTTCGTAGGGCTGGCATATCAGAACCGGTGATGATAAAAAAGCGAAAACTCTGGTTTGGAACCAGAGGACCGGTGGCTGATACCGTCCAGGGCTGGGTTTTAAAATTCCACTGAAGGGGTAAGGTTTCATCTACAAACAGAGCGGCACAGTGCAGACCTTCGCCTAGGCCGTAAAGAATAGGTATCTGAACTTGATTGGGGCTATAACCTAAGAGTGATAGGCGGGCGTTGCCGAAAGGTCCGCCGGGCATAATCGTCTGCCCCATAAGGTTGAAAACGTTGTTTTGAAGGTTAAAATCGGCCCCTAGACCCTGAAGATGACTGAAGGGTCCACTAAATGTTAGGCCGGTTAGCTGGCCGTCGGGAGCGTATGGAGAAATATTGAAGAGTGTAGTGCCGTCTTTTTGACTGATGGTTAGAAGGGGTGGGTTCTGGGTTAGACGGACAATGGCTGTGGGACTAGACCATTCGTTGGTACCGTCGGCTGGAGCTTTCAGGGTATTATTAGTGCCAGGAGCGACCATGGTCGATAGTTCGTAGGGTCGCTTAGCTAGATTTTGGTCGGAGGATAGTTCAAAAAGCCAGATATTGTCACCCAGAAGGGCTAGGGAGAGGTAAAATGTTTCCAGTTTGGCTACTGTCCGGACGGTATGGTCAGGGGTGTCGGCTCCCCCTGTTTCTGGGGATAAGATTAGAAAAAAGAAAAGGAGCTTCGCTAAGAATTTAAGCGGCGTATACATAAATTATACCTGAAGTATTTGTAAAATAGCCTTAGCTAGAGACGGAGCCACTGGTTTTCGGGCGGTCAGAAAGGCGTGGGCCGCGCGGCCCGCCTTTTCCGCCGCGTCAGGCTGTCGAAGCCATTGATCAAAATCTTGGGCTAAAGTTCTTTGGCTGGTTTGGATAGCCCCGCCGCAGCTCGTAAGACCCGCGGCCTCCAGGGCAAAGCTTTTCATGTGGGGGCCGAAGAGGATAGGTTTTTTAACGGCGGCTGGTTCCAAAGGGTTATGCCCCGAAAGCCCGGGCTTTAGACTTCCACCTATCAGAACTATGGAGGCTAGGGCGTAAAAGGTTTGAAGCTGACCTAATGAGTCCAGAATGACTACCTCCATCTCTGGGAAGAGAGGTTGGTTGAGCTCGGTTCCGGCTAGAGCGCAGCGTAGACCTAGTTTCTTAAGACTAGCTAGGATCGATTGGATCCGGCCTAGATGGCGCGGAGCTAGGAGCAACCTTAGATCAGGTCTGGACTTTTTGAGGTAAATAAAGGCGGCTGCGATTAAATCTTCTTCCCCCGGATGGGTGGACCCAGCTACTAGTAAAGGGGCGGTTGGGGCTTCACCCCACAATTTTTGTTGGTAGATTTTGACACTGGCCTTAAAATCCGAGTTTTCTGCTGTAGCTAGAAGGAGATCGAATTTAGGGTTACCTAGAATCTTTAACCGATCTGGCGCCGCACCCAGAGCGGCGAAAAAATCACGCTCAGCTTCACTCGCCGGGGCAATAAGTTGAAATTTAGCTAGTAGTCCGGCCATAAATTTTTGGATAAGTTGATAACGTTTGAAAGAAATAGGGGTCAAGCGGGCCGCCGCCAGAATAATCTTAGTTCCGGAAGCTGCCGCTGCGGTTAGAAAATTTGGCCACAGTTCCGTTTCCATAATAACTAAAACATCTGGCGCCAGCCGCGTTAAGACGCGACTGGGTGCTCCCCAGAAGTCTAGCGGAGCGGCTATGATCCGGTTCTTTTTTGGGGGGGTTAAAATTTTGGCTGCAGTATTTAGCCCGGCTGGAGTAGTTGCGCTGAGATAGATTTCGGCTTCGGGGCATTGTTTCTGAAGAGCAGCAATAACGGCCGCGGCCGACTGAATTTCACCCACGGAAGAACCGTGGAACCACAGGCGGGGGCGGCCAAAGATTCGGCGGGGAAAGAAGGTTAACCCCAGACGTTCCCGCCAGGGGCCGCCGAAGCGGCCTCCGATTGTCGCCGCTAGCGCTAGGAGTGGCCCGGCTAAATTAGCGATAAGATTATAAAATAAATTTAGGGCCGTCATTTATGATGCCTTTGCAAAAAAATTAGTTTTAAGATCGTAGCTATTTGGAATTATAGATTTAGCCATAAAAATGCTCATCTAATTTTCGACTTTTTGTGGGAGCAATAATAATTGAAAAATTATTTCCGTTTATTAAATAAGTATCTTATCGTTGATACTTTACATTTTCTCTTAGTTTGAGTACCAAAAATATTTTACTGAAGTTAGATATAATTTTTTTCGAATAGAACCTTATTATTATAGCACAAATTATTAAGCAGTTTATTCAAAATAGATAAACCAGTTATTCTGCCTGAATTTTTAAGACGCGTTTAACAACTTTTGAAAAAAAAATCTAGTACCATTTAGGAGGAGTCTTTCTACACTCGCATTATTGTTTAAAAATTTTCTTGTGATATCTTATATATATTAGGGGTATTTTGCAGGATATTTAATATTTTACCTCTTCACTTAATTGTTTGGAAGCCTTCGGTAAGTTTTAAACTTCCGCTAAAGGTTGGTATCGTTGTTTAAAAGATTGGCGATTATTAGTTGCTTATTTTTAATTAAATAGTCGATATTACCTCTAGCGGCAGCTGCTTTAAGAAATTTTATTATTACTTAGATACTGCCATTAAATTTAATCTGGACATGATTTTTCGTAATTTATTCTCTTATGGAGCTAATACAAATTAGGCTATTAATAAAATTTAAGTCGGTATCCAATCATTCAAAATTTTTATTAGCTAGTAATGAACCATATTCTACGTTTACTAGTGGTTTCTTTATCATCTTTTTTTCAGTTCCCAACGACTTTTTAATTATTCTTCCGCGTTCTTCAAAACTAGTTTGGTCGGGTAGGTCGTAATTTTACAAAAATATTTAGCTTTGAATTTTGTAATCAGTTTCGCTAATACAGTTTAATGAACCCACTTAGATTCATTGTCGCCCTGGTCCCGGACCCGCTCCGCATCCTCGTCGAAAATATTGTTGTTGATTATAAGTGGTGAAAAACCGCCTCGGCGGGTAGTTTCGGCTACATATTCTCGTAGATAGGGGAAGACAGTTTGAGGGAAGATATGGCGGACGTAGTGGGGCCATTCCAGAGGTAGTGGCGGTGGATCCAAAAGAAACATAGCTCCAAATTCCACATCTAGAAAAAAAGGCGCACTGTCGGGAGCCCCTGTGGTAAAGCGCTGGATAAAATGGGCCCGCTGGCCGTCAGCTAGAAATTCGCCGTTATTTTTTAGAGAGACCCCTATGGAAATACGCGTTTCAGTGGACTGGTGATCGGCATTAACGGCGAACACACTCTTGACAAGTTTTAATTGGGCCATTTCGATGTTTGATCGGTAAATAGTCATCTTTATCCGTCGATCACTTCAATAATGTGTTCTTCAAGATGCAGGGTTTCGTCAGCTTTAATGGTTATAGAGCGGCCTAGACGTTTTTCCAGGTCTTCAAGAGCGGCTCGATCCTCGTCCAGCATCATATCGCGGATTTGGGGGTGGACTGTGAGTTTTAAATGACCCCGGGGGTTTTCACTGGCCTGAAGTTCTAAATCCATAAATGATTCGTGGCAGACCGAGGTGCGTGATAGTAGAAATCCCTGGCCTTGGCAGTAAAAACAGGGTTCACGCAAAAAGCGGTCTATGTTTTCTTTAGTGCGTTTACGTGTTAATTCAATCAGGCCTAATTCGCTCATGGGCAAAACTTTGGTCTTGCCCTTGTCGCGTCTGAGACTATCTTTTAAGGCCAGAAAGACTCGTTCGCGATTGCTTTCCTTTTCCATATCTATAAAATCAATGACAATGAGGCCCCCGATATTTCTCAGTCGCAGTTGATAGGTTATTTCCTTGACCGCCTCTAGATTGGTCTTTAAAATAGTTTCTTCCAGGTTGTGGCGCCCTACATAGCGGCCGGTGTTGATATCTATGACCGTTAGGGCTTCAGTAGAGTCTATAACTACATATCCGCCACTTTTTAACCAGACTTTTTTGCTCAGAGCCCGGGCTAGCTCTGTCTCTACCCCGGTGGAGTGGAAGATAGGTTCGGAGTCAGTGTAAAGGTCGAGACCCTTGGCTAAATCCGGAGAAAAAGTTTCCAAAAAATTTTTGATAGCTTCATACTGCCCCTGGTGATCGATGACCAGGCGGTCGATGTTCTCGGTAAAATTATCTCGTACCGCTTTCAAAGTGGCATCCAGCTCTTGGTGAATTCGGGCCGGAGCGGTGGCTTTTTCGGTGTCTTTTTGAATGCGTCGCCATAGTTGAATCAGAAACTGGGCCTCGGCCTTTATTTCAAATTCAGTGGCTCCCTCGGCAGCAGTACGAGCGATGAAGCCCTGGTCGTGAGTCAAATTTTCTAGAATAACCTTTAGGCGGTGACGTTCCTCATCGTCTTCAATGCGGCGGCTGATTCCCAGATGGGTCATGGTCGGCATTAGAACCAGACGTCGGCTGGGTAGGGATATATGGGTAGTTACCCGGGCCCCTTTCTGGCCGATAGGTTCTTTAGATATTTGTACTAGCACTTCCTGGCCTTCAGTTAATAAAGTTTCAATTGGTGGTGGTTCAGGTCTTGAATTTATTTCGGAATTATTTTCTTCGCTTTCTTTGCTTAGGGTTGGGTGCAGTCTTTTTTCAAAATCACAGACCGCTTCGCTGAAGAGGTCGTCTACATAGAGAAAAGCGGCTTTTTCCAAGCCAATATCCACAAAGGCGGCCTGCATGCCGGGGAGAACTCGGATAACCCGGCCCCGGTAAATATTGCCTAGAAGACCGGCTCCTGCTGGGCCGCGCTCCACCTGAAATTCTACTAGAGTGCCGTTTTCTAATAGGGCCACCCTAGTTTCGTGGGGTCGGTAATTGATGATGAGTTCCGCAGTCATTAAGGGCTAAGCGTTTTCTGATAATATGGTTTTAAGTTTATAAAGGCTCCCTTTTAGCGCGCCTGCTGGAAGCCCCCATAGGGCCTCCAGCGTCGGCTTAGGCTTAGGGGTGCCCGCCTGTCTTATTTTGATGGTGACTAGAGCTGAGTCTGGCGCGGTCGCTTCGGCCGCTGTTACGAAATTCGCTAGATGGTAGGTTCGTTGAGTACCTTTTTTGTTATTATAGCTCAGAATGGCTTCTGGGTGAAGAGGGGGGCCAGGGGTAAAAAAGGGTTCGGTGCTCTTGATTAGCCAAGTAGCTGCCAGGGCCTGAATTTTATCCCGATCGGGGGGGATTAGGAGGGCTCCTAGTAGACCGATTTCCGGCGGCATTTTTTTGGTTAACCGGGCCGTCAGGCTTTCGGCGGAAATTGGGTGGCGCGTTTCTACCCGTACATATTCATCTGCGCTTGGCACCCCCAGAGGCAGGGCCGTCAAAAAAGATATTCTAGGCTGAGGGTGAAAGCCTCCGCTCATGGCCAGTTCTATCTCCGCCCGCCGAAAAGCTCGTTTGAATATTTCAACTAGTTCTAGATGTCCTAAAAAGGCCGCTTGCTTTTCTTTCTTAAAATTTATTAATAGCGGGAAAAGCGGGGGGCGTTCCCCTGGGGGCATCGATATTTTTGGCGGCGAGGCTGAGTTATCTTCGGGCGTGGCATCTTTGTCGGCTAGATCGATTACCGCTCCATCGTGGCAGGCCCCGCAATCTTGACAACCATTCCAACGACAGTCTGGTGTAGGTTCGCCATTTAAGGCCCGAGCCAGTTCAAGACGAAGAAAGTCTTCTTTGGGCCCGGCGAAAATATGGCCATAGGGGAGGGGAGTACCTGGTTCAAAGGGATTGAGCAGAATTTCTTCAGTCAGATTATTCTCGGCTAGGGCCAGACGCCACAGGTTGGGGTCGAGGTGGTTACTCCAGGCCTCGAAACGGGCCCCGGCGTGAAAAACTTTTTCTAGAACCGGACTCAGACGGCGGTCGCCTCGGGCTAGGATAGCTTCGACCCAGCTTGCTTCGGGGTCGTTCCACTTGGGGGTGAGACCGGAAGTCCGGGTGAGGTTGCGTACTTTTATTAGGCGGGTGTTTATGACTTCAGCCGGAGAGGCTGGTTGCCATTGAAAGGGGGTATGAGCCTTGGGAGTGAAATGGGTCACCCCTAGATTCAGTTGAGCCCGACCCAACTTTTTGAGGCTTCGGGTGAGATTAGCCAGGCCGGCCAAATCTTCGTCCGTCTCGGTAGGCAGGCCCACCATAAAATAGAGTTTAAGGGTTCGCCAGCCTAAAGAGAAGGCCCGCTCGGCCGCAGCCATAAGGTCGTCGTTAGTTAGATCCTTATTAATGATGTTTCTTAGGCGCTGAGTTCCGGCTTCCGGGGCAAGAGTGAACCCGGTTTTACGTACTCTTTTGATTTGGGTGGCCAAGTGGTTGCTCAGGCTGTTGACTCGCAATGAGGGTAGAGATAGGGCCACCGATTGGTTGGCATATTGATTCATGAACTCCGAGACTAGGACGTTGATGTTCGTATAGTCGCCAGCCGAAAGAGATAGAAAGGAGACATTGTCCTGTCCACTAGAAGCTAGATTGCAGCTGGTTAAATCAAGAATTGTCTTTTGGTGGCGTTCTCGGACTGGGCGGTAAACATAGCCAGCTTGGCAGAAACGGCAGCCTCGGCTACAACCTCGGCCTATTTCTATGATAATGCGATCGTGGATAGGTTTAATGAGTGGGGTAATTTGGCAAAGGGGGAAGGGAGAGGCTTCTAGGCTAGCGACTACGGCCCGGTGGACTTTTTCGTAACCGGGAGTTAAGGGTTCGATGGCTGCAAAGCGACCTTCCGGGTCGTAGGTTGGTTTGAAGAGAGAGGGTATGTATATACCTGGTCGCCCGGCCAGGCGTGCCCAAAGTTCGACTCGGGGCGCGCCTTCCGCCCGCCACGTTTTAATTATTTCTAGATCGTCCAGTAGGGCGCGTTCGGCATCGCCCAGAAAAAAAAGGTCGAAGAAGTCGGCTAAAGGTTCGGGGTTATAGGCCGCTGGCCCTCCGGCCACTATTAAGGGTGATCCCTCGGGGCGATCCATACTTTTAAGGGGTAATCCACCTAGATCCAGCATAGCCAGAATATTAGTGTAACTCAGTTCGTATTGTAGGGAAAAACCTACCACATCGAAATCAGCCAGGGGTCGCCGGTTTTCTAGACTGGTTAGGGGGTGGCCTCGGCGGCGTAGAATTATCTCCCAGTCCGGCCAGGGAGCGTAGATTCTTTCGGCGGAAAGTCCCGGCCGCCCGTTAAGCAGGTGATAGAGGATTTTATGCCCCAGATGAACGTGGGCTATTTCATAGACATCGGGGAAAGCCAAGGCCATTTTTAACAGGCGCCCTTGTTCGTCCGGAATTTGGTTAGGCTTAGCCTCTATTTCGCCACCTAAATAGCGGCCTGGCCGCTCAACGGTCAAAAGTTCCGGCCAGCTTTCGTAAGAAGTAGTCATTTTCTCTTGGTGTGACCTTCCTTATTCTCAGCTGGAAACATTTACAGACCGGTTAGGAGGTCGTTAATATGGTTTTGATTAAGTTCGTATCCCGGACTTTGAGATTCTTTGAGTTCGTTTTTCCGAGGTGGAGCTGGCATATTTTTCGCTAGCTGTCGGTGGTGGGATTGATCAGTTTGGACCTTGGGTTTGAAAGCTGCGTTCAAAGTATTTAGAAAGCTTTCCACCTTGAGTAAACGTTGGGTGGCCAAGTCTTGAAAGTTCATTTTTTCAAAAAGCTGGCCGACAGTATGCTGAGTTTTTTTCGTGTGCTCCTCCATGGGCTTCAATGATTCTGCTTCGGTTATGGGCTGGTCTTTAATAGCTTTAAGGGTTGCCCCGAGATTTTTATGGATATCACTTAGGATCTCCAAGAGGTTTAAAATATCGTCAGCTGTAGCCTGGATTAGGTTTTTTATTTCTCGAACCTGTTTAGTTGCCTCCGGTAGTTTTCGGTTGATGACGGCTAAAAATGGCCTGGTGGGGTCTTTTTGGGGTCGGTTCCGTCCGAAGGCTGGGTGGGGGGGGCGGCCGTCGGGTGGCCTCGACCGGGGTTGAAAGGAGCGGGTGGGGCCAAAAGATTCAGGTCGTGGGCGGTGGAGCATGGTTGGAGCGGCTGGATCTACCGGGTCTGTCGCTGAGTGGCGAAAGCGGCCAGGAGACTGGGTTAGATGACTACTTTTTGGGAGTATTTTACGGTATTTGGAAGAAACGTCCTTAGTCAGAGTAACTCTAATTTTTCGGTTCGGAGTTATGGTGGTAGAGTCGGATGATGTTTTTTCACCCCCAGCTCGCCGTTTAGTTTCTGACATATTACCTCTCTTTATGTGCTCGACAAGATTAATTTCTTAATAGAACGGGAATTATATCACAATAAAGTTTTTAATTTTTCAAAGGTTAGCGAGGTGGGCGGCGATTAGATCACCGCTTGCGGCTGTAGAGTCGTTTCCCCCCAATTCGAAGGGACGGCTCGCTCCGGTCAGGTAAGTGGTAACTGCCTCGTTGATAGCTTCGGCGGCGGCGGTTTCGCCCAGGTGGTGAAACATCATGGCGGTGGAGAGGATGGCTGCGATGGGGTTGGCCCGGCCGGTGCCGACTAGGGCTGGAGCGGAACCGTGGACAGGTTCAAACATGGACAGGCTGTCTCCGATGTTTCCGGAGGCGGCCAAGCCCAAGCCGCCGGCTAGGGCACTTAAAAGATCACTGATTATGTCGCCGAAAAGATTGGGGCAGAGGATGACCCCGAAGTCCGTTGGTTGGCGGGGTAGCAGATAGCAGAGAGCATCGACGTTTTGGTAGTCTGGTCGGAGTTCGGGGAATTTGGCGGCTAGGGTTTCGCGGGTTATCTCATTCCAGAAGCCGTAAAGCTGGGGTACGGCGTTGGCTTTAGTAGCTACCGTTAGCCTAGTTTCGCCTCGACTTCGAGCCAGTTGACCCGCTTTATAGGTGATGCGGGCCACTGCCGGATGGGTCATGAGACCTACGGAGACCGCCGCCAGGCGCTTGGGGTTAAGGTGCAGGGTCAAGTGGCCGTCCAAATTATAGAGGTTGCGTCGGGTATGGAATTCGTTCTCTAGTCGGCCGTGGCCTTGTCCTCCCAGACCCATGTAAAAATCTTCAGTATTTTCTCGAACTACCATCGCGTTCAGTCGGCGGCCTTTCGGTAGAGGCGTCGGGGTGGGGACGCCTGGAAAGCTCAGGGCTGGCCTTAAATTCAAATATTGATCGAAATGAAAGCGTATGGCTAAAAGTAATTCTTGTTCCAGGGGGCCTGGTTCCACTCGAGGGTCGCCTACGGCTCCCAGAAGTAAGGCCTCAGCTTCGGCTAGATCGTCTAAGGCTGAGGGTGGCAAAACTATTTTATGTTCCAGAAAATAAGCGGCTCCGAAAGGGAAGTTCCGCCATTTGAGTTCAAAACCAAAGGCGGCTGCAGCGGCAGCGGCTACTTTCCGGGCTTCGTCCATAACTTCAGGGCCTATACCGTCGCCGGGTAGAGTGGCAATTAGATGACTGGTCATATTAGTCTCAATCTTTATTGTTTTTAAGGTTAGTCAGAGTTTTTTCTTCATGGGCGGCTAGAGTTTTGAATTGGCCGGAACCGGGGTCGGCAGCGGCTTGCTGGTAATGGAAAATAGCCTTGTCGATATTGCCCGTAGCGGCGAAATAACGGCCCAGATAATAATGGCCTTGTCCTGGGCGGCCGTTTTGGCCGAAAAAACGTCCAGCCATTTCTAGGGCTCTGGGGAAATCATAGGGAGTTATGTTTACGGCCTGTTCATAGAGGATCGCGGCGTGGGTATGGTCGCCCAGAAGTTCTGAAGCCCGGGCCAGGCCGAAGATGGCAAGGCGGTTGGAACCGGCCTTTTGATAAAAATCTCGAGCCTCGGCAGGCTGGTGGCGGAGCAGGGCTAGATCGCCTAGGTCGGCTAGATATTCTTGGTTGTTGGGGGTTAAGCTTAGAGCTTCGCGCATGAGTTTGTTGGCCAGGGTTAGTTTTTGTTGGCGCTGGGCCAGAATACCTAGACCGTGGAGAGCCGAGGGATCTCTCTGACCGACTAAGCGTTTGGTGAAAATATTTTGAACGCGGGATACCTCTCCAGAGACAGCTAGAACCCTGTCCTTGAAAGCTTGATAGGCGGGGTCGGGCGGTGCGGTAGCGGTTTTTTCGGCTTCGCTGAAAAAGGTGGCCATGCGGCTAGTTAAGGCAGGGTGGGTAGTGAGATAGGTGGGTATATTGCGGGAAGCTTGGTAAGTTTTACTGGACATCACTTTAAAAGCGCCGTACATGTCGCGGGCGGCATAGCCGGCCCGGGTCAGATACTGGCGGCCTTTGGCATCGGCTTCAGACTCATCTTCGCGGGAATTAGCTAGCATACTTTGGGCTCCTGCTCCAGCCCCACCCATCATCATGGCCTGGCCTAAGGCCCCAGTGCTGCCGCCTTGGGTGGCTATCAGAATTCCGGCTAGCATAGAGGCAATGCTGGCTATGGTCGTGGATGAGGCGGATTCAGCCCGGCGGGCGAAATGGCGGGAGGTCAGATGGGCTGTTTCGTGGCTAAGAACAGAGGCTAGCTGGCCCTCATTTTCTAGGCTATTAATGGTTTCGGTGTGAACGTAGATATAGCCACCTGGTACAGCGAAGGCGTTGATACCGTCGGAATTTAGGATGTAAAAATTATATTGATCTGGGTTTAAATTAGCTCCTTTGAGCACTCGATCGGTAATGCCTTTGAAGGTTTTAGTGAGGATGGGGTCATCTACGATGGCTCCGGAGGCGGCTACTTTCAGGTGAAAATGCTGGCCTATTTCTCGTTCTTTTTGTGGGGTTAGGCTGTTGGCCCAGGCCAGGGGGGGGTGGCCGAATAATAGCGATAGATTTAAAATAAGTATTAATATGTTGATTGATATATTAAGGGCCGTCCGGGTTTTCATGGTATTCTCCACAGACCCTCGAGATCGTAAAAGGTTCTGGTTTCTGGGTTGAAGAGATGGATGACGATTTCGCCTAGGTCGATGAGGAGCCAATGATCGCTGCCCTGGCCTTCTCGGCCTAGAGGGTGGATGTTGTGTTCTGTGGCTCGGCGGACAATTTTGTCAGCAATGGTTGCTAATTGGCGAGAATTTTTAGCGCTGGCGATGAAGAACCAGTTGGCTACCGATGACAGGTGTGATAAGTCCAGTAAAACGGGATTAATAGGTTGGTGTTCGGCAGCGGCGGCTACCACTACCTCGACTAGAGCCTGGTCTTTATGGGGGAGGTGGGCTTTTAGGCTGCCGCTCGTTGAGTCAGAGTTAAGTAGCTTGAAAAGCGGGTTGAATTTTTTACTCAATTAAAAATACTCACTTAGGTAGAGGGTTTTTTCGGTATAAACCGTAGGTTTCGATGTAAATCCTCACCGGTTCTGGTACTAGATAGCGTACCGAGGATCCGGCCAGAAGGCGGTGACGAAGATCGGTGGAAGATATTTTTAGCCGGCCTCCGGTTTGAAAGTGAATTGGTTTTATTTTCGGCGCGGTGAAAGCTTCGGTGGTCGAGTCCCATTTTATTCTGGAGGCCACCTGTGCTTTTAGCATGGTTTCTAAACTTTTAAAAGTTGCGTTGATACCGGCTCGGGCGAATACTATAAAAGAAGTCAGGGTGAAAAGTTCTTGGTAGCGGCGCCAGATGGGAATGCTCATAAAAGAGTCCAGACCCACTAGAAAAAAGAGGTTTGTTTCGGGGGTGCAGCTCTCTTTGAAAGACCGTACCGTATTAACGGTGTAGCTGGGAAAAGAGAGGTGATTTTCCAAATCCGATCCCCAGAAGCCGGGGCGGTCGGCCAGAGCTAGTTTCAGCATTTCCAGTCGGCAGCTGTAGTCCGCTAGGGGCATGGGGGCCTTATGGGGGGGCTTAGCGGCAGGCATAAAGCAGACCTGGTCTAAATTCAGTTTCTCAGCTATTTCTTCGGCCGCCCGGAGGTGCCCGAAGTGAATAGGGTTAAAGGTTCCACCCATTAGACCCACCCGGCCCGATATTAATTTAAGAGTGGTCATTCCGCTACCCGGGTCTCTCCCTATCCCCCCTGGTCGGAATTAGCCCTGATCCAGGGCAAAGGCGTCGTGGAGGGCGCGGACAGCTAGTTCAGTATATTTTTTTTCTATAATGCAGCTTATTTTTATTTCTGAGGTGGAGATAAGGCTGATGTTAATGCCTTCTTTAGCCAGGGTTTGGAACATCAGGGTGGCCACGCCGGCGTGGTTGCGCATGCCTACTCCTACTAGAGATATTTTAGCAATATTATCAGTGCCGACGATACGCTCGGCGCCGATTTCGGCTGCGGTATCTTGCATCAATTCAAGAGCTTTTGGGTAGTCGGACAGAGGTACAGTGAAGGAAAAATCGGTATGAGGCTCGCCGGTAGCGGGTTCTATTTCCACCGACTGGTTTTGAATGATCATATCCACCACAATACTGGAAGCCGCGACAATGCTCAGAATTTTAGCGGCGATGCCCGGCTGGTCGGCCACTTTAAGTAGGGTGATCCTGGCTTCGTTTTTAGAATAGGCCACTCCGCTGACGGGTTTTTTCTCCATATCGGTATCCTCTTCACAAATTAAGGTGCCTTTGTTGGACCGGTGGGCATGGCGGACATGGATAGGCATGTGATAATTCATGGCAAATTCCATACTACGAATCTCCATAACTTTGGCCCCCAGAGAAGACAGTTCTAGCATCTCCTCAAAACTGATCTTTTCTATTTTGCGGGCCCGTTCACAAATATTGGGATCGGTAGTATAGATACCATCCACATCAGTATAAATTTCACAGGAATCGGCGTTCAAAGCAACAGCCAGGGCTACGGCCGTAGTGTCTGAACCGCCCCGACCTAAAGTGGTGATGTCGCCGCCGCTGGTGGCACCTTGAAAGCCGGCTACGGCTACTACTCGGCCTTTGGCTAATTCAGTGCGGATTCGGGCCGGGTTAATATTTATTATTCGGGCCCGTTGGTGTAATTCATTAGTCTGAATACCGGCTTGAAAGCCGGAAAAACTTTTAGCCCGCTCTCCGAAGGTTTGGCAGGCCAGGGAGAAAAGAGCCACCGAAGTTAGTTCCCCCGTGGCCAGAAGCTGGTCAACTTCGCGGGGGGTTGGTTCCGAAGCCATTTTACGGGCTAGTTCCAGCAGGCGATCCGTTTCGCCTTTTATGGCCGACAGAACTACTACCACCTGATGGCCTTGATTTTTGGTCGCTATGGCTCGGTGGGCCACCTGACGATAAGCTCCGGGGTGGCGACCGAGCTCCCACCATATTTTTGTACGATTAGAGCCATTTACTTCTCCTAGTTTTTTGGCTGGAATCAGTGGCCAAATTTACCATTTTTC
>LQAA01000006.1 GCA_001577715.1 Candidatus Adiutrix intracellularis | reverse complement strand
AGGTATTGACCCTTGGGAGTTAGTTACAGTCTTAAGGTCGCTTATGGAAACTCTCTGTCCACTGGCGAAGCCCGTGGCCGCGCGGGTTGGGTTACCGTTACTGTCGTAAGCTGCGGACAAAGGCGGCCCTACTATTTCTTCATTTTTGTCGGGTTGGTGATCAGCTAGACCCCAGAGTCCGAGGCCCAGCCGCCGAGGGGCGCTCCATGTTTTTAGGCGCTCAAAGGACAGATGTGCATCTTCTAGATTTCTAGTTAGCCGATCTTCCATAAATTTTATAGCTGGGGCAAAGTAACTAGCTGGAATTTCTTCTACGCCCAATTCCAAAATTAAATCTTTTGTGTTCACAACGTGCTCTTCCAGCGGCCCAGAAGGGGGTGTCCCAGAGCCGTTCTCTGTTCAATATACAGCTTGGCCACTTCCCGGGTTAGATTTCTGACTCGGCCAATGAAGCGAGTGCGCTCAGTGACGGAAATAGCACCTCGGGCCTCTAGTAAATTGAAAGTGTGCGAACATTTAAGACAGTAATCATAGGCTGGCAGAACCAGTCCGGTTTGGGCTAGCTTACTCGATTCCTCTTCGTAAATGTCGAAAAGAGAGAAAAGCATCGGTATATCGGCGTATTTAAAGTTGTGTTCGGAATATTCTACCTCTCCTTGATGGTGGACGTCGCCATAGCGGATATGTCCGTTCCAGTTCAGATCATAGACATTGTCAACGTCTTGAAGGTACATAGCCAGGCGTTCTAGGCCATAGGTATATTCTACTGAAATTGGGGATAAGTCGAAGCCGCCTACTTGCTGGAAATAAGTAAATTGGGTCACCTCCATGCCATCGAGCCAGACTTCCCAGCCGATGCCCCAGGCCCCTAGAGTGGGCGATTCCCAGTCATCTTCCACAAAGCGGATGTCGTGATCTAAAGGATCAATCCCCAAAGCTTTAAGGCTGTCTATATAGAGATCCTGAGCTCCTAAAGGTGAAGGTTTGACTATGACTTGGAACTGGTAATAATGCTGAAGTCGATTGGGGTTTTCCCCGTAACGTCCGTCGGTTGGGCGGCGGGAAGGCTGAATATAAGTCGTGCGCCAGGGTTCCGGCCCTAGGCAACGTAGGATGGTGGCCGGGTGAAAGGTCCCGGCCCCTACTTCCATATCATAGGGCTGCATTATTATGCAACCGCGCTCAGCCCAAAATTGAGATAGAGTTAAAATTACGTCTTGAAAGGACTTGGGGGTCGCATTAGACATCTTCGGTTCCTCTTTAAATTATGAAGGTTGGTGAATTTATTATGTTCAGACCATCATACAATAAATATTTTAACATAAGCTCGAAATCAGCACAACCAGAGCTTGCTTTATCAGGAAAGTGGAGAATATAATAAATTGGAAGAGAGGTGGATATGACAAAAATAAACGGTTATGAACAAATTTATCAATGGCAGGTTGGAAAATTAGCCAATTTTGATTTAACCGGAAATGCTCCCAGCCTGGGCTTAACTACGGACGCTGTCGGCCGGGTTAAAATTTATTTTTTTGGCCGTCTCTATTTGGTAGATGGGAAAGGGGTCTGGCCGGATGACGGTGGATCCGCCGGGATTAACCATCTGAGTTTGGTTGCCCATTATGCTTTAAGCCCGGGCCGGGGCGAACCCGCCTATGATTTCCGACCTTTGGGGCGTCTATGCGGTCTTATGGAAGCGCAAAATAGCTTAGTTCTCCAGGATGTCGCCCGCGCTATGGCCCGCCGTTTTGATAGCGATTCGGCCGCCTTGGCTGAACAGGCTGAGCGGATTGGCGGCTGTTTTGAAGGCCCCGACCCTTCGGGCGGTTATTCCTGGCTTTTTCACCCCTTCCCCAAGGTGCCTCTCCGCTTAATTTGGCACAAGGCTGATGCGGAATTTAAATCTGATTATCGTCTCTTATTTGATTCTAGCTCCACCGCTTTTATGGAATTCGAGGCTCTGGGCTTTCTAGCCGGCATTTTTGTGAAGGAAATAACTGGGGAAGAATGAATGGAAGTTCTTATTTTTCTAGTCGGAGCTAGGGGGGTCGGTAAGACTACCATAGGTGGGAGGCTGGCCAAAGAATTAGGATTGGATTTTTTCGATACCGATTGGCTGGTTACCAGTTTAGCCGCCCAATCTGTGGCTGAAATTGTGGCGGCCGAGGGATGGGCCGGTTTTCGCCGTCGGGAAAGTTTAGCTTTAGCCGAGGTGGCTGAAGGCCGGAATCGGGTGGTGGCTACTGGCGGCGGTCTGGTGTTGGCCACAGCTAATCGGCGGCTGATGCGTGCTAGCGGGCTAGTCTTTTATCTGGCAGCTCCGGTCGAAGTTTTAGTTACTCGTCTTCTGGCCGATCCTTTAGCTATGCAGCGCCCTAGCCTTATTGGAGCTTCTCCGGCCGTTGAAGCGGTCCAGATGCTGGCGGAGAGGGAACCATTTTACCGAGCGGCGGCCCATCATATTCTCAATGCTGTAATGGCTCCCGAAGAAATAATCTCCGCCATTAAAAAGTTAGTTTTTTGATTTTTAAGACCGGTAAGAAGCGTTGATAGCGATATATTTTGGGGAAAAGTCGCAGGTGAGCATTTCGTATTCGCCGTTTCCGGCGTTGAGATTTATAAGCAGCCCGTATTCTGTTTTTTTCATGACCATCGAAGCAGCCTTTTCTTTGTTATTATCCTGGCCCTGGCGGACCCAGGGAATATCGTCCAGGTCAATATCTATAGCATAGGGGTCGAAGGTAGCCCCGGAGCGGCCTAGAGCCATAATGAGGCGGCCCCAATTAGCGTCGCCGCCGAAAAAAGCTGTTTTAACTAGGGGCGATTCGGCCACGGTGCGGGCCGCTAGCTTAGCTTCCTCGGTATTTTTGGCCCCCCGCATTCGAATAGTTATTAGACGGGTAGCTCCTTCACCATCTCGGGTAATCTGGTAGGCTAGATTCTTCATAACTGTGAAAGAGGCTTCTTTGAATTTAGCCAGGGCCTCACCTGAGTCGGCTGGGTTCATGCCGGCGGCGCCGGAAGCCATAATCATAAGGCTGTCGTTAGTAGAGGTGTCGCCATCTATCGTGACCCGGTTAAAACTCATTTCCGCGCCTTCTACTAGGATATTTCTGAGCAGGGGCGCTTTAATTTCGGCATCGGTGATCAGAAAGCCTAGCATGGTGGCTAAGTTGGGGGCAATCATACCTGAACCCTTAGCGCAGCCCCAGATCGAGACGGTGTGACCGTTTAATTTAATTTTTTCGGTTCTAATTTTAGGTCGGGTATCAGTAGTCAGAATGGCTTGGGCGAAATCGTTTAAGCCATCAGGTCTTAGTTGAGATAGAAGATTCGGGAGCTTAGCTTCTAGGATGCTTATATTAATGGGTTGGCCGATGACGCCGGTGGAGGCCAGCATAATTTCGGTGGCTGGGCAGCTGAGTAAGGTGGCTAGGGCGGCAGCCGACCGATAGCAATCTTTCGTTCCGGCCGGGCCGGTTTGAGCGTTAGCCTGGCCGGCATTGGCTAGAAAGGCCCGACCGCGGCCTTTAGCGGCCATGGCCGAAGACCAGATAACCGGCGCGGCCCGGCAGACGCTTTGGGTGAAGACCCCGGCCCAGGCCACCGGGGCGTCGGCCGTGATGATTCCCAGATCGAGGCGATTTTTATATTTAAAACCAGCCTCCACCGCCGCCGCTTTGAAACCTTTAACGAGCATAAAACACCTGTCTATTGGTAATATTGATTGCCGGAATTAGATTTTTTGATTATAATCCCTTTACGCTGATTATGCAACGACAGGATAAACTATATAATGATTGACCTTAAGGCCCCTAATCTTAATCTCGCACCTGTTTTGAGTTCTCCTCACTTTGGTTCGGGTCAATCCGATCGTTTTCTGGTTATCCGGCCAGTCGGTGGATTGGCCGGCGATATTATAGTGGCTGGCCTTTTGTCCCTGGCTGAGGCAACTCCGGCCGATTTGGAACAATTCCTAGATGACCTTAATCTTGGTGCCTTAGCTGGACGAGTGACTTTGATCGAACGGTGGGTGAAGCAGATTGGTGGAGTGAGTTTGGCGGTGGATCTTCCTGAAGAATTTGAACATCGCAATCTTAAGGACATTGAAGATTTTTTTGCGGCCACCCGTTTGACTGAGGTCGCTCGGGCTATGGCCATCGGAACTTTTCGTTTGCTAGCGGAAGTTGAGGGTTCGGTTCACGGTCTGGCACCTTCAGAAATACACTTTCATGAGGTGGGGGCCCTGGACAGTCTGCTAGATATCGGCCTGGCTGCGTTGCTCGTTAACCGTCTGGCCATTAGCCGGATTATCTGCGGTCCTCTGCCTCTTTGTGATGGGGTCATTAAATGTTGGCATGGCTGGCTACCTTCCCCTGCTCCGGCGGTGTTGAAACTTTTAACGGGTGTTTTAGTGATTGGTCGAGCCGGTTTTGGTGAGACGGTCACGCCTACTGCTTTAGCCTTATTAAAGAGTTTAGGGGCTGAATTTGGTCCTTGGCCTTTGATGTTGGTTGAGCACCAGACTTTAGTTTATGGCACTAAAATTTTCGATGAAGCTCCTAATGGCACTATTTTCGCTCTAGGCCGCGCTTATGACTCAGGCTTCGTTTCTCCTATCGGGGAAATTCATCCATGAACGAGATTATTTACGGTCGGGATGAAATCGCTAGGGCTTTAGTTAGCTTGGCTGATAGTATTTTAGCTGTCCAACCTCAGGAACCAACTTTCATCGGTATTCGCCGGGGCGGTCTTGTTTTATGCGACCGCTTAATTGGGCTCATTGGTCGGAAGCTCGGGCGGCTGCCGGCTCGAGGAGTGATTGACATCAATCTGTATCGTGACGACTGGACCGTGGCTCGCGAATTACCTCAGGTTGGTCGGACGGAAATACCTTTCAGTTTGGACGGGTTGAGGGTGGTTCTGGTCGATGATGTTATTTTTACCGGTCGCACCGCCCGGGCGGCTTTAGAAGCTTTGGTAGATTTTGGTCGGCCGTCTCGCGTTGAATTAGCTACTCTGGTGGACCGGGGTCATCGGGAGATGCCAGTTCACGCTGACTATGTGTCATTTAAAATAACTACCACCCTCAGCCAGAAGGTTAATGTTTATTTTCAGGAACAGGGGGGGCGTTGTGAAGACCGGGTGGTGCTGGAGGAAGGACGAGTCGGTGAATAATTTTAAGACTACCGTGGGCCTTTTGGGTTGCGGTCATGTGGGGGCGGGCGTAGCCAGAATGCTTCTGGTCGATCGTAATTTTATCAGGGAAAAAATGGGCTGGCCTCTAGAATTGCTTAAAATAGCGGTGCGAAATCCGGCCGCTTCCCGACCCTTCGATTTTCCAGTTGATCTTTTTACCACCGATCCATATGAGATAGTCGGGAATAAAGATATTCAGGTGGTGGCGGAACTTATCGGTGGAATAGAGCTGACCCGGGAATTAGTTTTGGCCGCCTTGCGTTCCGGCCAACATGTAGTCACCGCCAACAAAGCTCTTCTGGCCCATCACGGGCGGGAAATTTTTGCCGTAGCCGCTAAAAATAAGGTGGAAGTTATGTTCGAAGCGGCCGTGGCCGGCGGTATTCCTATTATCCGCGTAATGAAGGAAGGGTTGTCCGCCAATCGTATTCGTCATCTGTTTGGTATTTTGAACGGTACCTCTAATTATATTCTCACTCGTATGAGTCGGGAGGGGCTCGATTTTAAAACCGCTCTGGAAGAAGCCCAGCAAATTGGCTATGCTGAATCTGATCCAACTTTGGATGTAGAAGGTCAAGATGCGGCTCACAAACTTATTCTTCTAACTGCCCTGGCCTACGGTACCTTACCAGATCTGAATAATATTCATATTGAAGGTATCACCGCCTTGACCCCGGAAGATATAGAATTTGCCCGTGAATTAGGTTACGTTGTTAAACTTTTAGCTATTTCTGCTCGGGATGAGACTGACGGGCGGTTGGAGGTGCGACTCCACCCGGCTATGCTGCCGAAAACTCATTTATTGGCCGAGGTATGTGGGTCCACGAATGCAGTTCTGGTGTCCGGTCATGCGGTGGGTGATATTTTGCTCAATGGGGCCGGGGCTGGTATGATGCCAACAGCTAGTTCCGTTCTGGGCGATCTTATGGAAGTAGCCCGAACCAGTCGTCAAGGTTCGGCGCCGCGGGTGCCTTCTCTGGGTTGGTTCACCTTGAATGATGAAATACCCAGGTCCATGAGTGAAACGCGGACTACTTATTATTTACGCTTTACCGTGGCCGACCGTCCCGGGGTTCTGGCTGCTATTGCTAGTCTGTTCGCCGAATATGGTATTAGTTTGGCCCAGGTTATTCAGAAGAGTGCCGTCGATAGTCATTCGGTGCCCTTAGTTATTTTGACTCATTTGGCTCAGGAAAGGGATCTGAAGGCGGCTTTGAAGGTTGTGGACAAGCTTCCGGCTGTGACGGCACCGACTAGGCTCATTCGGGTTGAGACTAGGCTTTAGAAAAGTGGAGTAAAGCAATTTATGAAATATGTGATTCTTATTGGCGATGGCATGGGAGATTACCCCTGTTTGGATTTGGGCGGGCGGACTCCTTTGGCTGCCGCCCCTACACCCAACCTAGATTTTATGGCTCAAAATGGGTTGCTGGGTTTAGCTCGCACCGTCCCTCCCAGCATGACCCCTGGATCCGATGTAGCTATCATGTCGCTGATGGGTTACCAACCCCAGGGTCTGCTGACTGGGCGAGGTCCCTTGGAAGCGGCCGCTAAAAAGCTTGATTTTAGCCCGATGGAATTGATTTTTCGTCTTAATTTTGTTACTCTAAAATTCAGCCCGGGCCGGGTCAGTCTATGTAACCACGCCGCTGGTAATATCTCTACTACTGAGGCCGAAGAACTTCTGGATGCTTTGCGGAAAAAATTGCCCCTTGGACCAGGTTATTATCTTTATCCTGGAATTGGCTACCGCCATCTTTTGCTTTGGCCGGACCCGGCTCCGGACCAGGCTCCCTCTTACCCGCCCCATGATTATCGCGATCAGGATATAGGTGGGCTTTTAAGCGACCCAGCGGCCCGTGAGATCATGAATCTAGTGCGGGCTTCTTGGCCGATTTTGGAACATCACCCGGTCAATAAAAAACGCCGGGCCCGGAATCTACCCTCGGCTAATTCTATTTGGCTGTGGGGGCAAGGGAAGCGGGTGGAGGTCAAAACCTATTTGGAACGTTGGGGTCTCACAGGAGCGGCGATTTCAGCCGTGGACCTTATTCGCGGTCTGGGCGTAATTACCGGCCTAGAGACTCCCGTTATTCCTGGGGCTACCGGCTGGTTAGATACCAACTACCAAGGTAAAGTTGAGGCGACTTTGGAAGCCCTCTCCCGTTTAGATTTAGCTGTACTTCACTTTGAAGGTCCGGACGAAGCCTCTCACCAGGGCGAGCTAGCTTCTAAACTTCAGGCCATCGCTGATTTTGATGCTAAAATTGTGGGGCCGCTTTTAAGAGCCTTACCCGATTTCGGCTCTTTCCGGATTTTGGCCGCCTGTGATCACTTTACCCCTCTGAAAATAAAAACTCATGTGGCTGACCCTGTCCCTTTTCTGATTTATGGTCAGCCGACTCTTCCAGGGAGTCCCAGTGGTCGGGCCTATACTGAGGCTAATGCCGCCGCTACCGGTCTGCTGGTGGAACCGGGGGCCGCTCTTAGCGGGCTTTTTTTCGGTCCGGAAAAATGAAACAGCCGCCGAAAGATATTTTTATAGGCCGTAGCTGGCACCGGGTACTTTATGCTGATACCGACGCCATGGGTATAGTTTATAATGGAACCTATTTCCGTTTTTTTGAAAGGGCGCGGGAAGCTTATCTACGTCAGCGAGGGTTACTCTATACGACCATGGAAGCCCGTGGCCTCATGACTCCCCTGACTGAGGCTTTTGCCCATTACTATTCATCTTTTCACTATGATGATCTCATCGCTATGGAGTGTTGGGTGGCTGACATCAAAAGAGCCAGTTTCTGTTTTGAATATCGCCTGTTTCTGGAAGAAACTCCCGCTGAAACTAAGGTGGCTGGCTATACTATTCTGGCGGTGATGGATAGGGCCAGCCGTAAGATAATTAAAATTCCGGGCTGGGTACTGGTAGCGATCGGGGATAAGGTCGAGCCGAAGCCGTTGGAAGAAAAACCGCTTTAAAAAACGTTTGTTTTATTGTTATTCAACCTTATAACCTGGCTTTGTAACCAATATTTACAGCCTCACAAGAATGAAAGGCTCTCGCCGACGGAAGTCTTTTGCTTTTATTAGGTTATTTGCTTAAATCTATCATAATTAGTCCCTTGGCTTTGTCCCTCGATGGAAATCTAATGACGAAAGAGAAGCTTCACTTTGTTCCCTCGCTCCCTTTTCTTCAGATTGTCCTTCATAACATTCATTCTCAGCCAGGGCTTTTTTCGCTAGCACTTTTAGCTAAACCTAGCAAAGTTTAAATCGAAATTTCACGATTAATTAGGGTTATTTATTAGTTATTTAAAAATGTTATTTCAAAATATAATATTTAGTTATTAGATATAATTTATGGATTGTAGTAAATTAAGGGCTTTTTGTTATAGTGAGTTAAATAAGCTTAACTGAATAAATATAGCGCTTTTGTTGGTTGGTTTTGAGCATCCCTGTTTACTTGGTTAGGTGTTCAAACGAGTGCTGATCAGACTAAGGAGTAATTTGTTAAAATTCTGAATAGGAAGGTCATCTAAATTTTTTCTACTTGAAACTTTTAGTCAGGCACCATCTAATTTTTTAGCTGGATTAGTTGAAGTTCGGTATTTATTGGTTTCTATTTCCTCATAGGTAAAGGTTAATTTTTACCAAGCCCTCCGTATATGGCATTCGATACAATAAGCTAGTATATATAAAAAAATATAAGCCCTGACTCTTTGTTCTAGCCAGTGATGTATAGGTAATATTTTTGTGTTAGCGCTCATCACCTTTCTAAAAACCTATTCTAATCGAGAGAGATTTTCGTAAGTGCGAATGTATTCCTCTGGGCTCATCTCATTTTTATTAATGGATGTTTTAATTATATAAATTCCATTCAACGTTGACTCTTGTTCTGTACTAATAATTCAGAATTACAAAATTTAAATGCTGAATGGTCTAGCGGAACAGCTTAATTTTCAAGAGTAAGGGCATCTCTTTTTGGTTCGCTAGATTAGAATTAGAGTAAGAGGGAGGTTGAAAATAAAAATGGTTAGGTCTTTCGTAAAATTAATTTACTTATAAGAAGTGATAAAGTGGTAGATAAAAAATAGATTCTTACCTTTAGGGCTAGTCAATAGGACTACTAAACTTTTTTGCCAAAAATATGGCTGAAGCTAGTTCGAAATCGTGGATTGGGATGTAACAATAAAAGCCATTGGTCGGGATCATTCAGTCACGAGTCGGCCGTATCAAAAAGTTTTTAAGGGTCCGGCAATGTTAGCTTTAAAACTTAGAGTATCGTAAAATTAGACCTAGTAAAATTTGGCGTCTGATTTATAAATAAAATCTGGATCGGGGAAAAAACTAAGCCCGGTTTCGGGTTCTAGTGTTTGACACGATTTCCCATATAAATTGAAAATAGTTTGGGCGACCATCAGCCGACGCTTTATTTTATTGATCGCCCATAATTTAATCTGTTTCTGGTAGCTGCTGTAGATTACAAACGTTTTTTATTTGACGACAGAGGCGAGGCATAGTTTAGGGCCGGTTCAAAATTGAAATCTTCATTAACCTACTTGAAGGCTCATACCTAAAAAAGACTCGCAATTAGTCTAAATTACTGAGGATATAGAGTATGGTAGTGAGGGCTATACTACTGTTGTTGGTTCTTTTATGGCTATCTTAGCTTTACTACGAAAAATCCATCGTGGGCGAATCTTGGGTGAAAGCCATGCTCACTGGGGGCTTAACTACAAAATAAGTATGAGGAATACTTTCATAAAATTTAAATTATGAACTTAAAATTCGTTGAAGTCCTTCAAGGCGTACTTTCTAGAAATCTTAGGAAACATTATTTTATTTGTCAAGTCGGCCGGGTTGTGATAAAAATAAAATTATTGAAGGTGTTAATTCCAACCCGAATAGGGAAGTACGGTGAAAAGCCGTTGTGGTGCCGCCGCTGTAATCGTTAGAAGATCCGCTTGGTCGTAAAAGGGTCAGCCATTTTTTAAAATGAAAGAGAAGGCGAGGGATCTTTGTTTGACCGGGAGCCAGAAGACCTGTCTTCATTTGACCCGTTTTTAAAGACGTGTTTTTCGCTATTAAAGTTTTGAGGTCGAGTTTTGCCTTGAAATAGCTCCGCAAAAAAACGGTGTTGTGGTGCTTGACCAGAGCGCCATTTTTTTGTCTAAAATTAGGAGTCCGGTGAGGCGGAGCATGAAAAAAATAGTTTTAGGTGTTTTGTTTTTTATTGGCTTATATGGGGCTATTGAGTTTCATCAGGCCCTGGCCGCGTTGACGGTTCCGCCGTTTCCACCTCGCGATCCGCAGCGAATCATTTCGCTGGCCCCCAGCGTTACCGAGATTCTTTATGCCTTGGGTCTGGGCGATAAAGTGGTCGGGGTGACTCAATTTTGCTATTATCCCCCGGAAGTTTTAGAAAAACCCAAAGTTGCTGGTTTTAGTAATGTTAATCTAGAGGCGGTTGTCTGGCAGAGGCCGGATCTAGTGATTTTACCGGTGGATAAAATTAGTAACCGCCAAAATTTAGAACGTCTGGGTTTAAGCGTTTTACCTTTAGATACTCGGTCGCTTTCCGGTCTGATGGCTGCGGTTAGGATGTTGGGAGAAACAGCAGGGCGTCAGGTTCAGGCTCAAGCTATCGGTGATCGCCTGGTCGAAGGCATTCGGGTTGCTAGAAACCAAGCTAATGGTCATACGCGACCCACGGTTCTTTTTTCCATCATGCACAATTACGAAGGTCCGGGTTACATTGCGGAAATAAATATCGTAGGTCGGGATGGTTTTTTTAGTGAATTAATAGATATCGCCGGCGGCCGTAACGTCTATCAAGGGCCATTGGCCTTCCCTCGCCTTTCTAGGGAAGCAATTATTTACCTTAATCCTGATGTTATAGTCGATGTGGTAATCAGTGACGAAAATTTAGAGACAGTGCGGCGGGACTGGCAGAGTTTGGCTTCGGTCGAGGCTATAAAAAACGGTCGCCTCTTTTTCCTCACTGATAAGAGCGATACTGTGCCGGGGCCACGTATTTATAAGACTTTAATCCAGTTGGCTCGATGTTTTCACTCTGAGGTAAACGAAGGTTTAGAAATGGAGAAAAGTCATGCTAAGGATTAACAATTTTTCTTTTTCTTTCGGGGGTCGACCGGTGCTTAAACAGCTTAGTTTAGAACTGAAAGAGGGTGATTATTTATCTGTTTTAGGGCCAAACGGAGCTGGGAAATCCACTTTACTAAAATGTTTGCTCCGTCTTCATGACCGGGGGGTGGCCACTGGTAATATTCATCTTCAGGGCCGGCTTCTGGCGGAATATTCCCAAAAAGAATTAGCTCGGATTATCAGCTATGTGCCCCAGGTCGGGGGCTGGACTCCACCCTATACCATCGTCGAATTTCTGCGCTTAAGTCGCTACCCCCATATTAAAGCTACTCCTCATTTTTCAGTTAAAGATGATGTGGCGGTTGACCGAGCTTTGCATTTAACTTCTTTAGCTGCTTTGGCCGGGCGGCGGCTGACTACTCTGTCTGGCGGCGAACGTCAAAAAGCTTTTCTGGCTGCTGCCCTTGCTCAGGAAACGCCCCTTATGCTTCTAGATGAACCGGCTTCTTTTCTCGATCCCAAGCATGCTGCTGAATTGGATCGCCTTCTGCACGATTTGAATAAAAATGAAGGCTTAACTATGATAACCGTCACTCATAACCTAAATCATCCGGCCAAGGTGGGGGGGTTAACTTTAGTGCTGAAAGAGGGTGAAGCTTTATTTTTTGGGCCAGTCACCGGTCTTTTCGAGGCAGGAATTTTGGAGGCGGCTTACCAGCACAAATTTCTTTATTTGCCTCACCCTTATCACGACTGGCCTGTAGTTTTAGCGGAATAACTATGTCCCGATATTTAAAATTTACTTTAATGGTCATAGCTAGTTTGGGGATTGTCGCTATTTGCCCTTTTTTTGGCCTAAGCTTGGTTTCCCCGGAAACAATTTGGACTACGGGGCATCCTGAGGCTGCCGTCTTTTGGATGCTTCGGGTTCCCCGGACGGCGGCAGCTTTTCTTGCCGGTGCCGGTTTATCTATGAGTGGCTTGGTGTTTCAGGCTCTTTTTCGTAATCCCTTGGCTACACCTTTTACTTTGGGGGTTTCCAGCGGCGCATCTTTTGGAGCCTCGATCTATTTCTGGTTGGGTGGTATTGTTTGGCTGGGAAGCGTGGGGCCATTGGCCGCATCCCTAGTGGGGGCAGGGTTATCGATAGCTATGGTCTATGCCGTGACCAGATCTCGAGGCGACTTTTCCACGGTGGTGATGCTTCTGGCTGGGGTCATCATTAATTTCTTTTTTTCCAGTTTAGTTATGTTTGTTCAGTACCTGAGCGATCCGTATGACTCCTTAAGAATAATGCACTGGCTAATGGGTTCTATGTCCGGTTTGGAGATAGCCCGGTTGGCTGATCTTAGTTTCATAATTTTAGTTGGCGCGGTTATGATCCGACTCCTGGCTCCGGAAATTGATTTGCTTGTGGCGGGTGAGGAACTAGCGGCTAGCCGGGGAGTGGAAGTCGGACGAACTAAGGTATTTATTTTTTTGATCGCTTCTATCGTTGTGGGGGCGGTAGTCTCTTTGACTGGTCCTATTGGCTTTGTGGGTATGATGGTGCCGCATGTTTGTCGTTTATTTTTCGGCTGGTCGCATAAGATTTTGTTACCGGCTGTTTTCTTTACCGGGGGGGCATTTTTGGTAGTCTGCGATTTAGTGGCTAGGTTAATTTTGGCTCCGGCGGAATTTCCTATTGGCATCGTTACTGCTCTTTTAGGTGGACCGTTTTTCCTGTGGACCCTGTTCCACAGTAACCGGAACGGGAATTTTTTATAGCGAATAAAGCTGCGGTCTTTTCAAACCGTGGCTTTAATGAGGTGGATTGAGTAAATATTTTTTTAGGGGAGGTTAAGGCGGGTCAAGCGGGTAGGCTTAAGAATTAATAGTGACAAAATTTTATTTAGGCCGGTAGATAAAATTTAAATAAATCTAGGCGAGGGATCTTCTGATCTTAGACCGTAGATAAGTGCTTATTATTCCGAGTAGTGGCGAAATAGCTCGAGTAAATTAGCCTATAAATTAAAAGCTAAACTCGGATTATGGCTACCTAAGTTGGGGATAGTCAGATGCTAATAAGCGAAGACGGCTTTTAAGTGTTTAGACAGTTTTTTTTGGGCTTACTACAAAAAGGTGCACCGAATATTTTTGGCGAAAATTGAATTAAAGCCGGGAAAGACAGTGCCCAAGTCTTTAAAATTGACCAATTTTGTAGCTATATAAACGAAGACTTCCTGCCGGCCAATCAAATTTTTAGATAGTGAGGGGCTTTAAAGCTATAGCCGTTTAAATTAGCTTTCGTTTTTGTAATTGGTTTTAACCTAGCAGCGCTTGAAGGCTGCTTTGGGCCGGGTTGGTTCTTGCGCTTCTTAGACCAGTCTGCCTAAGAGTTGTTTCGAGTATTTTGACCACTGATCAACTTTGCTGGTAATTAAGTCCAAATTTAAATTTAGTTTTATTCCATTGAGGATGAAATTAAATTCTTCCATCCTAAAATTCTTTCGTGAGTTGTTAATAAAGGATAACTTCAATAAGGACCATCTGCTCAGTGGGTGCTCCTTATTCCTAACTTCTGATATCTTGATTTAAGCATATAAGGATAACGTAACTTCATTGGAATTAGCCAATGGTATGAGATATAAAAATAGAGGAAAGAATTTTATGAAAGCATTTCTTATAATTCTAGTCTTAATAATTATTTTTTTTAGCTTACCTTTCTTGACCGATATTGCAATTAGGATATCCATTTAAACGAGGCGTACAAAAAACTGATAGCTACTAAATCAGCAGGGTAGAAAACTAAATTACGCAAAGTTCAACGGGCTTTAATTAAATTCAGAGATGCGGCATAGTTGTTATGATTAACACTACTTATTAGATATATTGCTTATAATTGAGCAGATCCATTAGTTCGATCAACTTACCAGTAGCCAGAAGTGAGTATGAAACAGGTGATTGATGATTTTGAACTATGTATCCTGCTCCTGTTACCTGTTAATTTAATCCAGCCTAATTTTAATTATGTAACTATATAGACATTTCGGCTCCGAATGCGGCCATAATGTTACGTTGAAGTGGTTCTACCTTAGTAAGCAGATGCCCGTATCTTCCGGAATATGATAGTTACGTTGGTAGATTGCTTATTTGAATATATAATACGGTAAGATTTATCTTATAAAAATATCTATATAGTAAACAGAGAGAGGAGGAATGATTGGTTAGATTACATGATGTAGTATTTTTTTTGCTAAAGCCATAAAAAAATAGCACTAGCCCCAGATTTTGGGCTAGATTAGGGTTAGGCGGAAATTTTTTGTAAAAAAATGGGCCAGTAAGAGAAGACTCTTTTGCTAACCCATTATTTCTATTGATGGTGCCGAGGGACGGAATCGAACCGCCCACACCCAGATTTTCAGTCTAGTGCTCTACCAACTGAGCTACCTCGGCTAAACCTTTCGTAAAATAGCAAAATA
>LQAA01000005.1 GCA_001577715.1 Candidatus Adiutrix intracellularis | reverse complement strand
TAGTTTTATTCCATTGAGGATGAAATTAAATCCTTCCATCCTAAAATTCTTTCGTGAGTTGTTAATAAAGGATAACTTCAATAAGGACCATCTGCTCAGTGGGTGCTCCTTATTCCTAACTTCTGATATCTTGATTTAAGCATATAAGGATAACGTAACTTCATTGGAATTAGCCAATGGTATGAGATATAAAAATAGAGGAAAGAATTTTATGAAAGCATTTCTTATAATTCTAGTCTTAATAATTATTTTTTTTAGCTTACCTTTTTTGACCGATATTGCAATTAGGATATCCATTTAAACGAGGCGTACAAAAAACTGATAGCTACTAAATCAGCAGGGTAGAAAACTAAATTACGCGAAGTTCAACGGGCTTTAATTAAATTCAGAGATGCGGCATAGTTGTTATGATTAACACTACTTATTAGATATATTGCTTATAATTGAGCAGATCCATTAGTTCGATCAACTTACTAGTAGCCAGAAGTGAGTATGAAACAGGTGATTGATGATTTTGAACTATGTATCCTGCTCCTGTTACCTGTTAATTTAATCCAGCCTAATTTTAATTATGTAACTATATAGACATTTCGGCTCCGAATGCGGCCATAATGTTACGTTGAAGTGGTTCTACCTTAGTAAGCAGATGCCCGTATCTTCCGGAATATGATAGTTACGTTGGTAGATTGCTTATTTGAATATATAATACGGTAAGATTTATCTTATAAAAATATCTATATAGTAAACAGAGAGAGGAGGAATGATTGGTTAGATTACATGATGTAGTATTTTTTTTGCTAAAGCCATAAAAAAATAGCACTAGCCCCAGATTTTGGGCTAGATTAGGGTTAGGCGGAAATTTTTTGTAAAAAAATGGGCCAGTAAGAGAAGACTCTTTTGCTAACCCATTATTTCTATTGATGGTGCCGAGGGACGGAATCGAACCGCCCACACCCAGATTTTCAGTCTAGTGCTCTACCAACTGAGCTACCTCGGCTAAACCTTTCGTAAAATAGCAAAATAGATTTGAGTCGTCAAGACTTTTATATATTCTACCCCGTGTATTCTGTTTTTAAGACTTCGTAATAGTCGGAGTAGGTTAGGGCTAGGCTTTAATTTTCAGGGAAGCCACTAGTCGGGATAAAAGTTTAGGTTTTTCTTTAATATCGCTTGAATTTAAAAAAGCTACGCGCTGATTAAAGCGATCTTTGAGAACAATGAGATATTCTATCTGGTTGGGAACAGTTGCTGGGTTATAGGTGTCATAATAACTAGGAATAATCCTGTCGACTGTCTCTTGAGTCGGAAGCCAGGCTCCGTCCAGTAGATCCCACGGTTCCCAATCTAAAACACCAGTAAGAATAGCAGTCTGAAGGGTCAGGGAGCTTTTAAGGGCGACTGGCTTTGATTTTTGATCATCGCCATCCCACCAACCACCGCCACCTCCGCTCCAGACATAACACTCACAGCCGCTCTCAAAAACTTTTTCATAACCTAGACAATCCTCATAGAGAGGATAAACCCGAAACGGGTTGGCAAATGGCTCAAAAATAAGTTTTTTCATGTCTTCTGGGGATATGTTTTCTGCAGCGGTGCGTTTAGTCATAAGTGTAGCGCCTAAAGCTACAGCTAGATTTCGGTCTGTAATTTTGACAATAGGAGGTAGAGTGTTGTCTTTCATTAACCAGCCTATATAATTAGGAAATCCGATACGGTCACAGGTGGAGCCTAGAAGCTTACGGGCGAAGATGGCTCGGCCGTTGTTATTGCGAGTGTCCAGACCTATAGGCAGAATCTTACCATCTATTTCCAGTCCCAGGTTATTCATGACGGCCAGGCAATGCTTCCAATCGGGGTGGTCTATTTCACGACTATCAGTTTTGTCGAAGAGAGTTGGTTCCCAGACATAGCAAAGTTTATTTTTTAAGTCGATTTGAAAGGCATCGTCATGAGCAATAGTACGGGTAAAGCCTTTTGGTAAAGTTCCGGCATTATCTAGACTATTGGTATGGCTAGATTTGCCACTGCCGGACAATCCATAGAAAGCGATGACCTGCCGGCCGCGGTGAGCAAAATTTGGGCAGTTGGTCAAATCAATTTCTTTGATACCGCCATGAGCTGAAACGTGTCCTAGGCGTTGGGCCCCGGTCCAGGCTAAAGTTAGGGTGCCTTTTTTTCGCTCACCAAAATAACGTAAACCCAAGTTAAAAATAGTATTGTGCTGTTCGTCAACTACGACCATGGCTCGGCCAAAAGGTGAATCAGTTGGAGGTTTCCAATTCGGGTAGGAGACAAAGAGAATATCCTGAATTGGGTGCTCAACGCTGTCAGTATAGCTAGGAACAGCAGATAGGGGAGTAAAATTGGCGAACCAGAAGAAGAGATTGGGGGCATCATCTTTAGCGGTTAAAAGGCGGGCTTTGAACATAAGGGCCGGATCTAGACCGATGACGGCTTCACCGATGATGAGGTCATGCTCACATTGGAGGTTATAGATAGCTTCCCGCAGGATACCTTCCACAATTTCTTTCTCAGTTTGGTTCAGTCGGTTATAAAAGACTCGGGCCTGGGCCGAGCGACCTACGGTTGACCCGTGGTTATCCAGAATTACCCGCGTCTGACTGTCCAGCCCCAGTCTTCTAGCCAGTTCTGGATCCATAAGTAGATCCGTTACTGTTATCCAGGGCTGTTGAATAGCTATTTCATAAGCCTCGGCCGGGGTGGCCAGGTGAGGGTAGAAGCCATTATTTTTTATGTTGAAAGCTGATTCGGCAATAGCCCGGATTCTGGACATCTGGCCAGGGTTAGTATAATACTTATAAGATGGTTGACTGGACATAATTTACCCCTTACCCTTTTTTAGGTTGGCGTATTATACATCAGATTCAAGATCCAGTGTAAATTTTAATTAGAGCTCGAGTTTACGTATTTGAGGGTCTCTAATATACAGGGGAATAGGCGGGTTGAGGGTGGAGGCTTTTTCTGGATTAGTTATGAAAAGCCGGGCGGCTAGGTGGGCAAGAATAGGAGCGGAAGGTGGTAGCGGTTCCGGCCACAGAATTAGATTTTCGGGCCAGGGATCAGCCGTAGTGGTCTGGATCAAGGGCAGGGTCGATCCGGCTAGGATTATTTTCTGGCTGCTCAAAGCCGGGTCCAGAACCTTTATCAGGTCAGTCGGGGCGAGTGGCCGGGGGTTCATAATGTTTATCAGTGGCAGGGTGCTCTCCGTCGGTTTCTGATAAAGAGCGACGAAGACTTCCCGGTGATGGGCATCAATAACTGGGGCGGCTAGAGTTTCGCCATTTCTAGTCATCGCTAGTATTTGGACGGCCATAACTTCTAGAGTGGAAATGCCCACTACCGGTCGATCTGTTCCGAAGGCTAGGCCTTTAGCTAAAGCTAAGCCGGTGCGAAGTCCGGTGAAACTGCCTGGTCCTCGTCCTACCGCTATTAAGTCTAAATCTTTAATTTCGAGGTCTGCTTCTTGAATTAGCCTCTCTAACTGAGGTGGTAAAATCTGAGAATGAACCCCAAATTCACTTTTAAACTCGGCTAGAGTTTGAATCTGGCTGCCATCAAAGCGAACCAGAGCCGCTGTACAGCATGGTGTGGCTGTGTCCCAAGCTATAATGTTAATAGGTTTCACGGTAAAATTGGGTTTTCCACCGCTGCGGGTGCGGAAAATTGGGTGATCAGACGATTGATATCGTTATAAAAGACTAGAACCATTAGAAGGCCTAGAAAAATCATTCCCACCCATTGGGCGGTCTCACGAAATCTTAGGCCTAGAGGTTTGTGGCGCAGAGCTTCAATCAGAAAAAAGACTATCTGGCCGCCGTCCAAAATAGGAATTGGCAAAAGATTCAAAACACCCAGATTGATGCTGATAAAGGCCGCTAGGTTTAACAGCGGAACTAGGCCTTCCTTGGCCTTAGCTCCAGTTATTTTAGCGATTAGAATGGGGCCGCCAAGGGTCTTAGCCGAAATCTGGCCGGTAACAAGCTTATGGACTGACAGCAGAGTCAGCTTAATCATATAACCGGCCTCTATAAAACCATAAGCAGCCGCCTGTAAAAATCCTATCGGTTCGGTGAGAGTCTCAACTTTGGATTCCATACCCACCATTGGGGTAAAAGTGACGTTGCCATTTTGATTAACACCGGTAACTAGTTCCGGGGTCAGGTTAAGAGTTAGATTTTGTCCGTTACGGTTAATTTCAAAAGTCTGAGATTTAACTACTTTCGGGGTGGTGGAACCGCGCTCTTCTAGCGGTCCCTGAATGGCGTCAAGAACATCGGCCCAATCCAGAATAGGTTTTTTGTCGACAGCGACAATGTAGTCACCAGCCTTAAGACCGGCCGCTTCAGCCGGTTTATTCGGGATAACCCGGTCGACGATCGGCTTCATTCTGTTACTTATTCCCACTTCATAAATAATTTTAAGGTCGCCAAAAATGTCTTTAGTTTCAACTTTTATGGGATTGAGTACCACAGTTAGATTCGGTGAGTCATCCCGATTGACGGTGATGGTTAAGGGCCGGCCGCCTCCCTCTTTCAGAGCCGTATCCAGAACGTCAAAATACCGCGCCGGGCGACTGTCTACAGTTAATAATCGATCATCCATTTTAAGACCGGCCGCTTCAGCGGGGCTGCCGGGCCGGATAGGTCCCAGCACCGGGCTTAAATGTTGAATACCTATAGCCCAGATAAGGATCCAAAATAATAGTCCAGCGAAGATAAGATTAAATAGTGGCCCGGTTAAGGTGATTATAATTTTGGTGAAAGGCTTTTGGTGTGAAAAAGAACGGTGCTCCATTTCTGGGGGCACAATTTCTTCTGAAGCGGAGTCTTCTCCGTACATTTTGACATAACCACCCAAAGGTAGCCAGGTCAGTTGATATTCAGTTTCACCTATAGTTTTAGACCAGACTTTAGGGGGAAAACCGAGGGAAAATCGTTCCACTTTCACCCCCATGGATTTGGCGGCTAAAAAATGGCCTAATTCGTGAACGAAGATGAGCACTAGAAGTAGGGCAACGAAAGAAATAAAAGTTACCATAGATTAAATCTTCTCTTCCTAATTATTTATATTTCTGTTGTTCAAGCGGTACATACCATTGATTGAAATTGTGGCCGATACCACCGGGTCCAACCTCCGGGCCGGTAAAGCGCTTGGAGTAGATCGGCAGGACGTCTGGAACGTAAAGAAAAACGTAAGGTACTTCATCGTACAGAATTTCTTGTACCCGGTCATAATATTTTTTCTGTTCGTCGGTGTCTAGAATAAAGCGTGCTTCATCGATCAGGCGATCAACTTCCTCATTTTTGTAATTAATGAAGTTTAATTCTCCTGGTTTGTTTTTAGATGAATGCCAGACATCGTACATATCAGGCTCTATTGGAATAGTCCAGCCCATGACGACGGCGTCAAAGTTGTGTTTGTCTAGATATTCTTTTAAAAAAGCGGCCCATTCGATAATGTGGATGCGTACTTCGATCCCAACTTCTTTTAGGCTAGATTGAATAAGAGTGGCGACCTGTTCGCGAGTCTTGTTACCCTGGTTAGTGATAATGGTGAATTGAAATTTTTGGCCGTCTTTATCTAGTATACCGTCATGATCGGTGTCAACCCAGCCTGCTTCGGTTAGGAGAACTTTAGCCTTGACCGGGTCGAAGGGATAGGGTTTAACGTTTTTGTTATTGATCCACATGTCAGGTTTGAATGGACCATTAGCTACGGAGCCTAAGCCTAGCAGGATGCCCTCAACAATTTCTTCTTTATTTATGGCGTAGGCAATAGCTCGGCGGACTTTAGGATCTTGAAAGAGGGGCCTTTTAAGATTGAAACCTAAATAGCTGTAACTAAAAGCCGGGTAACGGAAGAGATTATACTTTTCAGTCAGGGTGGGATCAGAGCGTTTATCCTCATACTGATTAGGAGTTAGGCTCATAGTGTCGATATTACCGGCTAATAATTCCATTATCTGGGCATTCAAATCTGGTATAAGTCTGATGATTATCCGGTTTAGGTGGGGCCGGCCATTAAAATAAGTATCGTTGGCCGTCAGAATCATCCGTTGCCCCGGCTCCCATTTTTCCATCTTGTAGGGACCGGTGCCGATTGGTTGACGAGCCAGAAGACTGGTATCTAGATTTTCACCTCTTAAAAGGTGGGCCGGCATGATGGCAAAATTCCAGGTGCTCAAAGCTTTGGCCAGTGGGCGCTGATAGGTCACGCGAAAAGTATAATCGTCAACGGCTTCAGCGTTTTCAATCTGCTGAAAGTTATTGGCATAAGCAGTCGGAGTTTTTGGGGCTGTCATAATTTCATAAGTAAAGAGAGGGTCCTGAGCGGTGAAAGGGGTTTCATCATGCCAGCGTACATCCTTACGCAGATGAAAAGTTAGGGTGCGTTTATCTTCGGATATTTCCCAGGACTCGGCTAGAGCGGGGACTATGTTAAGATCCTTATCATATTTGACTAAACCATCGTAGATTTGGCCTATTATTTCAAACGAAGCGGAATCACTGGCTAGGGCTGGAATTAAATTTAAGGCTTCGCTGATAGTGGCCTCAACGATGGCGTCTCCGTCAACAGGTCCGGTGACCATTTCTTCGGCCGGGAGTGTAGTTCCAGGTGGTGGAGACGAGATTTCCGGGGCGTTTTGGCAACTGACCACTAGGACCGCGCAAGTCAGACTGATTAGAGACATCCGGGTCAATTTATTCATTATAGTTTCCTTTTTAGAGCAAGATATGTAATAATATATCATTTAAACTATTTTTTCCATCTTCATTCTATACTGGAATTAAATTGCTTGAAAAGACTCCCGTTTTTCAGCGGTTAAATCAGCGTGAAATATTTACCCCAACCAGTCTAGCTGCTAGGCTCCAGCAAAGCTTTAATCATGATTTTTCTAATCTTTGGGTGGAGGGGGAGATTGCGGAATTGAGTCTTTCATCTTCCGGGCATGCCTATTTCATTTTAAAAGACCGCGAAGCTCAGCTCAGGGCAGTTATGTGGAAAAGCCGTCGGGCTTATGCCGAGACGGTTCTCATAGAGGGGATGGCTGTCTTGGCCAGAGGGCGGTTGAGTCTCTACGCTCTTAGGGGTAATTTTCAGCTGGTGGTGGATTATCTTGAACCTCAGGGGGAGGGCGCACTTCGGTTAGCCTTTAAACAAATGAAAACCCGCTTGACGGCCGAAGGCTTTTTTGATGAAACCCGTAAAAGACCTCTGTCTTATTGGCCGGCTAAAGTGGCGGTGATCAGTTCCGCCACTGGGGCGGCGGCTCGGGATTTCATACAAACCGCTTTGGCCCGAAGGCCAGGGGCGGCTATAAGCTTGTATCCAGTGCGGGTGCAGGGGCCTGGAGCAGTGGCTGAAATCGTCCTAGCTCTAGAGGATTTGAACGCTTGGGGTGGTTTTGACTTGATTGTTTTGATCAGGGGTGGGGGTAGCTTGGCTGATTTATGGGCTTTTAATGAAGAGGCGGTGGTACGGGCCGTAGCCGCCTCTCGAATTGTAACTCTAGCGGCTATTGGTCATTCAACAGATTTAAGCCTTACCGAATTGGCTGCCGATGCTCGGGCCATCACCCCCACTGCTGCTGCCGAGGCAGTTTTTCGCGATCAGGGGGCTCTTTTAACCCATTTAGTTACAAGAGAAGTTAGCTTGGCCCGGGCTGTTACCGAACTTCTAACCTTT
>LQAA01000004.1 GCA_001577715.1 Candidatus Adiutrix intracellularis | reverse complement strand
AGCGCCGAAATCACCTGGACAATATCGTGGCTACCTTGCGGTTTATATTTCGCGGCGGGTACCTTGTTCGTCAGACGGCGGTAACTGGCCGGTTTTAACGACCGGTTGGTGCGCGCGTGGGCGGTCGATTTTGAAAATCTTGAGGAAGCGCTTGAATTTTCTCCAGACCCGTCTTAGAGACTTGTCACCGGGTAACATTCTGAAGCGGGGCTATGCCCTGGTTTTAAGTAAACGGAAGGAACGCTGATCACAAGTTCCAATGCCCTGACTGTGGGCGAAGAAATTTCGGTACACTTAGCGGAGGGTATTTTTATCGCAGAAGTAAAGGATATTAAATGAAAAAAAAAGAATTATCCTTCGAAGAAGGTTTAGCTCGGTTGGAAGCTTTAGTGGCTGGATTTGAAGATCGTAGTCTGGGTTTGGACCAGGCCTTGACCGCCTTTGAAGAAGGTTTGAAACTAAGTGCGGCTTTAAAGAAGAAATTGGATGAAGCTGCAGGTCGAATTGAGGTTCTGACAAAGGATTTGGCCGGGCGGCCTATGACTCGGCCCTTCGATCCTGTTGGATCTCTCCCGGAAGATGGTGAAAATGAATAGGAGCTTTTATGATAAAAACTGACCCCACTCAAGTGGAATTCGAAAAATGGCGACGAAAAAATCTGGGTAAAGTTACTTCCGGCTTAAGCCGGATATTAAATCGGCTAAACGTGAATCAATCGGCGGTGGTGACTGGGTTGCTTAAAGCCATGCGTTATTCCCTTTTGGGGGGGGGTAAACGCATTCGGCCGCTTTTAGCTCTAGCCGCGGCCGAGGCTGTGGGCGGGGAAACACGGGAAGCTCTACCCGTAGCCTTAGCGGTGGAGATGATTCATGCTTATTCCTTGGTTCATGATGATTTACCGGCGATGGATAATGATAGTCTGCGCCGGGGTCGCCTTACCTGCCACAAACTTTTTGGTGAAGCTACCGCAATTTTGGCTGGCGACGCTCTCTTTACTCTGGCTTTTGAAACTTTAGCTAATTGCGGTCGTAAAAGTCTGGAAACTTGTCGTCGCATAAACCTAACTTTAACTATTTTGGCTCGGGCAGCGGGAGCTTTGGGTCTTGTTGGCGGACAGGCTTTGGATCTAGCCATGGAACGACGCCCCGCCGCTTCACCTTCTATTTGGCCCTCTGTGGCTGAGATCAGGGATATGGAGCTGCGTAAAACAGGAGAATTAATGGCAGCAGCCCTAACTGGCGGCGCTCATTTGGCCGGGGCCAGGCCTATAGAACTTCGGCGCCTCAGGCAAATCGGTCTGAATCTGGGGCTAGCCTTTCAAATCAAGGATGATCTTCTTAATCAGGCCGGAGATCCAGCTCGGTTAGGTAAAGCTGTGGGCAGTGACGCCGTTAGGGGGAAGGCTACCTTCCCGGCTGTTTGCGGGGCTATTGAGACTGAACGTGAATTGAACGAACTAACAGAAAAAACTTTGGAATTAACTCTATTTTTCAAATATCAAGGCCGCAACCTGGAAAGCCTTATAGTGAATCTAGTCGATCGTCAAATCTGAAATATTTTTAAGGTTAAACTCATGCTAGATTACCATCAGCCCGCTTCTTTAACACCGCTTTTAGACGCCATTGATAGCCCCGCCGATTTAAAAACCCTGCCTGTGGCTAAATTGCCGCTCT
>LQAA01000003.1 GCA_001577715.1 Candidatus Adiutrix intracellularis | reverse complement strand
GAGATAATTTTTGATCCTAAAACTATTTCGCGCTTTCTGTCATCGTGTTTTAAATAACTAGTTAATGCTATGCATAGTGACGATCAGTAAATTAAATACTACTAAACGCAAGGTAAGAGTTTTCCCCAGTGTCCAAAGTTGTGTTCCAGATTTATACCCATTATTTTTTAAGACATCGAAAGTCATATTTTCTATTTTTTACCGACTTCTAGCATAATCTAAATAAACCCTCGATATTGCCTTTACGAAAGTTACAAATAAAAATGTAACTAAACTCAAGTTGCAAAGCTTTTTCGCAGAACAACTGATAGCCATAAAAATCGTCACCCAGAAAGATGGGGCGCAGTTCTTTAGCTTTTAAAGCTTATTTATCCAGCCACTGCGAACATCTTTCTATTCGTAATCTTATTTCTTATCCCCATCTTGCAAAGTTATAAAAATTGAAACCAGGGATAAAACTGTATTTTAATACGGCCCCACAATTGCGGCTTCTAAAAATCTATAACCAATAAACTATACCCTTCTCGGAATACTTTCTGGTAAAGCAATTCCGACAATATATTTTATAAGAAATAAACTAATCAGCCCCATCCAAAGCAATTTAAAATCTGTTACTAAATTATTTAACCGACTTCAAGGTATCCTATCAGATGCAAATTAAAAAAATATTAATACTAAGCCAAAACAATCGATTGGAATTCTATCCAGCATCCGGCGGATATGATGATCCAAAGAAAATTGTATGTTTTAAAAAATAGATCACAAATTGAAATGACCATGTATTCCTTGAAGAGCGCGCTAATAAACTAGAAAAAACGCTGCATTAAAAAATAAAAAATACTAACACTCAGCCAACTTTATTGACCTGAACAAATTCAAGTTCCACAGGAGTGGCCCGGCCGAAAATGGAGATAAGAACCCTAAGCTTGCCCTTGTCTTCATTGACTTCTTCAATAAAACCAGTGAAGTTAGTGAAGGGACCCTCAACAACTTTTATTTCATCACCCTCATCGAAATGAAACTTGGGCTTGGGCTTTTTTACGCCCTCTTCCATTTGGGTCAGCACCCGAATCGCCTCTTCATCGCTAATTGAAGTAGGGGTATTTTTATCACCCAAAAAACCGGTAACCTTGGGAATGTCTTTAATCAGGTGCCAGGTAAAGTCGGTCAATTCCATTCGGACCAGGATATAACCGGGGAAAAATTTGCGGGTAGAAGTCCGTCGGACGCCGTTTTTGGACATCTCCACTACATTTTCCATGGGCAAAACCACCTGGGTGATAAGTTCGGAGAGATCATTTTTCTTGATGGCTTCTTCCAGAGCCAGTTTGACCCTGTTTTCATAGCCGGAAAAAGTATGAATCACATACCAACGTTGTACCACTTCGCTCGTCCTCTGTCCCTCGGAGCCGCATACGCCCGAAGCTATTTGTTCAAGAGACCGTCAGACCGCTTTGACTAATACAGCCAAAAGGCGGGTCAAAATACCATCCACCAGACCGAGATAAAGTCCGGCTATAATCACTAGAATCAACAACCGCCAAGTAGAATTAATAGTTTCCTGGCGGGTGGGCCAAATCACCCGGTCCAATTCTTCCCAAGCTTCCAGAAAAAATTTATATATTCTGACGAAAATATTATCCGGCCGGGTTTCGACGGAGGCATCTTCATTCTTCCGATGACTCTTACCTTCCAGACGATTTTTCCGACGCTGCTCGCTGCGAGAAAGAGTTTTTACTTCAGCGCCGTCCATAACTATTTTTTTTTCACTCATAGTAATTCTCAGGTTATTGGGAAAGCTAAAGTACCTTACCAACTCCAACTTTAAGGATTTTGGAGATAAATTGGCAGGCCAGGAGGGACTCGAACCCCCAACACCCGGTTTTGGAGACCGGTACTCTACCAATTAAGCTACTGGCCTAAAGCTATAAACTACCTCCCCCACTACTTAGATTCCCGATGGAGGGTATGCTTCTGGTCAAAAGGACAAAATTTCTTTAGCTCCAAGCGGCCGGGAGTACGCCTTTTATTTTTAGTAGTGGAATAATTACGCCGCTTGCATTCGGTACACTGCAACTGAATTATTTCTCTGGGCATGAGGTTCTCCTACTGGTTTCCGCGTTATTCTAAAATCTCGGAAATAACTCCGGCGCCCACGGTACGGCCACCCTCGCGGATGGCGAAGCGCAGTTCCTTCTCCATGGCTATGGGCATTATCATAGTAACGTTGAAGCTCACGTTATCACCGGGCATGACCATCTCCACTCCTTCCGGCAAAGTTACCACCCCCGTTACGTCGGTGGTCCGAAAGTAAAACTGGGGTCGGTAACCGTTAAAAAACGGAGTATGCCGACCGCCTTCATCACGGTTCAATATATAGACCTCAGCCTTGAACTTAGTATGCGGAGTAATGCTACCAGGTTTAGCCACCACCTGGCCGCGCTCTACTTCATCACGCTTCGTACCCCGAAGCAACAACCCGATATTATCCCCAGCCTGACCCTCGTCCAGGAGCTTCCGAAACATTTCCACACCCGTACAAACCGTCTTTTGAATGGGACGAATCCCCACTATTTCCACTTCGTCCGAAACATGAACCACGCCCCGCTCTATCCGGCCCGTAACCACCGTCCCTCGACCCGAAATAGAAAAGACATCTTCTATAGGCATAAGAAAAGGTTTTTCCGTCTCCCGAACAGGAGCCGGAATAAAACTATCAACTTTCTCCATCAGTTCCAGAATCTTACCACACCACTCGCAATCTTTTTTCCCGCAACCACACTCCAGAGCCTTCAAGGCGCTACCTTGAATTATAGGAGTGCCGTCGCCGGGAAAACTATTCTTGGTTAAAAGCTCTCGCAGTTCCATATCCACCAGTTCCAAAAGTTCCGGATCATCCACCATATCACACTTATTCAAAAAAACCACTATGGCCGGAACCCCTACCTGGCGAGCCAGAAGAATATGTTCCCTAGTCTGAGGCATGGGCCCGTCATCGGCCCCCACTACTAATATGGCTCCATCCATCTGGGCTGCACCGGTAATCATATTTTTGATGTAGTCGGCATGACCAGGACAGTCAACGTGGGCATAATGACGGTTAAAAGTTTCATACTCCACATGGCTGGCAGCTATAGTTATGCCTCGCTCTTTTTCTTCCGGGGCCTTGTCGATCTTGTCGAATGGAACGTAATCTCCACCCCCAGCCTTCGACAACACCAAAGTTATAGCCGCGGTGAGAGTGGTCTTGCCATGATCTATATGCCCTATGGTACCCACATTCACGTGGGGCTTGGTACGATCGAACTTCTTTTTGGCCATTTTCGCCTCCTCGTTCCGCTTTCAGCCTAATAACTTTATTTTTTTTAAAAAAAAGCTGGAGCCCACAATCGGACTTGAACCGATGACCTCGTCCTTACCAAGGACGTGCTCTACCTGCTGAGCTATATGGGCATTATAGCATAAAAATAATTGGAGCGGGAAACGGGACTCGAACCCGCGACCCTCAGCTTGGAAGGCTGACGCTCTAGCCAACTGAGCTACTCCCGCCTAAACTATATCAATATATTTTCTGGTGGAGGGGGGAGGATTCGAACCTCCGAAGTCTCTGACGGCAGATTTACAGTCTGATCCCTTTGACCGCTCGGGAACCCCTCCAGGATCGGATCTTCTTACTTAACCAAAAAAATATACCGCGGCGATTTAAAAAAGTCAAGGTCTTTTTAAGGCCCAAAATAAAACCCATATTACGGAAACTATTCAAGAAAGCATGGTCAAACGTGCCAATAAAATCTAAAGTATCGAATTCAACTGTCAACCTGAACGCGATAAACGGGTCGTTCATAATTTTACATTTTTCAAAGGAATACCCATATTATAAAACTCCTGCATTTCTTTATATCGCTAAACACTTTAGCCCTTTTGAAAAGAGCCTTAATGATCACATATACTCCACGATTTACTCCATAATCAAATTTAATGATATTATCTTCCCAGCAAATAAATTAAGGTAATTATTTTTCTTTCACTCCCACGGGGCCACTAGCCATAAATACCGGCCTTGTCTATCCTCTGCCTTAAAAGGTAAAACCATAATATCAAAAACTGAGGTATCCGACAAAACAATCATATTTAGTCGATCCTTAAAAATTATTTTAAAATGGGCATTACCTCAAGCGTTGGGGGTTCTATTGGCGTAAAACGTTGTCAAAAGTCTCAACAGGACTAAATACAAATAAAACGTTACCTCGCGCATCTATTTTATGAAGTTAAAACGGCGGCAACCATAAATAATATTAATCTTATCTTCTAGGGTTCTTTCATGGAAATTCGAAACCTTCGAAAATCTAAATTAAGATGTCTGCTAACTGGTCCTGTTGCTCTACACTATTTATTGCATTTTCTGTTTTTTTATTTTTTTAACCTTACCTCTTTAGTATTAATTTTTGGACCCCTTCAACTCTTTTGTACCATTGATAACCTTAATCACAAATCCCTAAATCTAGTTTGTGATTCAAAAGTCTGATTATTTATTGGATTGTATCGTTAACATGTTACTATCGTAAAGATTTCAACCAAAAAATTGGTAGATATGATTACGCCGTGAATTTAGTTACCGCTATTAATTTTTTCGACCTAAACTTATATTCTTTATGCTTTTTACCTTTAGCTATACAAAGTATTTTCGGCTCATATAAAACGCAAATTTTATTTTACTTTTTTTGTTGTTAGGTCAAACCACTCTTAAAAAAATTAAACTGTTCTTATTAAGTTTTTAAATCAGCCGCTGCTTTTTACTTGATTTCACGAAACAAGATTAAGGTATACTCTTAAAGCGGATTTTAGCTTCCTTTACTTCTTTGCTCTTTTTAGGACTCCTACAAAAATTAATCCTTCAACTTATTTTCTTTACCTCTCTTTTTAATTACGGCGTAAAAAAGCTTACGGACGACATTATCTTCTAAAGGAGAAATATCGTTCAATTCTGATGCGTTGACGAAAATAAATTAAATTAGCTACCGCATAAGGTACGGCATTATCACTTAAATTTTCAAGTTATTTTATGGCCATTAACCCAAACATTAAACGAATATTTTTAACTAACCGTCCCTAGTCGGAATAACACTTTTGAAAATCTTGCTCTAAGAATTTCCATGATATTTTTCTAGCCACTTACAATTAAGCAACTCGAGGATTAATTTACTTCAGTAATCCCTCTTGAACAAAACACCTTGCCCCGCTTATGGTGATGGTATCCTTCTATACTCTTCAAAAAAGAAAGGATTCGACCAGGGTTAAAGTAAATCCCAAACTATATGGTCGAAATTATATTATAATTAATCAATCAAATAAAGTATTTGATGTCTTTTAAAGACCGCTTATTTAGCCCACAACTTCTCACCCTCTCCCTATATTGAATCTAAACTCGAGGCCCGGGCCGAGCCAGCCTGACTCTAACAAGAGCAACACCAGTCGTATTCCAAAATTTTACTTTCCTTTCGATAACTACCCTTCGTTCATTGTCGTTTCCAAACTTTTCATATGATTTATTAAATAAACCCTACCGAAAAAAATGGGCGGTTTTCGGTTTCACACTCAATCTCAGTTTCTTTTTCCTTCACTAAGCGCAAATTACTACGAGATCCTAATCAAGAACACGACGCCAATCATCTTCGTCCTCAGCGAAAAACATAACTCCACCACCGAAGTAAGCAGAATCATCATTATCCAAAACCTCACCCGTCTAAACTGAATTTAATGGTGCATCTCCCCCAACCACGAAAGCCACACCCTTCCTATTAGTAGCTTAGGTTAATACCCCATCAAAACCAGATACTAATATTAACTACTTTGCTAGTAACAATCTCAAACCAAATGTCGTTAATCCATTGAAGTTGAATGGATGAAAAATTTTTTAAAACTTCTCTTTTATTGCATGACGAGAAAGCGATTAAGAAAGAAATTATCTTTGATACCATTATCTAAGAAAAAATATTAGCTTTCCAACTGATTCTTAAGCTACAAATAAAAGTGACCCCTAACCTTTAAAAGATAGTATCGTCTATAAGCCTTTTTTAGACCGTAGCTATAAAAAAAATAAAAGAACTCATCAGAATAATCAAATTTTGCAAGCCCCCCAAAAAAGAATAAAGACGTAAAGAAAGCCAAGAACTGCCTTAAGACTATTACCTTAACCTTGTTTCGTAAAACTAAGCTAAAAATTAGCGATTAAATTATTTTTTTATTAAGAACGATTCAAGTTTTTCTAGCATATTTTGACCTAACAATAAAAAAATAAAAATAAAATTTACAACTTACATGAGCTGAAACACTCTATATCGCCAAAGGTAAAAACTGCAAGAAACATGAGTTCGGTTCGAAAGTTTCAATATTAGATGCAGGAAGCAAAGCTTTATTTACCTCTGATAATTTTAAGACTTTTAACCATATTTTACGCTAAGAGAACTCGCAACGCTTGAGCTAATGCTTGTTTTAAAACTTTTTTTAAGGATTACCTGAGTCCTGTCCTTGGACCGATGAATTATGTGATCTCATTAAAGCCAGCGGAAGTACAGAAGCCTTGAGCAAGATAAGAAATCTCAATAAAAGCCACTCAACCAAAGAGCAAGTTCAAGCTAACTAGATACTTGGAGAACAACAAAAATAACATCGATTGCGCTTCGTATCTAAGAAGAGGTTAATTCATCAACAGCGGAGTTATTAAAAGCGGAAACAGAACCATACTACAGCAACGTTTGAAATAACCTAAGTTGCGTTAGAATATGAAAATAGCCAATACATCCTAAATCTTTAATATCCAAAACTAAGAGTAACCTTTAAAAACAAAATGTCGAAGAGGCTCTCTTTAGGTGCTGGAAAAATGAAAGGTGAATATGAGCTAAAGAATAAAAAGTGCTTATTTTTTTGTGCCCGCTATTAGACCGCATTTGACGGACTGGTCGCATCGTGATAAAATATTTTTTTAGTAAGTAAATCGTTTACAGGGTTGGTTTGTTACAAAATCCGATCCTATATTAACCTGGCTTAAAGTCCAGGGTAAGCGGGTTTTTATGATTGAAGGCGGATTAGATATAGCATTACTAGTCATTTTGGGCTATTTCATTTTACGGGGCCTCTTCCGGGGTGTGGTTAAGGAAGTAGTGGCGGTGCTGGGTCTGTTCGTGGCCTTCTGGGTAGCTAGCGTCTACTGGCCACTGGGCGAATTACACCTTAAGACCATCTTTGATCTACCAGGCCAGCGGGGTATAACTAGTTTCATCATCATCTTCGTTATCATCTATTTTTTCATCAGTCTTTTATCCTTTTTTGTGGATAAGATCGTTAAAATGACCATTACTCCGGTGGCTAGTTCCCTTCTGGGAGCTATGGTTGGGGTAATCAAGGGCACTTTAGTCTGCGGCATCATTTTATCCGGGGTCCAGGTTTTTTTAAAAGACAATGAACCCTTCTTTCAAACCTCTAAACTGTGGCCCTATCTCGCCCCGGTGACTAGCCAAGCTAAAGCCTGGATGCCCGAAGGTTTGCGCCAGGCCCTAGCTTTCGCTGTTAAAAATGCTCCCTTTATCGACGGCGGCGGCCCGCCACCAACCGCCCTACCTGCTTCACTTGACGTAGTGGATTGGAAGACTATCCGCAGTATTCTACAAAAAAAACCCGAGTCCGTCACCCCGATCTGGCAGGAAAAACTACGCAACATCTCCAGCGGTGAGGCTCTAAATCCGGAAGACTTAAAACGATTTATGACCGACCACCCTGACCTGTTCTCTAAACCCTCCGCTCCGAACAAGCCAGCTACCGCTCCTATTCCGGCTATCCCCACCTGGCCCCAGCCAGCCACTGAGTAATTTATATGCCTACCACCCAAAAAGCGGGGCCCGCCCTGACCGAACTGGACAAAGTTATAACCAGATTGCTGGATCCACAAAACGGTTGCCCCTGGGATCTAAAACAGACCCCCGCTTCCATCATCGGACATCTTCTGGAAGAAACCTACGAACTGATAGAAGCCCTGAAGGCCGAAAATCCGGATGACATCTGCGAAGAAGCCGGGGATTTGCTCTTTCAGGTGATCTTTATCAGTCATCTGGCCCAGCCCCGCTGGGGCTGGGGTCTAGCCGAGGTTATAGACCAGGTGCAGGCCAAAATGATCACCCGACACCCCCATATTTTCGGAGACGGCCCTAAAATAACCGATACCAAAACCGTTCTGAATCAGTGGCAAACTATAAAGCGCCAGGATAAAAAATATAACCGCCTTCTAGCCTCAGTGCCCCTGACCCTGCCGGCTTTACAACGAGCTCACCGCCTAAATGACCGGGTAGAACGGGCCGGTTTTAATTGGCTAGATACCCCAGCTGTGCGGCATAAAGTGGATGAAAAGCTGGCGGAGATGGATAAACAACTAGCCCTTTACGACCCGCAAACAACCGACCCCGCCCACAAAACCCGACTAAAAGCCGAAATGGGTAACGTTTTACTGGCTCTAGCTAACCTAGCCAGTCGCCTAGATTTTTCTGCTGAAGACGCCCTATCAGAAGCCAATACCCGTTTTATCAACCGTTTTAACTATATTGAAGACAAGCTAGCTGCGAGCGGCCAACGCCCAGAAGATGTTTCCCCGGCTACCCTAGAAGAATTATGGCAACAGGCTAAAGCTACTCACCTCTGAAGCTAAGATAAAAAAATTTTTTTTTACTTCTTCACTAAAAAAATTAATCTGCATATAAGGACTAGCCGAACAGTTCATTAACACCACCTACACCACCGATTTTAATGATATTAAAATACTTAACGGTTCCATAGCTAGCTAGAATAGCGGCTAGGGTCTAAGCACCTAATTCAACTGAGGCAGCAAGCATTCGTTAGAAGAAAATTAAAAATTGTATTTTTTGCTCGCCAAACAAATCTAAAATCATACTTAAAAGAACATTTTTACTATATCATATAAGAATTATTTATAAAAAACACGGCAACTCGTTTTTTAGTTAATTTTTTATGCTTAACAAATTTTTTGATTGACATTTTAGGAGATTGACTAAAATCATGGGGAACAAAGAAATCTAATTTAGTAGATTAATATTATATATTATTATTACAAAAAAAATTAATACTATTGGAAAAATCAAAAAACATAACTTGCTCCTGACGAATATATTCTTAATAGACCATATAAAAAATATCGGTAACTATTCAGCTATTAACTAAAAGTAGTATAAACTTAATTAAAAAATACTTAGCCCAATTTTGTGAACCTACCTTAACGAAATGACAAACTGTTGTAAAATATCGTCACTATACCTTATATTTCAACATAAAACTCGCCATTTACTGATTGATAGTTACATTTTAGACTAGTCAAGAAAAATAACAAAAAATAAGCTACCTTGTTTTTATAATTAATTATAATATTTTATAATAAATTGTCCTTTTAGGTATGATTTTAGATTTGTTTAACAAGCAAAAAAGTTTAATTATAAAATTTTTCCTGATATCTATGGGTTATTAAAAATAATCTAAGCTATAGTAAGGGCCAGTTTCTAATATAATAGTCCTTTCATGGTCTAGCTAAATTAAGATAAAAACAGAGCAAGGACTTCACCATTAGCAGCTAAACTCCTTGATTTATATGGTCGGGGCGAGAGGATTTGAACCTCCGACCCACTGCTCCCAAAGCAGTTACGCTACCAGACTGCGCCACGCCCCGAATGTTTTAAAGTCGCCGCCCGTACGGCGGTGCAATTTTTATTTCATATTTAAAGTATTTTTTATATTTTTCCAAGCGTTTTTGCGGGATTCCTCAAAGCGTTTTAAATCAGCTTCACCCTTAGTTTGGGCGAAAGACGACAAGGCCTCCGCCTCGGCCATTAACTGATTAATTATATTTATAACAGAAGTAATAAACCTGAGATCGCCCGGAACGATTAGCCCTCCGCCTTGATATTTTTGAAGCTGAGTATGAACCTTGCGCAAATAGTTAATAGTTTCCGTCAACATCGATCGCACCAGGTCCGGAGCATAGACACCCTGGCTTAGGGAATCAGCAAGAACCCCGATGTATCCGTAAGACTGTAGAACAAAGCCAGCGCTAAAGGCCCCAATGGTATTAAGGTGAAGAGCGTCTTTTTCCGTAGCCAGAGCATCGGCCGACGGCACAGCCTGCGCCGCCACTGAGGTGTGACTCTGGGCCCCAACGATTCGGGGCCAGAAAGCAGCCAACATTAAAAGTAATGTTAAAAAACATTTAAACATAGTGTCTCTCATAAGTCAGACTAGCTTCACCAGAAAATATAGAACCGCCATTTATCTAAAATAACCTAAAAGATACCGGGAGCGACGGTGTCACCTGTATTGTTGGGCGAGGAGAGGAAAGGGGAATCGAAAGAATCATCACGCTGATTAACGCTGTCTTCCACCACGCCGTCGGCCACTAACTGCCGGTATTCGGCAATACGATTTAAAGCCTTCTGATGATAACCTGAATCGGGATAATACTGAATCAATCCCGTATAGCGGTGCATAGCCGCCGCGTAATCCTTACGGTTAAAATAAAAATCTCCAACATAGAACTCATGGCCGGCGAGATTGTTTTGAGCTTCGGTGATGCGGGCCTGAGCCATAATGGCATATTTATTACCGGGATATGTCTCTACCAGCCGAGTCATAGTTTGAATGGTCTGAATGGTGGCAGTCTGATCATGGTCAATGCTGTTCATCCTCAAATAATAACACATGCCTTGCTGATATATAGCGTATACCGCAGCCTCATTTTCCGGGTGAAGCCGTTCAAAGTCCTCATAGGCACCGAGAGCTTCAATATATTTTCCCTGCACAAAAAGGGAATCGCCTAATTTTAATTCGCCCAGAAGGGCGTAACGACTATACGGATATTGATCCTTAAGCTGCTGCCATAAAACAGCCGCATCTTTATAGTTGTCGGCATCCATAAGTTCCTGAGCCTGATTAGCTAGGGTCTGGGGCACGTCTTCGCCGGAATTCAGATCGCTTGATGACTGGAAACCGAAAATTTTATTTAAATAATTCCCAGCTGAACCCATGCCGCAACCGGTAAGGGGGCTCACGGTCAAACCCAGAGTCAGCATAAAAGCCAGAGTCCGGAATCTGACAAGAGGAATCAACTTATTGATTCTCCGGCTCTGTTTCATAAGAGGGGATCAAGAACGGTCTTGAGTCCGTCCTTTGAACGCGAGCCAATAATACGGCCAACTTCTTCACTATTTTTAAAGATAACCATGTTTGGGATAGACTGGACGCCAAAGCGGGCCGGGATGGCCTGATTTTCGTCTACATTCAATTTAGCGATGACTAAACGGCCTTCATATTCTCCGGCTAGTTCTTCCAGAATAAGACCTACCGCCTTACAAGGGCCGCACCAGGGCGCCCAAAAATCGACCAATATCGGAACAGCAGCTTTTTTTAATTCGTTGTCAAAATCAGCATCGGTTAAATTCAATAATAAGGACATAACGTACTCCTTGGCCGCTTGCCAGAGGCGGACGATTTATGATAATAATTAATGAGGGGAAAACTTGAATTAAAATTCCCATCGTTATAAATCATTATAACGATTTAGCTTAACCAGCTTTTAATCAATCGTCAAGCGGCTTATTCCTAGTTAAAAAAAAATTAATTAATTAAAGGATATATCCTTGTGCAAGGCCTTGTTCTTATTTTATACCTTTTGGCCATGCTGCTAGGCCTAGTCGGCGCATATTACCTACGCTACCGGGGCTATCCATCATCTGGGCGGCTTATCTGTGAGCTATGGTTAGTACACGGGTTGGGCCGGTTACGGAGCGACGACCACGATCAACACCGGTCTGATGATCGTCGTCTCCCTGGTCGTAGATCAATTAGCCTCCGCTACAGGAGCTAACAAGTTTGACACCAGCCGGGCCGGCATGATCGGCTCGGTGCTGAGTTCCATAGCGAGTTTTGTTCTCTTCAACTTGATCGGTTTAATTCTAGGCGTTTTCCTCGGTGCCATGATCTGTAAACTAGCAGTGGAAAAGCACGATTTAAAAGAGGCCCTGAACTCCGGCGCTAGGGCTCTTCTGAGCTTTCTAGCCGGAAGCCTTTTTTAATTTAGGCTAGGTCTGACTCTCCTAGGCTATTTTATCTTCGCCATCGCTTTTTATCCCTGCTTACGGTATAATACCTCTTTAGGGAAAAATAGTGATTTAAATGGTCGTTTTAGGTTTGTGTAAGTAGATTTTTGCCTTCGATATAGACCGAAAACCGCACGTCAATGACTATTTATCACGACCAGATTAGTTTGCCCCAAATTATAACTCATTTCGAGACCGACGTCATTTTTTACAACGCCACCAGGGTGATTCGGTGTACTATCCATGAAACGTCCAAGTAGCCTTCCACGACGTTAATTGGCCCTAACCTTCTAATAAACACTACCCAGATCAAAACCAACAGCGCTACAACACAGTAGCTAAAAATTAAGGCGACTATCACTCCTAATAACTTTTTGTTTTATAACCATAATATCACCGGGCGGGGAACCTATAATACCATCCCCAACATGGCCATCATCAATAAAATGACCTAAGCAATTACCCCAAACAGGAGCGACACATGGCGGGATTAAATAAAATTATTCTTATCGGCAATCTAGGCAAGGATCCGGAACTTAAGCACGGGCAGAACTCTGGTAAGGCTGTCTGCCGCTTTCCACTAGCCACTACGGAAAGAATAGGCGGTGAAGATCGGACGGAATGGCACAACATCGTCCTCTTCGACCGCACAGCAGAAGTCGCCAACGAATATTTAGCCAAGGGTCGCCAGGTCTATATCGAAGGGCGCCTGCAGACCAGAAAATATCAGGACCAAACCGGTCAAGATAAATATATAACTGAAGTTATAGGCAATACCATGAAAATGCTTGGCGGCCGCCAAAGCAGCGAAGATTCTACCCCAGTTACCGTGCTGCTCCCCCCCCGGCCCCAAGCCCCGCCCCGACCCGCCGTCCCTGCTTCCCCACCGCCGCAACCAGTTCCCCTCAATGACGACCCCTTCAGCGGCGACTTCGGTCCTTCTCCCACTGAAGATGACATACCATTTTAAAGGGTAGCAAGTGAATAAACCAGACAAAGAGGGGATAAAAATAATCTGTCTGAATAAAAAGGCTCGGTACAATTACGAATTAGGCGATCATTACGAGGCCGGACTGGTACTCACAGGCACTGAAGTTAAGAGTCTACGCCTAGGTAAAGCTAACCTGACCGAAGCCTACGCCCGTTTTTACGGCAGCGAAGTCTTTCTGGTGGGTGCCCACATAACCCCTTACCCCTGGGCCCCTTTCAATAATCACGACCCACTACGAAGGCGTAAGCTCCTTCTACGCCAGCCGGAATTAAAACGTCTTTACGGCAAGCTACAAGAAAACGGGCAGAGCCTGATTCCCCTTAAACTGTATTTCAAAAATGGCTTAGCTAAGGCGGAATTAGCCTTAGCTCGCGGCAAAAAAACCCATGATAAACGCCAGAACCTCAAAGAGGCCGATGCCAGGCGAGAAATAGCCCGAGCCATGCGTGAGCAACATAAGTAACTTGACTAATAATTAATGGTTAATTTTTATATAAATATTAAAAAATGGAGCTACAATGAAAAATAAAACCCGAATTCTGGTTTTTGTCGATGAAGCTAACGTCACCCGGGCCGCTTCCAAAAATTTTAAACGTAACTTCGATTGGCTCAAATTTCGTAACTATCTGGAAAATGGAGTGGGTGAGGATCGTCAGCTAGTGGAAATGGTTATTTATGTGGGCCTACCACCGGCCACGCCGGAATGGCTGGAAAAAAGAGAAGCTAAGCACCACTATATTCACTGGCTACGCAGCCAAGGCTTTCTAGTTTATGAAAAGAGCGGTCAGCCCCGAGCTAACGGCTGGTATAAAGCTAATGTGGATGTCATTATGGCCATAGACGCTATGGATCTGAGTCTACGCATCAAACCCGACATCGTAACTCTAGTCACCGGCGATGCTGATTTCGCCCACTTAGCCCTAACTATTCGACGAGAAGGTATTAAAGTTGAAGTGGCTTCCGTGCCCCCGACCCTATCTTCAGAATTAAGGACTTCTGCCTCCAGCGTCATTGATCTGAGCGACCTATTTTTATCTTTTGAACCATTCGATTTTACCGATACCGACCCGATCATCGCCAACGAAGACTATTATTAATAATCTTATTTTTCAGTTTAACCCTGGAAAATATTTTTAACCACGGGGTAATCTATGGAACTAGGGTCTCTATTAAAGCCTATCTATTTGGTTTTAAGTCTTTTTTTTGAACCTATTTTTTTGAGGCGAGCTGCTCTGACCCTTTTTCTACTGGCGCCGGTAACCGCAGGAGCCGGAGTACTGGTGGTAAACCAGCGACTAACTTTTTTTGCCGATGCGGTGGGGCATACGGTCTTCACCGGGGTGGCTCTGGCCCTAATTCTGGGCTGGCCAGAGAGGCCGGTGGTTCTACTGACCGGAGCTCTGGTCGGATTAGGAGTAGTCTATCTGTCCCGCCATAGTCACCTGGCCTCGGATACAGTCATAGGCCTCGTTTTTTCCGGTACTATCGCCCTATCCTTGGCCCTAGTCAGCCGCCACAGCAGCGCGGCCCGAGGATTAGCCCGCTTTTTCCTGGGCGATGTTCTAACCGTGACGGAAAACGAAATCGCCGCCCTAGCGTTCCTAGTCGCCCTAAGCCTGATCTTCCTGTTTTTCTTTTTTAACCAGCTAACTCTAGAATCACTATCGCCCATTCTAGCCCGCAGCCGCCACCCCATCAAAAGCCAGTTTGCACCTTACCTATTTGGAGTCTGGCTGGCCTTAGTAGTGACTGTCGCCGTCTGGTTAGTGGGGGTTCTGCTGGTGACGGCCCTTCTGGTGGCTCCGGCCGCCGCGGGTCGCTGCCGAGCCACCTCGGCAGGAAACATGTTCTGGGGTGCTCAAGCGGTAGCTTTAGTTTCTGGCCAGGCCGGGCTCTACCTTTCCACCCGGCCGCAAATAAACATGGCAACTGGAACCACGGTAGTTCTAGCAGCCGTGGCTTTATTTATTCTGGCCTATCTGTTCCGCCGCCACTAAAAACCCCACCGGCTAGAAAAAAAGCATTCAATAAAGGCTCTACTAGATCATATGATCAACTAGACTATTTTAACATTCTTTAATATTTACCCAACCGGTCCTTTTTTAAACCAGCTCTTCCCGGCCAGATAACTCTCCCGCAAAAACTCAAGAATCAGTTTGAAGACCCCAAACTCGTCTAACTGCTGATTAATGGGAGCGTTAAAATAAAGTTTTATGATTGATCATGATTGTTTATTAGTTATTTTAAAAAGTTAATTACCACTAGGCCTCCCATATATACCACTTAATATAATAAGCTAGCATACACAAAAAGATATAAACCCTAATTCTTTATTCCAGCCAGTACAAAAGTTGAATAAGGATTCACCGATTTCAAGAATAAAATAGTTTTTAACTCTTTGTAATTTATCTCCTACCCGATAGCCAGACCTATAACCTCCCGCTCCTTAAAAAAAATCGGCTATATTTTACGACTACCAAGTAATCCCCATATAGGTGTAATTTTCAAGGCGCTTATCCAATCTATATCTCCTAGGGCTCACAGAAAACTATATTTTAACTCCCAGACACCCCCTAATCACCTACAGTCACTATACGACCTAACCTAAATTAAACCCTAGCTTTTTTAATCGTCAGGATGAATATGGCTAAATCAGAAGTAATGCCTAATCAAGCATTAACAAATATAGGCCACCCGCCTCTATCGGTTAGCAGACTATAGTTTATCTAGCGTCTGCCTCTCTTTTTATCACATGATTACTCGAAACACCCCCAAAAGCAATACTCACTTTCGACATAATTTAATAACAGATCATAAAATATGATACCCCCGTTATGAAGGTGACGTTTGGTCAGTCTGGCTTCAATATCTCCCTACCTATTCATTAGCCAATCTATAAGCTTATTTTAGTCAACAGCAGCAATATTTAGTTTGATAAATAAGATTATCTGCCACCAGCCAACCACATAGCTATTTTGATTTTAGAACACAGAAGCCGAGAACCCACCATGGCGAAAGATAGATCCAACTCCCTGGATGAATGTAAGGAAATAACAGAGATCAGATCAAACCTTTTTATAGTCGTCATAATCACTAAAACGTGATCGTGTTGTTTATAGTCAATGATTTTGGGGGCTTCCCTAGCAAGAATAAAAGACTCACCTTTGAGCCGTCTTTTGATAAGGTCAATATTTTTTAAATCAAGATAAGAAAAACTGGCCAGAGTCCTTTTTTAACCTTCCCGTTGTCTCGGTAAGATTAGCGTAAAAGAATCACCGGGGAAGAATTACGATTTAAAACGATACCTAATGTTAAAATAATTAAGATTTACCAATTATATCAAGAAAAAATAAAGAGACTATCCAAATAAACGATAGTATTTTAACATATACGAGATGAAAATATAAATATCACATGGTCTTTATGTCGAAGTACCGTAAGTAAGCAGTTTATGGAAAGCTCAAGTCCGATGCGGACAAAATATTATGTGAGTACGGCAAATAAGAGTACAAAAAAGATCGTAAAATATATCAGGAAGTAATTATAGGGAGACCTGCTGGCTAACCAACTAAATATTGAAGAAATACATTAACCCGTTTACAAGTGAGCCGGTAAGCAAAGGTAAAAAAATAGCAGAGGTAAGCCTATGAACCTGGTGTGCTTAGTAAAGCATTCAACGCGCCCTCAGATGCTATCGTACCAATCTTCTACAGTGGTGAGTAGACTACCCGCTACGTAGATAGTCCTTATTTATCGTACTTTTACTCATAAATCTTCAGTTTAAGCCCGTTTTTCTAAAGCTAAAGCGTAGGCTTTCTGGTAATACTCCTTTGAGATCCCGCCGAAAGAAGGCTTTAGTTAGACCCTAGTCTTCTTTTACTGCACCCGGCAGAAGAGGACATAAGTACAGTTTAAAAGAGAGGCAATAATAAGGGGCGACAGGCCCATCAAATCAGAGCCTGCTTGGCCATAAATAGGCCCCAAAAATTGAGGGGGTGGTTTCATAATTTATTTCCTAAAAAACCTGACGAAAAAGAAAATTGGGGATAAGGCTAGGGTATAAGGAGATTAATGCGGGCGTAGGTTTCAAAGTAATCAGGTTCGAAAAAGTACGCCTTAGTTCGGTAGAGGTTCTGGTCTACCCGAATTTAGCCGGTCTTAAGGTCCAAGTTTTTAACCTCCCCGCACTTTAAAACCACACGGTTTTTTAAAATCGGACTGTTATGAAGACGGCTCCAAACTTTCACCTCCGCCCATAGACAAATTTCATCGCCATCGGCTTTCAATTCGACGAAGAAATAAAAAAATACCCCAGCTCGCCAGCTAGGCTTTCATCACCATCCAGCCCCGCTAAGACTTTATCTACCCCACTCATCTATTAGACTATAAGATAATAGGTCAGCTAGGTGACGGTAAGGATGAGGATACGGATAAGAGGAATTATTTTTTAGTTTCGGCCGCCAGATTAGGTTGATTTAGAACCAGATACTCGCCAGTTTTTGTTTCACAGAAGTTCCCATATACCTTCCGTCTCGTCATATTACGTAAAGTTCGCTCCGCTGTAATCCATGGAACATATATTAATATCATCCATTGTACGGGCGGCCAGCGAAACTATGGTGGAACTCTCTGGCTCCAAGGAAACGGTGAAGACCGGCTAGATTACACGATGGGCCCGCAATTTCATGCTACGCCCGATAATAGTCAGGAAGCGTTTCGTAATTTCGCCCACCCAAAGCAGAATATTTCGAAGTTATACTCAGATCTAGCCAGATCTGAAGACATTCTCCAGCAGCGTTAATATCTATATAAAAACCGGCTGGTACCTAGCAGACACCCTAGTAGAAGGTCCGACCCAAATCCTGTAAAATATAGCGATAATGGATAACCAGGAGATCGAAAAAAAGTAACTTCATACAATTTCTCCATCCGATCTAAAAAATTCAACAGCCCTCGGTAAGTTGTACCTCCAAGCAAAGTCGTCAGGAAGGAAGATAAAATAGAGCAAGGATTAGCTAAAATTCCACAATAAACGCTAGCTTTTCAGAACTAGTAAATAAATTACCAGTACCAGATTCGCCTCTTAAACGTTTAAAAATTCCGACCTGCGAGCGGTATTTTTTAGGGATTTTACAAATTTTCCGACAAGAACGGTATAAAGACTGCTCTTAAAATAGATAAGCGACTCAGCGGGGGCGAGCAATGAAAATGAATCCGAATATACTCAGTGGTCATAAGACCTCTTTCAAGGCCGAATTTTTAATAAGCTAGGACCATTTTTTCCAAAGGCAGAGTTAAAATTTTTTTGCGGGCCAGGAAACTAAAAGTATTGCCGGGCCAGGCCGGCGAGAATCTTCGTCGGGTCCACCCCAAAGTTTCAAACAGAATTTCCGGCATATTTTTAAATAATTTAAGAGGACTGCCATAGGGAGTACTAAAATAGGGCTGCCACCACCTTAAAATCTCAAAACCCCAGCCTCCCAGCACCCGCACCACGGCCTCCGGGGTAGGGTAAATTTGACAAAAAGGGTGCCAGAGCCGGTAGCGGGGGCCATAAAGACGGGCCATCGAACTTTCAGGGTTAACGAATCCGGTAAGAAGAAGCAGCCCGCCAGCCCGAATCCAAGCGACGGCCCGGGCCAAAAAATGGCCAGGATCGGGAAGGTAATTGAGAGTCTGATTCATAATTAAGGCAGCCAGATGATTCGGGGGAAAGTTAAGATCGTCAGCCCAGTCGCGTCGCACTAATAAACCGCGCCCCCGGGCGGCTTCGGCAGCCCCGGGGTGAGGTTCCACCGCCACTTTTTTCAAAGTTTCAGGGAGCAGAGAGAGCATTAGGCCACCTCCAGCACCCACATCCAAAACACGGTCGCCTTCTTCGAGACGCCCGGTCAAAGCAGTAGCGTAGTTCTGATATTCGCGTCGCCGAGCCGCAAGCCGTTCCAGCGGATCCACCAAGCGACCGTCAGGATCAAGGATTGAGCGCCAACGCTCCGGAGCCAGAAAATATTCCCGGATGATGGCGGTCGTCAGGGGGGGCTCGATCTGCCAAGAACCGCAGGCTCTACAACGACTCAACCTGAAAGGCTGGCCAAAAGCTCCAACCTTATCCAGCCGCAGAACCTCTTGCAAATGATCGTCCATTCCGCACCAACGGCAGCGACCGATCATTTTTTCGCGGCCAGGGCCGCCCGCACGTCCAAGCACGTCCTTAGCTCTTTTATACACCAGGGGGGTTCAGTCCACTTTTGGTACATCTCTTTATAGTGCCCCCCATAGCAGCCCTGAAAAATAAACTGATTCTGGTAGTCGGGCTCCATGAGGTGTACGTCCCCCTTCCTGAATTTTAGTATAAGAAGTAAGAGCTATTTTGTCAAAGATTTCGTCGCCTCCGAGGCCGAGGGGACGGCGACAAGCTATTGCTACTTCGGATTTCCTAACCCTGTTTTTGAAGTTAGGTGCATAAGCCCAGTAATTCTCCTTTTAAAGTTATTCGATAAAATTAAAAGTCTCATTTCTAGTTTCAACTAACTTCTGGTATATTAAAATAATCTTTCAATATTGTCTTTGAAAAAATTAAGATCCGTAACAAAGCTATAGATCGAAGACTTTATTTTACCGGCGGAATCTATTATTTTAAGACTATTCCAGTTGACTTTAAAAGATTTTTGTCATCGCAAATCAAAACTCCTTCCAACTATTTATGCCGATATTTTCTTCGGCCTTTACCTGAAATGGACTTACACAAAAACAGGCTATCTAGCTTAACTCTAAAAAGATACTTTTGTAAAATCTTTTAATTGGAAGGTTTATAGATAAAAATGAACCTAAACTCAGACTGTAAAAATTTTTGTAGAATAGCTAATAGACATAAATGTCATCACCTAAAAAGATGGGGCATAGTTCTTTGACTTTTAAAGTCTATTTATCCAGCCAGCACAGGATGGCTTTCTATTCGTAGTCTTGTTTCTTATCCCCATCTTATAGGGTAATAATTTCTAGGATCAAGGGTAAAACTATATCTTAGCCCAACGCAACAATGGTGACTTCTAAAAATCTGTAAAAATATTCTATAGCTCTGTCAGAATATTTTCTGATAGAGTATTTCCGATAATGTATTTTATAAGAATTGAAATATTTAAAACTATACAAAGTAATTAAAACTATATCACCAATCTATTTTGGCTTCATTACAAGTTCAAGATAGAAGCCGATACAACTATCCATGGGAAATTGCAAACGTACGGAAAACGTTTACAAAATGAAGTCTTATTGCTTCGGCGGTAAAAGAAGCCGAAACTTAGCCAGGCATTTTCATAAAAAGGGTGCTTCATATCTGCGCCTTATCCTTATAGACATGTCCTTCACTACTCAATTTGTAAATATTCAACTGCAAAAATATATCCCATACACGGTTATACAGTAGTAATAGATAGTAAACTAACGTTGTAGTGCTATATCCTGCTGAATTCTAAACCTGTATTGTTCAACGTTAAAATCTTTAGTCTGGCTACGATATTGCGCTTTGGGTGTGATAAACTTATCCGTTCCTACACAGCGAACTACATCATCGATATAATCTACTGCCGCAAAAATCTTGACCACTACGACAGCCGATTGACGGGCTCGGCAAACTTGATTGATACTTATGATTTATTGATTAAAGTTTATTGCTCCGCACATACTTAACAGATTTTTCTTAATCGATGACCTGTCTATTAGTGTTCACTCAAAAGTCTCACAAAAGCTTATCAGTAATATTCTTGTTCATCACGAACACGTACCCAGTAAAGATTATTATTGAACACGACCGCGTTGTTAACTAAAACTAATATCTGCCGAAAATTCATGATCGTATTAACCTAGAAACTTTTACGTTATATCCGAAGAACCTACTGTATGTAAATTTTTTCAACAATATCGAACATATCGATGTTCTTAATTCTGGAAAGAGTCCCACTTCGCGATAACAAAATTTCTTTGAAAGGTAACCGGATTAGAGTTAGCTAGACCGATCTTAAAATAATAAATCCTCTGATAAAACAAAATCTTTGACTTATAGCTTAATTATCGAATGCACACCGTTTGCCGGTTAATCGAAACACTATGGCAGAAAACATAAAGCCGTTTCAATCATAAAAACATTTCTTTATCTATCTCTACCCCATTAGTATATATCACGTCTTTACCTCCTGGATGCGCTCTCAGGACCATTATATTAAGCATCTTATTCTCACAAATACGCTAATTTCAACCTTCATTTTTTTTATATAACCTTAAAATAAAAATTATTGCCAAGAAAGATTTTCACTTTACAAAGGCAGTTTATTACCATATAATTATTAATTCATCATGACTTTCAGCTCGACGCCGAGGCCGGCTTTAAGAGGTGTCTTCTATGGATAGCGCTCAACAGATCTTTTTTAAAGAACTGCTACTAAAAAGACGCAGCGAAATATTACAATACGCCGATGATACAGTAACGAATATGAATGATCAGGCCGATACTTACCCAGACCCGACCGACCGAGCCTCCATAGAGTCGGATCGTAACTTTATTTTACGTCTCCGGGAACGGGAACGCTCGCTTTTGGTAAAAATAGACGAAGCTCTGGAACGGATTGACATCGGCGAATTCGGTATCTGTGAAACCTGCGGCGCGGAAATAGGGGCCAAGCGCCTGGAAGCCCGACCCGTTACCACTCTTTGCATTGATTGTAAAACCCGGGCCGAAGCTGTTGAAAAAGCTCGAGGAGATTGAACCCGCCCCTGACAAATACTTAATAAATTAAGCGAGATTCATTATGAAAAGAACTTTTCAACCCCATAATCTCAGAAGAATGCGTACCCACGGATTCCTAGTGCGGATGCGGACTAGAGGCGGCCAGGCCGTTATCAACCGTCGCCGGGCTAAGGGCCGTAAGCGCCTAGGTCTCTAAGCAGAAAAATGGCCACGATCAGAAAGAAAAACACGGCCGGATCCACCGGAACCTTCACCTTACCCAAACCGGCCCGTCTGCTGAAACGGCGACAGTTTCTGGCTCTGACTGATCGAAAAACCCGGCCAGAACTAACCTGCAAAACCGGTTCTTTTCTAGTGCTAGGCCGGTCGAACTCTTTAAGATTCTGTCGCCTGGGAGTTACGGTAACCAAAAAGGTCGGTGGTGCCGTACAGCGTAACCGGCTTCGCCGCCGGGTGCGGGAATTTTTTCGATTAAACCGATCCCGGTGGCCGGCGGGACTAGATTTGCTTTTCATCGTCAGAATAGGGGCCAGCGAAAAACCTATCGCCCGCCTGCGTGCTGACTTAGCTCAAATAGACCGAAAACTAGTGGCCTTCACCTTTTCAGCAACTTCTACAGACGGAACTAACCTTTCTTCCCTACCTACCCCAATTACGTTAGTGCCACCCGGTCAGGAAAAAACTAATGCCGGGGGCAATAAGCTATTAGTCGCTCTAACTCTTCAAATTATCGGTTTTTATCAACGCTTTATTTCATCTTTTTTACCCCCCGCCTGCCGCTTTTGGCCTACTTGTTCTCAATATGCCGCCACAGCTATCGCCGGATATGGTTTTTGGCAAGGGACCTTACTAACCACTCGTCGGCTTTTAAAATGCCACCCACTTCACCCCGGCGGCTATGACCCCGTTCCCCCTCCGATCCGACGGTTCTAGGAGCTTTTTATAAATGAACAGTCGAAGTTATTGGCTTTTAGCCGTGGTTATAATCAGTCTTCTGATTTGGTCTTATATTGCCCCAGAAGGAATCGCCCTCCCCCATCTCTCTTCCCAAGTTCCGACCGTCGCTCTTCCAGCCGTCGTCGACCCACCTCCACACCTAACCCCAGCTCCGGCCTCAGTTTCACCGGGCCAAGTTACCGTCACCACACCTGAATATACCGCCGTTATTGCTGAAACTGGTGGTCTTCTGACTAGTTTTACCCTTAATAACTATTACATTAGTAAACTCAACCCGGCTCTGCCTGATCGGCCTATGGAACTAGTTACCCCACCGCTGCCAGAAGACCGGCCCCTACGACTGACCCTAGTCGCTTCTAGAGCTCCGGACCTGGAAAATGCTTTTTTTAAAGCTGACCAAAAAGAGCTTAACCTCAAAGCCAACCAAACTGGGACAATAACTCTAGTTTATAACGACCCAGCCGGTCTAACTGTCACCCGGCGCCTGACCTTTACCGCTGGTACTTATCTAGTACAGCAACAAGTGAGCCTGACCAACGGTAGCTCCGCCCCCTTTGAAGGTCGACTAGTTTTACGAATCAACACCGCCCCTTTTCGCCAGAATGGCGTCGCCGGCCGTTATGACGGCCTGGGCGCCCTGATCAACAACCACCTGCTAACAGATAAAGCCTCAAATGCACCTGCCGCCTTGGCTAAAAATCAGGGTCGCCCCATAAAATGGGCCGGCTATATGGACCAATACTTTCTCACTGCTCTCGTAGTCCCCGGTGTGGATAAAAACGAGATCTCTCTACCGGAATTTAAGGCTATTCTACAGGATCACGGCGGTCTGGCCGTGGCTGAGAGTAGAACTTTAAATCTACCTCCCGGCCAAACCTCGATTTTTGATTTTGATTTCTATTACGGGCCCAAAGCCGTTACCGCCCTACGGACCGCCGGGCATGACCTAACCCGAAGTATCGATCTAGGCTGGTTCTCTTTTTTAGCTACGCCCCTAGCCGCCTTGCTGAGATGGATTTACGTCGGTCTTGGCAACTATGGTCTAGCCATTATTATCGTCACTGTACTCATTAAGATAGTTTTGTGGCCCCTAACAACTAAGAGCTACCGCTCCATGAAAAACATGCAGAACCTTCAACCTAAAGTAGCCAAAATTCGCGAAAAATACGATAACGATAAAGAAGCCCTTAACCGCGAAATCATGCACCTTTACAAGACCTTTAAAATCAACCCTCTAGGTGGCTGTCTACCTATGATTCTGCAGATTCCTTTTTTTATTGCCTTTTACCGGGTGCTGGATTCCATGCTAGAACTTAGAGGCGCACCCTTCATGCTCTGGATCAAAGATTTAGCCGCGCCGGATCGTCTAGGCTCCTTCGATATCGTCATCCCTTTTTTCGACCAACCAACAGGCGTACCAGTTCTGACCCTTCTCATGGGTCTCAGTATGATTGTTCAGCAAAAGATATCTCCCAACACTATGGGCGACCCAACTCAGGCTAAAATTATGATGATGATGCCTGTAGTATTCACCTTTATTCTCATCAACATGCCGGCTGGGCTGGTGCTTTACTGGCTAATTAACAACATTCTTTCCATAGCTCAACAAACCCTCATCAACCGCCCTGGTCCCTAGCGATTTAATGGAACCCATCATCACCCCTAGAACAGATTAAATTTTAAATCATAACTACGAGGAACCGAAACTTGTTTCTAGAGATAGGTCGGCGACCGGTCCGCATCGTCGTCGACTCTGAGGTCACTACCGCTTCGGCGGCCGAAATCCCCACCTTGGCGACTGTAACCTAAGACTACAGCCAAGCGACTACCCGGCTCGCCAGAATAAAACCCCACAAGGGCACGGGGATATACCTCAGCCCGAGCCTGTTCACTGCTGAATTTTTCTTAATCCTCACTCCCACTAACTCGCTCCGCTAACGATGAGGAAGTAATTGAAACCCCAACTATTGAACTTACGCTTCAAGCCTGGACCGGGATCAAAGCCCTTTTAACCCACATAGGCTTCACGGTGAAGACAGATATCGTACGTCTGGATTCCCGTCTGATTCTTAACCTTAACAGCCCGGATAAAGTCATTTTAATTAGCGCTATTAGCGCCAGAGACGCGGCTCTGGAAACTCTGCAAGTTCTGTCAACTAAACTTTTAACCAAACATTTCCTCCCGCCCGTCCCGCTCTGCCCCATCTGGTTTTGGATGTGGTCGATTACCATTTTCGCCACCTCACCCATATTCTCTAGAAACCTTGAACACTCTATGACGGAAAGCTACCTAACCAGGTAGTCACAAGCTTTTACCGATCTGGACCCAGACGAAAAACACCTGATTCAGCTGACCCTACGTCCGTTCAAAGATCTATCTATCTAAAAAGGAAAGGAGAACGATAGAGCCGGCAGCGGGCTACTGCCTGTTCTAAATAATTCCGACGAAAAAAACTAAACAATCCGCAATCTAGTTTTTTGATCTATTAATTTTTAGGTCTGAAGGCAGCCATCCAGGCAGCAGCCTCATCTTCACTATTTTGGATCACCCTCGAGGATAGCTTCTGTTTGACTTCGGCCAAAAGTTCATTAAAATCACCACCCTGATAGCCAGAATCACGAGCAATTAAGTACCACTTAAGAGCTACAGCAAGATCTGGCTCGGTTCCCAGGCCGTTACGGAAAATGACAGCCACATTTTTCATAGCTTCAGGATTACCGAGTTCGGCGCTTTTAATAAACATCTCTAGAGCTTTAGCTTGGTTATGAGGCTGGTTTAAACGCCCCTGCAGATAGATAACCCCCAATTCGTTACCAGCCTCAGCCTGACCGTTTTCCAAAGCCTCTTTCAGGTAACTAATAGCCTTATCCTGGTCAATGTCAACTAAAAAGCCCTCCAAATAAATAAAGGCAAGTTTGTAAGCAGCATTAGGTATTTTTAAATCGGCTGCTTTCTGAAAGTTTAAAATCGCTTTGGCCGGTTCGGCGGCAGCACCCAGGCCAACTTCGTAACAAACACCCAAACTATAAAATGCTTCCGGAAGGTTCGTAGCGGCAGCTTTCTGATACCAGAACAGGGCTTCGGTATAATTAGGGGCTATGCCGATACCGTTTTCATAAAAGGCCCCTAAAGTCATAAAGGTTTGAGGTTCGGCTTCTTTTCCCAATTCGATAAGGTATTTCCGAGCGGTTTGCAAATCGGCTGAACTAGGGCCGGTTCCAGCTAAAGTCAGGGTAACTAGAGCGTAGACTGCCTCTTTCAAATCCATTAAGGCCGCCTGCCGCAGGTATTCTAGAGCTTTTCCCCGATCGGCAGTCACGCCTTTACCAATTTCATAAGACAGCCCCAATTGAAGAAAGCCTTCCGGCCGACCAGCTTCAGCGGCCTTCCGATACCAAACCACCGCCGTGCTAAAATTTCGAGGGGCCCCCCGGCCAGCAGTTTCATACAGACGACCGACCTGGTACATGGCCTCAACATCGCCAGCTTCAGCTTTTTTAAGAACAACTTCAAAAGTTTCGTTTGAGTCCAGAATTTGATTTCGATCGGACGTGACGGTTCCGATCGTACTCTCGTCAATAGCATAAAGAATGAGGTTATCGCTAAAAACAGATAAAGTTAAAAGGGTCGCTATGGCAACGGCGGGAACTCGTTTAATCATGAAACCACCTCGTTAACTTGGAATACTAGTCTATTCTCCGGCTAACCGGCGTAGGACGAAGCGACCAATAGCGACGGGATTGTTTCTTATTTTATTATCCAGATTTTCCAGGTAAATCTCAGCCCGGGCCATATTTTTATGACCGCCAGCAGAGCCGAATTTACCGAAAGCTTCTTGGGCAAGCTTACCTACATCCTGCCTAATTCCCTCGGCCCTAAAAATTATCACCAGTTTCCGGCCGCAGATACCGGCGGCTAGGCTTTGACTCACTCCGCTGACCTTCATCAAAAAGTCGGCGGTCAACACCAGAGTATCGGCATGATCAGTACGGCCAAGGAAAGTGTAAACCCTGTTCTTATAAAAGACTGCTCCATTCAGACCAGCTAAAAGCTTTTTAAAAGACGAGCGGGCAACGGGGGCTTTTTCAATATTCGCCAAAAGATCAAGATTAATATAAGAATAAAGCCATCGGAAAGCCCGCATGTCTAGAGACTGAACCTGACGCACAAAATTATGGGTATCGGTCTTAATCGCGTAAAACAGAGCGGTAGCCAGTCTAAAGTTAGGTTTAATTTGGGCGGCTTTTAAATAGCCAGCTAGAAGACTTGCGGTGGCCCCGATTTCAGGGCGAATATCAATATAGACCGGTCGCTTTTCAGGGTTATCGGACAAGACGGTCAAGGGATGATGATCGATAATAACCTGGAAGGCTAAAGCCTCGGTCAGAGGCGAATGCCCGGGCTGAGAATCGACCATGACATACCGGGTAAAAACGGCCGGACTGACAGCGCTGAAAGATTCGATTTTGAGGCTTAGAGCCTTAACTAATTGGAGATTATCGGGCCGTTTCATGTCGCTAATCGTGGCTACGGTCACCTGGCTAACCCGCCGCCACAGTAGACGTTTGACAGCGACTGCGCTGGCAATAGCATCAGGGTCAGCGCTAATAACGATAAGAACCCGATCATCTTTATGAAATATTTTTAAAAAAGCCTCTACATGGGCATGTTCGGAAACTTCTCGGTTTAAGGTAGAATTTAGAAGTCGGGAGGAGGACGCCGGACTATCCTGCGAGGGAGGGGCGAAGCAATTCACTTTTCTTCCTCAAGTAAAGGAGCGACTTTAGCAAGACTAGCCACTATTTTTTTAGCTTCCGAGCTCAATTTAGTCGGAAGCAGCACTTTTAAAGTCACATACAAATCCCCTGCCGCTTCTTTAGGGGTGGCTGGCAGCCCCTGCCCCTTAAGACGCATCCGAGTACCGTTCTGGGTGCCACCAGAAGGCAATTTCAAAGTGGCTCGGCCTGTCAGGGTGGGAACCTCTACCATGCCACCCAGAAGGGCCTGATAAAGGCTAACCGAAAGTTCAGTGCTAAGATCTTTACCCTGGCGAGTAAAGATCAGATCGGGTTTTACCAACACCTCAACCAACAGATCGCCCCGCCCTCCCCCCGTGGGATTGGAAGCGCCCTGCCCCCGGAGGCGAATGATCTGGCCATCTTTAAGGCCAGCTGGGATTTTAGTCTTGAGACTCTGAAGGTGTTTGAGACGTCCCTGACCGCCGCAGGAGGGACAAGAGCGCGGCTGGCCACCACTTCCAACGGCTAGACCTCGACCCCGACAGGCGAGGCAGGTTTCGAAAAATTCCACTTTAAGCGTAGTTTCCGTACCTAACGCCGCCTCTTTCAAACTGATAGCTAATTTGGTATTAACGTCTTCACCTTTGCGCGGTTCAGCGTGGCTGCTTCGGCAACCGGAACCATCGCCCGAGTGGCGACTACCGAAGAGTTCACTAAAAATTTCCTCAAAAGAAAACCCACCCTTGTTAAAGTCGGGTCGCTGATAACCAGTCCCGCCAAAGCCTCGTTCATAAAAGGCTTCCCGACCTAAATTATCGTATTCCTGTTTTTTGGTAGGATCAGACAGAATATCATAGGCTTCCGAGATTTTTTTAAACTTATTTTCTGCTACCGGATCACCGGGATTCATATCAGGGTGATACTGGCGGGCCAACTTGCGATAGGCAGCTTTAACCGTCGCCATATCAGCGTTTTTATCCACACCCAGAACTTTATAGGGATCAAGACTCATGATATATACCAGACGAAATTTAATGCAGGGTCCTGATGGGCCCCTGGCTGTAGTTTTTTAAACAGCAAGCCTGTTTTTTAATTAGTCGACCACCTCAGGCTGGGGGATAGTTTTTCTAATTCGGGGGCGGCGCGGTTTTTTTTCAGCCGCTTCGCCGACAAGGATTTTTGGAGCGGCAATTGAATGCACTTCCTCAGTAACTATAGTAACAGCTTTGAGAACTCTGGGGCGTCTAGGTTTCGGGGTGATCTTTTCCAAAGCCGTCGGCTCGACGGCGATTTCGCTTTTTTTAGCCCGCCCACGCGGTTTGGGGGCCAGCGACGGAGAAGCCGCTAGCGAAGAGGCCGTGTTAACAACCGAAGCTGGCTCCGACTGGGCCATAATTACCGGATGGAGTGTGACCTCCAAGGGATTAGGCGCCGCTTGAAGCGGCGAGCTAACGGTTTCAGAGGAAAGCTTTTCGGGAATAGTTCGCTCAAGAACAACTCGTTCAAAAACAACTTCTGCCGGAGCGGGTTGGTCCGGAGGAGCAACAATAGCTTCCCGACCCCGGTTGCTTCGACGCCGTTTCCGACGATAGCCGCTACCTTCCCGAGAGATTAAAGTTTCCTCAACAGTGGGCTCGGCTGTTTCTGTCCGTGACAGTTCAGACCGCACTAATTCAGACCGCGACGATTCTGATTGTACCTGTTCCGCCCATGATAATTCTGTGACGGGGGGTACGGACCAACTCAAGCATTGGCGTTCATCAATGGACGCAGCGAAATTAAACCTGGGTGAAAGCCCAAAAATTCCTCCCACTCGCTGGCTTTGGGCCGGATCGCGGGACATACGACTACCCCTACCTTCCCTACCACTTTCACGACTACCACTTTCCCAACAACCCTGACTTGATCTAACTAGTTTTCTCCGATCACCATGTTGATCTTTCAGGCGTACTTCCCCGGCCTGATCTTTCTGAAACAGCTCCGGATCGACCAAATAGACCGGAATCTTTTCCCCCAAAAGATTTTCAATAGCTTCTAAGTGAAAAACATAATCTTCACAGCCAAAGGAGACTGCCTTACCCTCGCACCCAGCCCGGGCTGTACGTCCGATACGATGAATGTAATTTTCGGCGTCCTGAGGCAGGTCGTAATTGTAAACATGACTAACGTCATCGACATGAATACCTCGACTAGCTACATCAGTCGCAACCAAAATCTGAAGGCGGTTTTCCTTAAAAGCCTCCATCAATTTCAGGCGCTTAGGCTGGGGTAAATCACCGGTGATACCTTCAGCCTGAAAACCGTTTAGGGTCAATTTCTTGGCTAACCATTCCACGCCGCTTTTAGTGTTGACGAAGATAATAACTCGTCGGTGGATTTCATGTTTCAAGAGACCCATAATAAGAGGCAGCTTTTCTTCGCGGGCTAGATGATAAAGTTCTTGTTCAATTTTTATCTTGGTTAATTTATCGGGCTCGGCGGTAATAAACTGGGGTGGGTTCATGAACTGGTAGGTTAGTTCCAGCACCCGATCATCTAAAGTAGCAGAAAAGAGCATGGTCTGCCGCTGAGTGTAAGAGGGTAGATGACCCAGCAAAAATTTGAGATCTTTAATAAACCCCATATCTAGTAGACGATCGGCCTCATCCACTACTGCTACTTCAATTGCCTTAGTCTTAAAAATACCCTGTTGTAGATAGTCAATGATACGACCGGGAGTACAGATGACTAGTTCAGGGCCCGTGGCTAGCAATTCGGCCTGCTCGCGGTAGTCCATCCCGCCAATAACTAGAAGCGGCCTCAAACTGGTGGCTCCGGCTAAAATTTTAGCATCTTCATAAATCTGCATCGCCAGTTCTCGTGTAGGGGTAATAATAATGGCCCGGGGTAACCCTAATCCCAGCGGTTTATTTTTCAACAGCCGGTTCAGCAGGGGAATTAGAAAAGCCGTGGTCTTACCGGTACCGGTTTGAGCCTGACCAGCAATATCCAGGCCGCTCATGGCTACGGGAATGGCCTGGGCCTGAATAGGGGTGCAGTATTCGAAACCAGCTCGATCCACCCCAGCCATAATTTCCGGTGGTAAATCAAAATCAGCAAAACAAGTAGCGGTCAAAAAATTAGGCCGTTCAGCTCGGGGGGCGGTTTCCAAAACCGTGGTCTCATTGAGCTCGGACTTTTTTAAAAGAACCTCGTCTGCGGGTAAGGACATGTAATCTCCTTGAATTTACAATTCGCTAAGAGCGCCTTTAAGCGCCGCTACGAACTTTTTTGGCAAAGACATTAGGCACCTTATTTTCTTTAAGCAACAACAAGGCTCGGGCCAACTGAGGATCAAACTTAAGTCTTTCGGCAAGGGGCATTTCAGACAAGGGGCGATCGGGCATTTCCAGATCTTCTTGTTCTCCGGTCTTTTCACCTTTGACTTCCTTTTGGTCTTCGGACTTTTCATTAGCCCCAGTCAGGTGGTGATCCAGGTCTTTTTCTCTTATAATTTCTGCGAATTTGGGCAGGCGACTGGGTACGGTTATATCCGGAATGATACCGTCGGCCTGGATTGAGCGCCCGGAAGGCGTATAAAAACGAGCGGTGGTCAAGCGTAAACCCGAACCATCGGGCAGCGGCAAAACTGTCTGGACGGAGCCTTTACCGAAACTTTTAGCCCCAACCACTAAGGCGCGTTGGTGATCCTGAAGCGCCCCGGCCACAATTTCGCTAGCGCTGGCCGAGCCTTCATTAACTAAAACCACAATAGGACAGTTCACCGGCAGAACCATTTCAGTATCAGCCGGGTAACTGATATTTTGATCTTTAAGGCGGCCCTTGGTTTCCACCACCAGTTCCGGTCCTAGGAAAAGACCGCTGAGTCTGATGGACTGTTCCAAAAGCCCCCCAGGGTCGTTACGGAGATCCAGAATCAGACCCTTTAGAAAGGGAAACTGCTTTAGTATTTTCAAAGCCTCGTCGTAAGTGTCGCCCTGAAAGCTAATGACACGCAGATAAGCATATCCAGGTTCCAGTATCTGTGAGCGGACGCTGCGAATAGGAATAAGGTCGCGCTTTACCGGAATAGTCAAAATGGATTTGGCATTTTCACGGGAAATAGTAAAGATCACCCTGGTACCTTTAGGGCCGCGAATGAATTTAACCGCTTCAGTTAAGCTCATGTCTTTAGTGGATTTACCGTCTATCTTAGTTATATGATCTCCGGATTGGAGACCCGCCCGAAAGGCCGGAGTATCTTCAATAGGGGAAACTACTGTTAAGAGCCCGTCACGCTGGGATATCTCAATGCCTACACCGAAGAAGGCTCCTTGGGTTTCCTGCTGAAACTCTTTCATTTCGTCTGGTGTCATAAATGACGAATGTGGGTCAAGAGATGAAAGCATCCCCCGGATGGCCCCATAAACTAGTTCGTCGCTTTTGGGTTTTTCGACGAATTTTTGATTGACCTCATGCATCACCAAAGTAAAAATTTTAAGTTTTTCATAAAGATCGGTTGGCCCGTCGGCCGCCGCCCGAGATAACCAACCTATTAAAGGGGTCAAAATTAGGACCAAGGTGGTCGCCAGCTTCAACCCAGCGAAGCTGGTTCTTGATTTGACATCAAAAAACATCTTTATGTCACCTTAAATTAATTAATCGTCACGACAATAGGTACAGAGGCCCCAGATTTCAAATTTGTAGCCTTCGCTTTTAAAGTTTTTTTCAGCAGCGATATTTTTTTCCATAATGTCTAGTTCCGGGACGTTAAATTCAAAAATACGACCGCACGCGCCGCAACGTAAATGGCTATGATGGTCGCGGCCAAAAACCCGCTCATAGTGCATATGGCCGTTTTCCAGATAAACGGCCGCCAGTATACCGGACTCAATTAAAATAGGAATGGTGCGATAAATAGAAGCCTTGGAAATACCAGCCTTAACTTTTAATTTCAGGTGTAGAAACAGTTCGTCTACATCAAAATGTTCGCGGTTTAAAAGCACAGCTTCGGCAATAGCCTTTCTTTCCCGCGTAATCCGGTGGCCCTTTCTTTTCAGAAAGATACGAAAAGCATCGAGTTCCGCCTGAATGTCCGGGTCCCGTTTCTGAAAAGCGAATGCTGTTGTCTTATTCGCCATAAAGGCTCCCCGCCGCGCCACTTAACCAACCTTGATTTAATCATTTATAATAACATACTAAAGAAGCCTAAAACAACCTAAAAAACCCCCGGCCGAAGTTTAATTTAATTATTCATTAATCTTTCTACACTTTTCCCCCACTAGGGACAAGGTAAAAAAAACGGCCCTTTTCGGGGTCACCTCCATGATGGAACGGGCCAAGGCGGCAAACCGCCTAATTCTTTTGTCGTAAGAGGTTCAAATCCGGCTGAACCAGCTTGTTCAATTGGATTACCATACTGGTGGAGACCTGCACTAGGATACTGTTTTTAATGAATTATGTTAGTTCTTAGGCGATATTAACATCCGAAAGGTGGCTTTCTATAACCTGGGGAGGGTTTCGACCTAGGTCTTCAAGTTAACCTTATTACTTTCCAGGTGATTTTAGTATGCGTTCAGGCTGACTCATAGGTGATCTTCCTTTTCAATGGCGGAAAAATATTCACGGCTTTCTGGTTGCTAGTCTGGGTGAGGAATCCCGTCCTACTCCAACCCTAATTGGTGTCGATAACGTTCTGGACCTGGATGAAATTGCTAGCGTCCATGCCTTTAATGGCCTTCTCCATGAGACTAACCTTTAACGCTTTGTCTAGATGCTGATAGTGATTTCTAGATTCTAATTCTTCCCCACATTTAGCCCATTTAAGGAAAAGTTCTAAACCGATATGTTGACTATCTTATTTTTCAACCACCTTCAAGATTCCCCACATTTCCCCGCCCAAAGAGAGCTTGAACCCAGAATTGTTAGTAGTAGCGATGGTCACGTTAATAAATTTAATATTTTTCAGTATTTTATTAATTACGACACCATAACCTATTTCGACGGCTATAAAATAGTACCGCTCTGGCCGCCTCCTTTAGTTTAGTAAAGATATAGACTGTTGTATTGCTTACGCTACTAACCTAGAAAATACTCTCACCGTTCTCATTAATTTTTTTGACTAAGTCGATAGCGTTCATAGTTACAATATCAACTCGCACAGCAGTCTTGCTGATACCACCGATGATATCTTTTCCAAAATCTCAGATCCGACAAAGTAAACTTCATCGCTGAAGCATCTAGCTAAGGCCGAACTAGCAAAGCACCTAAAATAATGTTTTTATAGCTATCACTACTCGGACCTAGTTGCCCTGGTTGATGCGGCCGACCAGATGGGCCAAACTTTTACCCACTTTCGCCTCTCATAGACTAGCTACATATTTGAAATTACTAACTAACGTGGCCTCGCTTCCCTTTCAACTTTTAGTTATAAATGTGGGCTAAAACCTGTGTTTCTTTAAAATCGCTGGAACCAATAAGATAAGCGAGCCGCCCTGGCAACAATCCCTGGACGCATCAAGGGCCAGGGCCGCAATCATCTAAGCCCAGATGTTATTTTTACCATAACCGCATTGATATTCTATACGTTAGAGATTACTCAATATATATTAAAATCGATTATATCAAAGTTAGTCAAAATACCTACAACGGTAAGAAGCTAGAATTCATCTGGAAGAAATAATGCTGGCTATCATAACCAAGACCAAATCTCGCTTTGAGTCTGATTTAGAGAAAATAAATTTTGACAGTCCAATTTTTTATTGCCACCATAACAGCCTAAACGTAACCATAAGTTTTTGATTGAACGATCAAGGGAGCCTCCATAATCGAAACAAAAAATCCCTTTAAAGCTACGTTTAATCAAGTCGATGATAGCAAGATCAAGCTAAGAAAGATTAGCTAGGATTCTTTTTTCTACTTTCCCATTTTATCAGTATAATTCTCACAAGAAAATAGCTAGAGGCAAGTTACGCTTTAATACTGAATCTATATACATGACCAAATAATAATAAAATATCTAATCTAGTCAATAGTAAAATATTATTTACAAAATCATATATATATATTATAAAATCCCCGATAAAAGTTTAGTATAGAAATAAAACAACTCCTTTTTTTGTTAATTTTTTCTGACTACCTAAAAAATTAATTAGTATTTTAGAAGATTAACTACCATAATGGAAAAAATGATTTTATTTCAGCAGGCTAAGCTTATAAATCATCGATTCTTAAAAACACAGTAACTATTTGTTTTTTAATTAATTATAGTATAATTTTAACCCCACAGCTTAAAGTTTAACTTAACCCCCGGTCGAAATGCTCTCTTCTTTGCGAGATGCATAAGAATATTATTACCACAATCAGGGCAGAGCATTTTATTCAAAGGAAATTTACTGGAGTAAATCATTTATTGAGATGCTTACTCGCAATTGGCAGGAAAATACCCTAACCCCTCTTAGAGTAAGAGCTTCAAAAGTGCTATTTCGAGCAAGGACATCAACCAAAAATATTCATTTACTGTGCAGGCTATTAATCATAAACTAACTTAAAGATTTAAGCGATATTCAAGTTGTTCAAGAGTTAAAAAAATGAAAAATTTTCAAAAGTTCTCTTTAATATCACCATTAAAGAAAAAATATTACCTTTTTAACGGCTTCTAGGCTACAACTAAACATGATACCCAACCTTTAGAAAATAGTGTCGCCTATAGGACTTTTTATATCGTAGCTACAAAAGTTAGAACTTTGTCAAGAATAATTCAAACTTTTCGGGCGTGTTTTAATCTAACAGAAAAAATTTTTTATAGTTTCTATAACCCGAAAACACTCTGCATAACCAAAGATAAAAAGTACAAAAAATATGAGCTCAGTTCGAAAGTTTCATTACCAATAACTAAAACTCACGATATAATTGTAGCTACCAAAACTTTGACCGAAACCTCTATAATGGCAACATGCTTAACGATACAGTTCAATAAATAACCGAAACTATAAACCACCCCCTAGATTTAAGGGGGTTGTGACTAAGATTATTAAAGTCAAAAAAGAACTAAAGGGATCCAAATATTAACACTAGGTAATTAAAATCAAAAAATTTAGCGACCCTAAAAAATATAGACACCATAACAACTAGCATAGAGTAATAGAATCAGTTATCGAATACCTTAATTCAGATTTTCGAATGTTACGAAATTCCCTGAAAAAAAACTAGGAGCTAAAATCAACGCTCTTATGGCTACCGCCGCTTTTAACTTAATAAAATGGATACAAAAGGCAACACTTTATTTGCCTCTGGTGATTTTAAGACTTTTAATCATATTTTACATCAATAGCACCCGCAATGCTTGAGTTAATATTTTTTAAGATGCTTTTTAAACTTGACTATGCATTATTATTGATAATACTGCTGATTCTTCTGCCTCTATAGAAAGTAAACTATATTTATATAGATGTAATATTTTCTCAGATGGTCAAAACCATGGCTAAAGTTAGCAATGAGTCTTCTGAAGAAGTAACGTTTAAATTTAACAATAGTTCATTATTAGTATTTAACAAAACAAAGATTAGTTCGTAACTTGGGATCAAGCGCTGACAAATTACGATGGGACTGTTAAGAATTTTTACTTCAACAAGCATGATATTTGGAATGCTCCGAGACTACTCTACTAAACGTGGAATACCATTAATGGATTTTATGCCAAAAAACCTAATCCCCTAAAACTGAATGTTTCCTAATGCTGTTTAAAATATGTGGCGGAAAGGACGTTATTTCAGCTACTAGTTGGACGAACAGCAGTAGTAATAGAACGAGCGATCCTACCACCCCCTACCCTAGCGTAGATAACTTAAATATATATTCGTCAGCAATAATCTAATTTTTTTGACTTTTCCAGTAATGCTAAAAATGTTATTTTATTAAAATAGATTCATTTGGTCCCCATTATACTAATAAAGTTTTAAGTATAATTTTAGATTTATTTAGCAAATAATTTTTTTAATTGTAACCCTCTTTTTGACGAATGTGTGATTAAACGCTATTTTCGTTATTCTAATAACGGTAACCCTGTTACTAATTAATTAGTCGTCGACATTATTTTTATACTGATAGCTTACCGCTACTCTAGACTTTTTTAAACTAAAGGACGGCTCAGTGACATATGTCTTTTAGCTTTAACTTTCTTCAGTTTTGTTCCTTTCTTCCAAATAACCCCACTCGTGACGGCAAGAATTTTTGATAGCTGTACAGTTAGAGAATTAGTTGAATTAACCTGTGGTCAGTTCCTCTATAAAATGAAAGTGATTATTTATGAGAACCTACCGATTAAATGTCTATCTGGGCTTATTCCTGACCGTCCTATTTATCCTACTAGCTTAATTAGACGGCTTAGCCACCCCTCCCAAAAAGAACCGAGGCGATCCCGACCTCCAGTGCAAATGCATGAGAAAGCGAAGGAGCCAATCTAGCTCCGGTTGTATCAAGAAAGTCAGAGAATTAAGATTAATTTAAATGGTATATCGCCGGATAACTTGTTTTTAAAGATATCCTGGTTTAATGGAAAATTAACCACATCGGCGGGAAATTGAAAGGTCCTGAGTTTATGGACTGAAACACCACGAGCAATAGTGGTGATAATTTAAATAATGCTACCAGCGGCGGATTTGCTTTTCAGAGTATGGCGATAATAATAGTGATAACTAAAATTGAAGATACAGTTATACTAACCCCACACGCTATTAGTTTGGAGTATAGAGAGTATCGTTAACGTTAGCAACCTGGTCTAGAAAAAGGCTGAAACAGCCAAGAATGGATTGATTTAAACGGGAAATGACACTGATCCAGCGATTACTTATCCTGAAGCTTAGGAAATCGACGACGTAGTAGCGAGAACTTCGCTTAAAAATAGCGTTATCGCATATTCAACAAATATAATAGATCCACGAGAGGTTAAAGTTAAGGTTGTTATTGACAAAGAAGCAAGGGATAAGATCAGTAGTTTTAATATCGGTTCACTATCTATATCCAACGAAGTTTACGATAGCACATATAAGACCTTAGATATGATAATGATTTTTCCATTTCTGGTTCTCGTTATCTTTAAAACATTCCTAAGTCATGCGAGACCGCAGCATCTTGCTCTAGAATGATTAAGAATGACACAACTACCTCTGGATTTACTAACGCCAATTCGGCTAGATTTAGAGCTGGTATTGGTAATGAAGTAAGAATAGAAGGTTAATTAGTCTAAATTATATGGAGGGAGAACGATATTTTAGCTACGGGTTAAACGACGAGTAGGTATTATTGGACGAGTAAGATTTTATTCTACGACGATCTCTTAGTCACAACTAAAGTCCGCCTCAACCTCGGTCACGTCATGTGGACTAAGGGTTGCCTACGACAACATGATAGCTTACCTCCACCCTCGGGTTCTTTCTTAACCTTCAACCGTCGAGAACGATTCAGCACCCCCTGTCTTTGACCTCTAACCTGAACTTCCAGAGGTAGAAAACTAAATTAATGCCGCTGGGATATCAAAAAACTGCTTTCGACTTAATTACTATAATTAAATGCTACCATATTATCCTTTAGAACTAAAGCCGCGCGTTCGAATCGTATCTCAATCACCAAACCTATTTGAAACTACCACTACGAACAGAACCATAAAAAGTAAACCGTTAAAAACCGACCAGCATTCCAGCGTTTTCAAGCTCTTATTTTTTTAACCGGCCAGAGCGTTGAAGCCTCTGGTCTCCAAGCGTCTATTTGGCAGCCGGAACTTTTACTAAAGGTTTAATAACCTGGCCACTCTTAATACACTTAGCGCAAACTTTGATCCGCTTCACTGAGCCATTAACTTCTTGATGGCGAACAGTCTGAAGATTGGGCTGCCAAAGTTTTTTAGTCTTGTTATTAGCGTGAGAGACGTTATTGCCGTTTTGCGCGTGCTTGCCACAGATATCACAAATGCGGGACATTTTCTTTCCTCTTGTGCTACTTGGGATTGCCTTAGTTACATCTCGAAGAGTAAACTTAAGGCTTATTTTATAACACACCTAGGCAGCTTTTGACAATATAATTCTACCCCATTAGATCGGCGACAATTAAGACGAACCCGCTCGGCCACCCTAATTTTAATCAGCTGTTGAAAGACCCTTTATCTAGAATCCTCAACAGATATTGACCATAGTCGTTTTTAGCTAGCGGCTCAGCTAAACACCGCATCTGATCAGCATCTATCCAACCCTGCCGATAGGCCGCTTCTTCAGGCACAGCCACTTTTAAACCCTGTCGTTTTTCAATAGTGCTGATAAACTGACTAGCCTCCAGTAGAGTGTCATGGGTACCGGTATCCAACCACGCAAAGCCCCGTCCCATAACCTCCACCGACAATTCCCCTTTTTCCAAGTATAGGCGGTTCAAATCGGTTATTTCTAATTCTCCTCGGACCGAAGGTTTCAAGGTCCGGGCCAGGGCCGGGGCTTTTTCATCATAAAAATATAGGCCGGTCACCGCATAATTAGAACGTGGACGAGCGGGTTTTTCTTCCAGACTCACTGCCAGGCCGCTCCGATTGAATTCAACCACACCGTAGCGCTGAGGGTTATCAACATGATAAGCAAAGACCGTGGCCCCATTCTTCGACCCAGTGACAACCCGAAGAAGTTTCAAAAGATTGTGTCCATAAAAAATGTTATCCCCCAAAACCAAAGTCGAGGGGCCACCAGCCAAAAAATCCTCGCCAATAATCAAAGCCTGGGCCAAACCCTCCGGCCGGGGCTGCACCGCATAATGAAGGGTTAGGCCCCATTGGCAGCCGTCCCCCAAAAGCCTCTGAAAATTGGGGGCGTCGGCTGGAGTAGAAATAATAAGAATTTCTCGCAGGCCAGCCAACATTAGAGTAGTCAAAGGGTAATAGATCATGGGCTTGTTATAAACGGGTAAAAGCTGCTTGGAAACGACCAAAGTAGCCGGGTGAAGCCTAGTACCGGCTCCCCCGGCCAGAATTAATCCTTTACGACCAATCATAGTGCACCTACGCCTGCCGTCAGCCCATATTGTTTATCAACCCAGTCTCGATAGGCCCCGCTATTAACACTTTTTAACCAAGCGCTTTCTCGAAGATACCAATCAATAGTAGTGACCAGGCCCTCAGTGAAATTACGGGTCGGTTGCCAGCCCATAGCATTTTTGAGCTTATCGGCGCAAATGGCATAACGGCGGTCATGACCGGGGCGATCCTGAACCCGGCGAATCATTTCTCGATAGGAATGGCCGTCCAAACGGGGCTTTAAGCGATCCAGAATATCACATATGGTCGTCACCACTTCCCAATTGGTTTTTTCCTGATCTCCGCCGATATTGTAGGTTTCCCCGGGCCGTCCTTTTTCTAGAACTAAGCGTAGAGCCGCACAGTGATCAGCTACATGTAGCCAGTCGCGCACCTGCAACCCATCACCGTAAATCGGCAGAGGAAGATCATTAATGGCATTCAAAATCATTAGGGGAATAAATTTTTCTGGAAACTGGAAAGGACCGTAGTTATTGGAACAGTTGGTGGTAACGGTCGGCAGGCCATAGGTATGAAAGTAGGCCCGGACTAAATGATTAGCGGCAGCCTTAGAGGCCGAATAGGGGCTGTTGGGAGCGTAAAGGCTTGTTTCAGTAAATGGAGGATCGGCCGGGTTCAACGAACCATACACCTCATCAGTAGAAATGTGAATAAAGCGAAAATCCCGCTCTTCATCACCCCGGAGAGAGACGTAAAAGATTCGGGCTATTTCTAATAGAGTGAAAGTTCCCACGACATTAGTCTGGATAAAAGTACCGGGAGCATGGATAGAGCGATCTACATGAGATTCCGCCGCAAAATTGAAAATAGCCCGGGGGCGGTATCGAGCCAGAAGATCAGCCACCAATTCACCGTCACCGATATCGCCCTGGATCAGGAGATAGCGGGCGGGGTCGGCAAGGGTAGCCAAATTAGCCGGATTACCAGCGTAAGTCAGTCGATCCAGATTGATCACCAATTCATCACTTCGGACGGCCCAATCTAGAATAAAATTACTACCAATAAAACCAGCGCCGCCAGTGACTAAAATACTCACATCACCCCTCCACTCCTAGTCACGACCAGGAATCTTATTTTTAATGTATATAGTAGCGTAAGAGAGACAAGAGGGCAAGCAAGGTGAAATAGACCACGGACTATTTGATTTTTAGCTGCGAACTCGATTTTTAAGAAACCTTATGCTTAGCTAAAACATGATTGTTCATGACCCAAAGCTTACGCACCTAAAAAAGTCAAACCGAAATATTTTTGGATATTATCACTATAAGACTAATCTCCCCCCACTTTTTTGTAACCTTAACTCTGCTTCACCCCTTGATTCATCTCCCCAACGAAAGTTAGGGTCACTTGCCAGAGGTTAAAGACCTAATTTATAATAAAAAATCATTACCACCTCGCTATTAGTTAATTACCTAAGTCAGCCACTTATAGCAAAGCCTCGAAAGTAATTATATTTTATACCTGATGAAGCCAAAAAATCAGCTTGGGATTATGATTTTTAGCCTTAGCCAGTTAATACGGGCCACCTGGTGGTTATAGGTAATTAATATCACATCTTTAACCCTGACCATGGCGACTATAATGACATTAGGCAGCCTCAACCGAGTGGCTCGCCGAAGGGTAATAGATCCCCGTTCAACTTCATCATCCAAAAAAATCACCTTCAACTCAACTAAAAAAGATTGATCTAATTTTCACCACCCTAAGTAAAACGACTCAGAGACAATAACTTCATCCGAGTTATAACACTAACATCGCGATCTACTGCAACTAGTTGATTATCCAACTTTTCTAATTGATCTCGGTCACCCGAAAAATTAATATTAACATTGATGCTACGCATATCTTTATCACTTATCTATTCCCCTTAACCCGAAAATTTTTCTAGATAGTCCTTCCAGTCTCGGCCAAAAGAGCGCTGTCTTTCAGACAGCCAAAAACCTTCAAAGAGCTTCGCTACAGATTTAAACTAAACCGGAGTAATAGTAAGGTTTATTCCCAACCGATCGACCAATAAACTCAACAACAGTTACAAATTTAGGCGCAGATATCATTCCTAAGTTATCTCAATATTTTTATTATGATCGCTATAAAGAAAGCATTCTTTCTCAACAGTTTACTAAAATCTAGTCGCTCAAGTCCTTTTGACAGCCAAGATCCTTTCGTTTAGTTGACTCTTAAAGATCTATTAATCTATTGATTTTTAATTGATTAATCATATTAATTATAGTATATTTTGACCATACCATCCGTGATTTATCTTAAAACCCGGTCAAAATGCTCTCCTCTTTATAAGGATATATAAGGCCATCATCACAATAATTAAGACAATGTGTTTTATTCAAAAGAGACCCCTAAAGCAATTTAATTCTCGAAATGCTTACTCTCAACTAGTTGAAAAATACTACGGATTTTCTTAAAGCAAGGCTTTAAGTATACTATTCCAACCAGAGACCTCCAGCTAAAAATATTCATTTAATGAGCAAAGTATTGATCATAAAACAACTCAAAGATTTGAACGGCAACTAAATTTTTAAAGTCATGGATAAGTAATCCCTACTTTCAATATTTTTATGGAGAGATATCCTTTCAATGAGCTACACCTTGTGCATCATCTAATTTAACTTATTTTCGTCAACGCCTTGGAGTTAAAGGGATGAAAAAAATTAAATCTTCTATTATATTACATGAAGATAAAGAATTTATCTTTAATATTACCGTTCAAGAAAAAAATATTACCTTTCCAACTAATTCTAAGTTACAAATAAAAGGAATGTCTCACCTTTGGAAGATAGTATCGTCTGCAAACCTTCCTTTTACGATAGCAACCCGCTTGACGGTACAATCAAGCAAATAGCTAGAACTTTGAACCATAAACTAAATTTAAAGAATTGTAACTTAGGTTGTCAAAGTCGCAAAATAATTGAAGAGATTCAAGTCTTACCGCTAGAGAATTCAAGTTAAAAAATAAGCGCCCCTAAAAAACAAGTAAGGTAACAAATGACGTAGTATATTAGAGCTAGTTATTAGATATCTTAATTTAGATTTTCAAATATTTCGAATTTCCCTAAAAGGAACCCTAGGAGATAAGATCAACACCTTTATGGCCGCCACCGCTTTTAACTTCATAAAATGGATGTGAAGGATGAGGTTTTATTTATATCTGGTAATTTTAAACCTTTTGACTACATTTTATGCTAATTCCGATCGCATACCTTTTTCAACATTATGAAAATAAAATTCCTGGCCCCGCAATCTAAAGCGGCCATGTTTTCTACGCTCAATCGTCCTAGACACTGGTAAATATTAAAGTATCATACCTTCATTAGGAGTAACTTAATTTTTGTAACTTTTCAATAAAAATATTTTTGTAGTAATATTGTATAATTATAGTATTAATCTGCTAAAATAGGGTTCTTTACTCCACACTGTCTTAGTTAAGCTCCCAAAATACTAATCAAGTTTTTTGATTAGTAAGGGAAAATTAATAAAGAATATTATATATTTTTATAAATAATTACACTAAGCTACAATAAAATAATTTAGGTGTGATTTTATATCTATTTGGTAAAAAAACTTATTACAAATTTTTTCCTGGCGAATGCATGATGTAAAACCCCAAATTAAAGGAGAGCGAAAAGATCGGGACAGATCCCACATCCGCCCTAGCCGCGTCCTGCCCAGATCGACCCAGCAAATTAGCGAGTTTGTTTATCAGGTAATTAAGGTTAAAAGATATCGATCCTCCGGTCAAACTAAAACCGTGCGGTGAACGTAATAATCGTGTGATCCGTCGTTATTGCGAAAATAATTGAAAGAGGCTTCCAGATTATATTTAGAAACTCCGGCTTTCCATCGCAAAAATTTGTGAATCTGGATAAAATTACCCAAGCAGCCGCCTTCAGCACGTATTTCGTTGTGTAAGACGTTACTAAAAAATCCAGCTGCCGTGATCGGCGATGGTCAAAACTAATTCTAACCGTCCAATTTCATCTTCGACGAACAATTTAAGCTTCTAAAATCACTTTCTATTTTTAAAGCCTGAACCAGAGAATACCCGGATTCGCAGTCATCATTTTCACTCCTGATAATGACTGCAAGATTATTCCAGACCATAGCGCGGCTTAGTCAAAGGTTGACTGCGGCCTTAAATATAATCTTTGCTTAATTTAAACTGAGCTTTCATTAACTTTTTACTAAGCTATACTTTAATTAATATTAAAGTATCTATTTATTTGCAATATATGACCATGTAAATAATATTTTATTATTGCTTTATATCAACAATTATACTATTTTTTTAGTTATATATAAATTAATTACTAAATTATAACTCGTCTCCAATTATTCTCCTGCGAGAATCGTACGTGGAGAACAAAAAAGCCAAAAAAAGAACTATCCTCAACCTTTCCTATATACCACTATGAATTAGCTTTTAGGACGTCAGATTTTGTAACCTGACGATTTAGCTTATTATGACCTCTCCTCAAATGATGTCGAAAGTAAGCACTCTCCTTTAGCCTAATATGATACAACCCCGATAAAAAGTACACTAAATGATAGGCCAATTATATACTCCTAACCGATAAGTGCAGGTGTCCAACGTCTATAAAAACTTAGCCTGGAAATACTTCTGCTACCACAACTTTTATCGGCCATGGGAAAATTCGTCATAATTTTGAACTGGGAATAACAATTATAGTCAATGATCGAGAAATACCGAATATTAAAATAATAAAGATTTACTAGACGGAATAAAAAAGCATAATAAGATTATCTAAATGGACAAAAATAACTTAGCCTATACGAGATAGAAATGTAACCATCCCATAATATTTACGCCGAAATACCATAGGCACGTGATCCATAGAAAACTTAAGATTGTTGTGGGTAAAATATTACATAATCTGTATAAAGAAAAGGGTTAAAAATAATAGAGGCTGAGTGCTTTTTTGATCATCTCCACCTGTTTGTAAAGATACCACCAAAATACAGTATATCGAATGTAGTGGGTTGTCTAAAAGATAAAAGCTCACTGATGATATTTAATAAGTATGCTAATCTGAAATACAAGTATGGCAATAGATACTTCTGATGTTGTGGATATTATTGAGAGACACTAAGTAAGAATATGAAACAGCTAGTTAAATAGATAAGGGGTTAATTGTAAGAAGACCTAGCGGCTGACCAACTAATGTTAGATAAATACGTTGACTCATTTACGGGTGAGACGGTAAACAAAGACAAAAAGAAATAGCTCTTTAGGGACAAGTCTGTTAATATGGTGCACTTAGTAACCTATTCAGCGCGCCCTTAGGCACTGTCGTATCACCTCCTTATAAGAATTAGTAGACCAGCCTATTGAGTGGATGGTCCTAATTCGCCTCTCCAATAAAAGGATCGAGGCCCTACCTAGCCAGTTTACCCTGCTTCACTACGTTACCCACGCCTTTTAAAAACTGAGCCCCGGCCCCCCACACCCCCCCCAACCTGGGGCCTTACACTACCCGCAGCCAGGCTGCGCAGCCCAGCGCACACTACACCCATACACACACGGGGGTGGTTCTCCGAGGAGGTCCCTTCAGCCGAGACTACCGAGAGTCTCGGGCCCAATTTAAGGCGATCCCCAGACGAACAATATTTTCTTCTTCAATCAGCTGCTTTAAAACGGATATTTTCTCCACTTCATCTAAAGAGGACTACCTTCTCTAAATTTTGGTACACTCCGTTTCCAGATAGTCGGGAAATTCTTTTTCTAAGCACCTCAGGGTCGTTTTCTTTACCCCGATCAGTTGAGAAACTTACTCTACACTTAGATTCACCTTGTCCCATACATTAATATTAGTCACAAGAGTACCCTCCACCGGTAAGGCAATCTAATCACCCTTTTTTTTATTCCGAATTCATACGAGAAAAATTAGCGACTCTGGAAAAAAAATAAATCACTTTTTATTCCCCCCGCTTTTTTAATTTCTTTAAAGTTTCGCCGATCGAAGCCAACAGTAACCGTTTTTTGCTTGCGAAGGGAGGTGATTTTATGCGAAACTGGCCACGAGTCTTCGAGGCGTTTAATATTTTCAGGTGGGGCAACAAAAATGCAGGCTAGCAGCTTAAGCGAACAGGAATTGTTCAACCAGATTATGAAAGCTAGAACTAGAATCTATCAAGTAACCGGGCCCACCCCTCTAGAAAAATATAAAATGGACGGCTGGCAACTACTTTTGAAGCGAGAAGACCTGTCGCCCATCCATTCTTATAAATGGAGAGGGGCCTTCAATTTTATGAAGGCCCGAGAAGAAGAGAGCCGAGTTGCCCAGGTAACAGCGGCCTCGGCTGGTAATCACGCTCAGGGCGTAGCTCTGGCTGCAGCTCACCTTAAAATAGCTGCCCATCTATTTATGCCCCGCTCCGCTCCGCGCCTCAAAGTTCAGGCAGTGGCTACTCTAGGGGGGGATTGGGTCACAATTCGCCAGGTAGGCGATAACTTCGATGAGGCCGCGGCCGCAGCCCTAGACTTTTGCCGCAAACAGGGAGGGCTTTACGTTCCACCCTTCGATGACCCGCTGATTATAGCCGGGCAAGGGACAGTAGGTGATGAACTCATGGTCGGCCCCCACCGACCCGACTTAATTTTTGTTCAAATCGGCGGTGGCGGCCTGGCTGCCGGAGTGACTACAGCCATCAAAGCTTACGATTCCTCAGTCAAAATAATAGGGGTGGAAGAAGAGAACCAAGCCTCTATGAAGGCAGCTTTCGTCGCAGGTGAACCCGTAACTCTGAATTATGTGGACGTCTTCTGCGATGGTACGGCGGTCAAACGGGCCGGAAATTTGACCTTCGAAATACTGCGCAATCGGCTCGACGATCTTATCACCGTCACCGTGGGTCAGGTTTCTTCAGCCATTGAAAAACTCTGGCAACTAACCCGGGCCCTACCCGAACCCTCCGGAGCTCTAGGCTTGGCCGCGGCCCAAAAAATAGCTAACCAGATTCAGGGGTTAAAAGTTGGCCTCATCATTACCGGAGCTAACCTAGACTTCCGACAATTAGCCCAGATATCCCGCCGCTCCGCCGCCGACCAACGCTCCAAGCTATTTTACCAGATTAAGCTAGAAGAAAAACCAGGTTCGATGCTAGCTTTACTTAAAACAGTAGCCAGCCTGGATTTGAATATTACCTACCTTCTAACCGGCCAAAATGACAGCCGGAACAACTACCCCATCATCGGCTTCGACGGCCCCGAAAACTTAGTAACCCAGCTGGAAGGAGCTCTGACGACCACCGGCTACAGTTTCTGCGACGTCTCCAACCGGGCCGATCTTAACTTTCGAGTAGCCCCCTTCCAGCCCGCTCTTTTCCGGCGCCCCTTCGCCGCTATTTTTCATTTTCCCGAACGCGCTGGAGCTCTCACCGAATTTATGGATCGTATCGCTCCTCTGGCTAATATATCCTACTTTAACTATGTCCACACCGGCGAACAAATTGGCCGAGCTCTAGCCGTTATCTCCTTTGAATCAGACCAAAATCGGGCTCGTTTCTTAACTGAACTCCAGAACTATGGTCCCCACTATACCGCCCTAGCCCCTGAAACTATTGAAGCTCTAGGTGTTGCAGGCTGGTAAGAATGGGGTCAAACAATTAAAACTATCCGCTCGGCGAGTAGTCTACTCACCTCTATAAAGGGCTGATACGACAGCACCTAAGGTGCACTGAATAGAGTACCAAATATACTATATCTACAAGCTTACCTCTAAAGGAACTATTCCTTTTTACATTTATTTACCGATTTACCTGTAAACAAATTAATATATTTATTCAATATCAGTTACTTAATCATCAGCTCTTCCCGTAATTGATTCCTTATGCACTCCAATATTCTTTTCATATTCTTACCTAGCGTATCCATATAATACCACAACATCAAAAGCGTCTGTTGGTATACTTAATATTTTAAATCAATATATCTACCAAATGTCATTAATAAGCTTTACCCTTCAGATAACCTATTACACTTAATATATTGTGCTCTAAACAATACCCTCACAAGCATATGGATATGATCAGGACATCACTCAACTTCTGTTATTTCTAGCCTTTCCTTTTACACAGTTCACGCAATATTTTACCTACATCGGATTTGAACTTCCCATAATTCACTTAACTACGGTACTCCAGCACAAATACTATGTATTACTTACATTCACATCTTGTATGTATTAAGCTATTCTTATCCATTTGGACAGCCTCCTTATGATTTCTTAATGCGATTAGTAAATCTGCATTACTTTAACAATCGGAGACGTCTTTGGCTTAAAACTAAAGCAAAAAATACCCACCACCAGCATAGCTGGTAGTTTTTAAGCTTAATTATTTAATAAAAGCGTACTTTTGCTTAACCTTAAATACAAACCTAAAGCTCTTAACCGTCTCTATCTGTAGCAATTATATCTTAAATTTAAAATTAATTTTTTGCCACTTTTTTCAATATCATATTTTTCATAACTATATTCCTACCCCTTAACATATTCCTATACTTTATTAAGGATGCCCTGGTTACCCACTAAATGAAAGAATTCATATCTCTCACTAATGAAGTTAATAATTCTATATTTTTCATCTATAAATAAAAATTACTGAATCATAATGTAGTTGTGTTTTATATATAGGTTCACCTTTTCAATCTGTATATAGATAACGGGATTTAATACCATCTCTATCCCCCTGTCCTTAGATTTCCATCCTTCTCTTCCATCGGCTATAAAACTCCACTTTAACATAATTAATCACATATTCCCTGCTTCCCAAGTAAAGAAAAGAACCGGAATCCACCAACAAAATTATAAGTCTTAATCATCATAAAAAGCATCGGCCTCCCGTCACCATCAGGTTTTTTTGAGCAGATTGCTCCATAACCTCAGCCGCGAGAATATCCATACAAAACTGGATCCTTTCTTCGGTTATTTTCGCTTAATCATTCACCTTTCTTAAAAAGTTAACCATCCAACAACTTTATTACTTCTAAAGTTAAAACCATCCCCTTATTTGATGGTCTTAATTCTTTAATTCTTGCTCTAGCTCGACAAATATACTCTTTATTAATTTCGCAGATGTTTTGTAGCCTACTTTAGTAGCTTTACTTTGTAAACATCCTGCTTAAATTGCAAATCATTCAACTTAATCTTTAAGCTGAATACCTTGATAAACTAAAAATTACAATAGTTCTTCTTCTTTTTCCAAGAGCGACTGATTAGAAAAGGAATATCATAATTTAATCAGAATTCCCCGTGGTCACTTTTTAAGGTCAATGCGCAATTTCCGCGCTGCATCCAAGTCGTTATAGGATCTGAGAGAAGTAAAACAACTATCATAAAAAGAGATACCAGAATCCTACCCATATAGAAATAGTTCAATGAAATCGAGTACTCATAGATAAAATTAAAGGTCCTTAATTAACTTAACCGACCAACTGGTAAAATTAAAAAAGTCGGTAACCACGCGATCTATTTCTTTAGAGTTGATCTAATTGCCTTTAACCAAAACAACAAAATAGTCGGTTTCGGCTTAAGTTTAAACTTTTAGTTTTAAATCCGTCAGGAATAGAGCCTAGAGATCCGGGGAGAACCATCGATAGATCTGGGCTACAACAGTGTAAATTAGAAATATTTTAACATTAATTATTTCACGCGGAACTATGCCCAAAGTCTTTAAATACCTGAGCAAATTAACCGTCCGAAAACCATCGTAGATTTCCCCCGAGATAACCACCGGCAAGCTATAGCATTTATTGGTTCCGTGCCAAACTCGTATAAAATCAGCCAGAAAATTAATATACTATCCACACTTCAGAACCCAGCATCGTCCTTTAGACCCTAGGACAAAATAACCTTTAACTTTTTCTTTTCCTTACCTTTATCTTCATTGCCATTAAAAAAGACTAACTAAAACTGGGGTCTATAAGATTAATAAATATTACGTCGGTTAGTTCAAAGGAACTGTCAATATTATCCACCAGTTTATAAGGAAGGGCAGGAATGTCATCCATCCCTTCTTGGCCGGTAGACGAAATAATTTTAGAGCCAAAAGCTCCGGAATAGAGATACACGGAGTAAGCACCTGGCCCGTCGTTGAAAACTAAAATTATGGATTACCAAATTTTTTATCTTTAATTTTAACCTAATAGACAACATAACATATATCGTCAGTTTTTTAACCAATCCCATTAAAAATTAGCGTGAGACCAGCAGTGACCTTATAAGTTATAGTTTTACCGGTAATGGCCGACGAAAACGTTTTTTAAACGATCTTCACATCGTTGAATGGATAATCTTCAGCTACTAAGGTTTCAACCTCAACCTTGGATTCAACCACAAAATTGAGCAGCACCAGCACGGTTAAGGACATAAAAAAACAACCCAAATAAGCGTGGCTAAAATCTAATAAATTTAGATGTGTCTTTATTCTTTTAGCCTGATTTACTATATTATCATTCCTTTATCCGTTTATCGGAGAACCCGCAACTATCCTTAATAAATACTCCCTAATTAGCTATAGACTAAAAATAGTATACCCCCTAATCAAAAAAGTACTTAATATAATTTGCGGAAAATAACTTAATTAAGTAACGATTGTTGTAAAATACCGTCACCCTGCCTTTATTTGGAGTGCTCATTTTTTATGTGCCCCAAGAACAAAAACCTAGCGTTTGACTTTAACCAGATAAAGTAGTATTATTAAATTAAAATTAGATCTAATTCTAATTTAGATTTAGGTTACTGTTGTTTTGTTCTTCCTACCTCTTTTCTACCCTATAGGGAAATTTTACGGTACCCTTGGCCTACTGTTTCCTTTAACACCTATAAAGGAACTTTATGACCTGGAGAAAACCTTGTTTTGCTACTTCAATTATCCCCCGGCTAAATGCCTTTAAAACTAGAATCCTAGGCCTCTCCCTTCCCAAAACCACTGAACCCCCACCCTTAAAACTAGAATTGTTCAGCGCCGATCAGCGGGCTGAACATGGCCGAATGCTAGCTGGTCTGCACAAATTAAAAACTGGCTGGTTTCCCCGCGGTCGCCTAATGGCCAGACTGACTGAGAACGAAACCTTATTGTTAAAAATACATGATCTCCTGACTAAGGATGTGGAAGCTAACCGGATAATAACCCCCGCTGGAGAGTGGCTACTAGATAATTTTTATGTAATTGAAACCCAAATCTGGACAGCCCGGCGGCACCTGCCTGAAAATTACAGTCGGGGATTACCTCATTTAGCCAATACTCTTTCAGTGAATCTGCCGCGAGTCTACGATATAGCTTTGGCGGCTATTACTCATGGCGATGGGCGAATGAACGCCGAAAATCTGAGTGACATTGTCACCGCCTATCAGTCTATTGCCAATCTTAATTTAGGTGAACTATGGGCTTTACCTATTATGCTGCGTCTGGCCCTAATTGAAAAATTAAGACTAATCTCCGTTCAAATGATCTCCAATAGGTTAGAACGTATCAAAGCCAGCTATTGGGCCGACCAGATGACTCTGATAGCCCGAGAAAATCCGGAAAAGCTTATTCTAATCATCGCTGATATGGCTCGTTCCCTCCCGGGGCTAACCAATCCCTTCGTGGCTGAACTTTCGCGCCGCCTTCGCGGGCTGGGACCGGCTCTGACCCTACCCCTCACCTGGGTTGAAGGGCGGCTCGCGGAAACATCTCGAACTATTGATCAATTAATCAACACTGAAAACAATCTGCAAGCAATTAATCAGGTTTCCATAAGCAACTGCATCGGCAGCCTTCGCAACCTAGACACCATGAACTGGCTCGACTTTGTCGAAAAGATCAGTCAGGTAGAAATGATTCTGGCCCAGGACCCTAGTCAGACTTATAAAAAAATGGACTTTGCCACCCGGGATCGCTATCGCCACGTGGTGGAAAAACTAGCCAAATATAGTTCTTTATCTGAAAAAGATATTGCCGAAAAAGCTATTGAATTAGCCAAAGAAGCCGCCACGCAAAATAGCGCTCCTAACCGAAGCGCCCATGTCGGTTTCTATCTCATTGATGATGGCCTTGAACAGTTGGAGATGAAGGCTAGGATTCGAAAAACTGGGTTTAAGGCGTTAGTCAGCTTTAATCGTCATTTCGCCCAGCGTCTGTACGGGAGCGCCATTATAATTTTAAGCGCCTTGTTTTCAGCCATATTGATGTTTAAATTCTATAGTGATACGCCTGCCATCGGAACATTTATTTTTATGGTACCCGTCATCATTATGGGTATCGGGCACATGGTGATTGCCCTTATTAACGGCCTAGTGACTCTACTCATAACCCCGGTCCATATCCCCAGAATGGATTTTTCAAAAGGACTTCCGAATAGCTGCCGAACCTTAGTAGTGATCCCGACAATACTAACCAATCCTTCAACGGTAGAAAAACTTTTAAAAGATCTGGAAGTTCGTTTCCTAGCTAACCAAGATCCACAGCTCCATTTTGCCCTGCTCAGCGATTTTAGCGATGCCGAGACTAAAGAACTACCAGAAGACGAGATTATCTTACGGTTAGCTGAAAGTAAAACTAAGGAACTAAATAAAAAATATCAAAATCAATTCGGCGACATTTTTTTTCTATTTCACCGCCCCCGAATCTGGAATAAGCGGGAGGAGATTTGGATGGGGCGGGAACGAAAAAGAGGTAAACTATCTGATTTAAATAATTTTTTACGTAAAAAATCTAAAAAACTGTTTTCTAGTGTCGTCGGCAACCCGGAAATTTTAGCAACTGTAAAATATATAATCACTCTAGATACCGACACCGGTCTGGCCCGCGACACGGCCCGGAAGTTTGTGGAGGCCATGGCCCATCCGCTAAACCAACCCATTTATAACCCTGATTTACGACGTATTGTGAAAGGATACGGTATTCTTCAGCCACGAGTAACAACCGGATTGTCTGGAACAGAGCGCTCACGATATGGCCAAATCTATACCGAAGAAACCTGCCTTGATCCATATACCAGAACAACATCTGATGTCTATCAGGATCTGTTCGGAGAAGGTTCATTTATTGGCAAAGGCATCTATAATCTAGACGCTTTTGAACGAACCTTAAACGAACGTTTCCCAGACAACAGAATTCTAAGCCACGATCTTTTGGAGGGCTGCTACGCTAGATCCGGACTTATTAGTGACGTTCAATTATATGAAGAAAGTCCTACCCGCTATCAGTCTGATATTTTAAGGAGACTCCGGTGGATTCGCGGGGATTGGCAAATAGCCGGTTGGATTTTCCCAAAAGTACCCGGCTGGGGCTCAAAGCGCAGCCCAAACACCTTATCCTGGCTGTCCCGATGGAAAATTTTAGATAATCTTCGACGCAGCTTGACAACTAGCGTCTTTACCTTATTATTAATAGCCGGGTGGAGCCTAACCTTTTCGCCCTGCTTCTGGACGGTAACCGTAATCAGCCTCATCATGATTCCATCCCTGGTTCCTTCATTTTTAAACGCCTTGAAAAAATCTGAAGACATGACCTTTGCCCAGCATTTAAGCCTTGTTTTTAAAACCTCCCCCCGCTATCTCATTCAAATTATTTTTTCCCTGGCCTGTCTACCCTATGAAGCCGCAGCCACTTTAAAAACGATTGGAACAGCCCTTTGGCGAATAAATATTTCACACCATCACGCCCTTCAATGGCAACCATCGGCCGAAGTGGATCGCCAGAGCCAAACAAATTTAAGTGGTTTTGGGCGGCGCATGGCCTTTGCGCCGCTGACAGCCTTGGCCATAGCGGCCCTACTGACCAACCGTGCTTCAGAAGTTTGGCTAGCGGCCGGGCCAATACTATGTCTCTGGCTAGCTTCACCACTCATCGCTTGGTGGATTAGTAAACCTCTAATTCGCCACAAAAAACCTTTATCCGATAAACAAACAATTTTTTTACGCCAGTTGGCTCACAAAACCTGGAGCTTTTTTACGACCTTTGTCGGTCCAGATGATCACTGGCTACCGCCCGATAATTATCAAGAACATCCTGTGGCCAAAGTAGCTCACCGCACCTCACCCACTAACATCGGCTTGAGCCTTCTTGCTAATTTAGCGGCCTATGATTTCGGAGCAATCACTCTCAACAGCCTTTGTAATCGCACCGCTAGTACTTTTCAAACCTTAAATACACTTAAGCGATATCGAGGCCATTTCTTTAACTGGTATGACACCATTTCACTGGAACCCTTGCCACCTCTCTATATTTCAACTGTTGACAGCGGTAATTTAGCCGGCCATCTCCTAGTTCTCCGGGCTGGGCTTCTGGAAATAGGCGGCCAGAAAATTCTAACAGCCCGGGTCTATGACGGATTGAATGACCTATTGGGGCTAATTCAGGAAGCCACTAAAATTGAAGCCGGAAAGAACGAATCTATACTCTTAGCTAGAATGAAGAATTTATTAACTTCGGTTACTCTTAATAAACCAACGTCTCTGATAGAAGTACGGCGGATATTAGAAACCTTAACGGCCTTGAGCCGGGACCTAATCATAGCTCTGGAATTAGGCGCGCCTAATTTAACGAACGAATCCCTAGCCTGGACGGCAACTTTTAGGCAACAAAACTTGGAAATACTGGAAGAATTAGATTCACTGACCCCATGGATTGGGGCTTATTCAAATTCGACTCTTCTGAATTGTTTCCCAGAACTTGATCAAATTATGACCTTGCAAGAACTAGCAACTTTACCGGATAAAATTGGTCCGGAAATCGAAAACCGCCGTCAAACAGCTATTGCCACGACTGAAATTTTTGATATTAAGACTCTAAAAGATCTAATCCTAACCGGGGGGCGGACTGCTGAAACAAAGCTGGCCTCATTGGAAAAACTAGCCGTTCAATGCGACCGCTTCAGCCGCATGGAATTTGATTTTCTCTATAATGAAAATAGACATCTTCTAACCATTGGTTACAATGTTGAAACCCATCGGCCAGATTCCGGATATTATGATTTATTAGCCTCTGAAGCCAGACTGACCAGTTTTATAGGTATAGCACAGGGGACTCTGTCGCAGGATAATTGGTTCGCCCTGGGCCGCATCCTCACAGGCTTTAGCAACAAAGCGGCTCTTTTATCCTGGAGCGGTTCAATGTTTGAATATCTTATGCCGCTTTTGGTAATGCCGACCTATGAAAACACTCTGCTAGATGAGACTAATCAGGTCATTGTGGCCAGACAGATAGAATACGGCCATTCCCGCTCCGTTCCCTGGGGAATATCCGAATGCGGCTATAACGCTTTTGATGCCAGTTTAGCTTATCAATACGGACCCTTCGGCGTACCTGGTCTGGGTTTGAAGCGCGGATTAGCCACCGACCTTGTTATCGCCCCTTACGCTTCGTTTCTAGCCTTAATGGTGGCCCCACAGGAAGCCACCGTCAATCTTTTACGAATGGAAACGGAAGGGTTTATGGGACGTTATGGTTTTTACGAGGCGGTGGACTATACACCGGCGAGGGTACCACAGGGGCACTCCTTTGATATTGTTCGTTCATTCATGGTTCATCATCAGGGTATGAGCCTTCTGGCTCTAGCTTACCATCTGTTAAATCATCCTATGCAGAGGCGGTTCACAAATGATCCGGCGCTGCAATCAACGCTTCTGTTACTTCAGGAAAAAATTCCAGTAGCTGCGGCTGTTTATACCCACATTTCTACCAACCCTGAATTTAAAGTCAAAACTCTAGAAACGCCACTGCGAATTATTCGCAACCCTAACCTATCGCCACCGGAAGTGCAACTCCTCGCCGGCAGCAACTACCAGGTAATGATCACCAGCGCCGGCGGAGGTTACAGTCGCTGGCGAAATCTAGCTGTAACCCGCTGGCGGGAAGATTCCACCCGCGACCACTGGGGTCAATTCTGCTACCTTCGCGATGAGGCCAGCGGTGAATTCTGGTCCACGGCTTATCAACCGACTCTAAAGCCCTCAAAAAAATATGAAGCTATCTTTTCGGAAGGACGGGTTGAATTTAACACTCAAAATCATAACTATGAGACTCGTCTAGAAATAGTCGTTTCTCCTGAAGACGATCTGGAACTACGCCGCCTGCATATTACCAACCGGGCCAGAACCAGCCGTACATTAGAAGTAACCAGCTATGGCGAAATTGTTCTAGCGCCACCTTTAGAAGATGCCAGCCATCCGGCCTTTTCCAACCTTTTTATAGAAACCGAAGCTCTTTTGGGAGGGCGGGCCATTCTAGCCACTCGCCGGCCGCGTTCCGACCAAGAAACTACCCCTTGGATGTTACATATGATGACCGTACACGGAACCGGAACAGTTGAATTTTCTTACGAAACAGACCGGCTTAAATTCATAGGGCGCACTGGCAATCTCTCTAACCCGGCGGTTATGAAAGAAAAATCAGGACCCCTAGAAGGCGGAATTGGCTCAGTTTTGGATCCTGTTATGGCCATCCGCTCTCGCATAACTCTAGGAATAGAACAATCAATTATTGTGGACCTGGTCACTGGGGTTGCCGAAACTCGTGAAGCCGCCGTAACTTTGTCGGAAAAATATTGCGACCGGCATATTGCCGATCGGGTCTTCAAACTGGCTTGGACCCACGGCCAAGTACTCTTACGACACTTAAGCGCCTCTGAAGCTGATGCTCATCTTTTTAACCGTTTAGCCGGCTCTGTTCTCTACGCCCATGAAACTCTCAGAGCCCCGGAAAATATTCTGATTAAAAATCACCGGGGCCAGTCTGGCCTTTGGGGTTACGCCATTTCCGGCGATTTACCCATAGTCCTCTTGATAATCGGCGACCAGATCAATATTAATTTAGCACACCAGATGCTACGGGCCCATGAGTATTGGCGGCGGAAAGGGCTAATTGTTGATCTAGTAATTATCAATGAAGATCAATCCGGCTATCGACAAATTCTTCACGACCAAATCATGAATCTCATTGCCGCCGGCAGCAACGCCAACCTAATTGATCGGCCAGGGGGTGTATTTTTACGGGCCGGGGACAGAATTGCTGAAGAAGACCGTATTCTTATTCAGGCCGTGGCCCGGGTAATTATTAATGATGACCGAGGAGATTTAGCTGATCAGAGCGAAGGCCTTTGCTTAAAAAGAACTCTACCACCGCCGCTGGTAACTATTCGGCCCCCGTTCTCAGAACCGCCACTTGAAGTTCCCCAACCGCGTCTAGATTTAAGTTTTTTTAATAGTCTAGGGGGCTTTACCCCCGATGGTCGAGAATATGTCATCACCACCGCCCCCGGCCAAATTACCCCGGCTCCCTGGGTTAATATACTAGCCAACCCGACTTTTGGCAGCATCGTTTCCGAAAGCGGCTCATCTTCCACTTTCAGTGAAAATGCCCACGAATTCCGCCTCACCCCCTGGGATAACGATCCAGTAAGCGATTCCAGCGGTGAAGCCTTTTATCTTCGTGATGAGGAAAGCGGCCAGTTCTGGTCGCCGTTACCTTGGCCTTGCCGAGGGACTAACGCCTACGTAACCAGACATGGCTTTGGCTACAGCATCTTCGAACACACTGAAGCCGGCCTGTATTCGGAGACGCAAATTTATGTGGCTCTGGATGCGGCGGTTAAAATCATCTGCCTAAAAGTTAGGAATGTTTCCGGTCGAACTCGCCGTTTTTCTGCCACCGGTTACATTGAGTGGGTTTTAGGTGATTTTAGATTCAAGTCAGGGCCGCAGGTGGTTACAGAAATAGATCTAGAAACTGGGGCTATCCTGGTTAGCAACTCCTATAATTCAGATTTTCCGGGGCGCACTGGCTTTTTTGACGTTGAAGGTTCCGAGCGTTCCGTAACATGCGACCGGCTAGAATTTCTCGGCCCTAACGGCTGTCTTACCGCCCCGGCCGCAATGTTAAGAACCAAACTTTCCGGCCGGGCTGGAGCAGCTCTAGACCAATGCGCCGCAGCCCAAACCATCTTTAAACTAACCGATGGGGAAGAGCGGGAAGTTGTCTTCAAACTTGGGATGGGGAGCGATCGAAACGAAGCTCTGGATTTAATTCACCGTTTTCGAAAATCCAATTCCACCAAAGAAGCCTTAGATAAAGTCTGGCAACACTGGAACCACACCCTGGGGGCGGTTAATGTAGAAACTCCAGATCCCTCCTTTAATCTTATGGCCAACGGCTGGCTACTATACCAAACTCTAGCTTGCCGCCTGTGGGCGCGCGGGGCTACCTATCAATCCGGCGGAGCTTTTGGTTTTCGAGATCAATTACAGGATGTTGCAGCCCTCATTCACACCCGACCCTCTCTAGCGCGAGAACATTTACTATTATGTGCCGCCCACCAATTCACAGAAGGAGATGTTCAACACTGGTGGCATCCACCATTAAACCGAGGAGTCCGCACTAAGTGTTCAGACGATTATCTCTGGTTGCCCCTAATTCTATGCCGCTATGTGGAAGCAACTTCAGATACTGAAATATTGAATGAACCCGTACATTTTCTGGTAGGGCGTCGGCTTAAAGCCGATGAAAATTCCTACTATGATTTGCCCGATGAAGGAGAAGAAGCCAATCTTTATGAACATTGCCTCAGAGCTATTCGCTATGGTCTTAAGTTTGGCGTGCACGGCTTACCACTTATAGGTTCCGGCGATTGGAACGACGGTTTTGATCAAGTGGGAAAAGATGGTTTCGGCGAAAGCGTCTGGCTGGGGTTTATCCTGTATGAGGTACTAACTAAATTCACCAGTCTAGCCCATCTGCGCCAAGATCAAATTTTTTATGATGAATGCCGATCAGAAGCGGCAAAATTACGCTTAAATCTAGCGACCCACGGCTGGGACGGTAGCTGGTATCGCCGGGCCTATTTTGATGATGGCTCCGCTTTAGGCTCCGCTGTTAATTCAGAGTGCCGTATCGACTCCATCGCCCAAAGCTGGTCAGTTCTTTCCGGAGCTGGCGAAAGTGAGCACACGACTCAGGCTATGGAAGCACTTAGTCAATATCTGGTCGACCGTGATCAGGCTCTAGTCAAACTGCTTACCCCACCTTTTAATGTTTCCGAACCAACCCCCGGGTATATTAAAGGCTACCTTCCCGGAGTGAGAGAAAATGGCGGCCAGTATACCCACGCGGCTATTTGGGCCGGTATGGCCTTTGCGAGTTTAGGTTCTAGCCACCGGGCCTGGGAAATATTTAACCTGATTAACCCGATCAACCATACCACCACTATCGAAAGCCTTCAGGTTTATAAAGTCGAGCCCTACGTCATGGCCGCCGATGTCTATGCGACCTCGCCTCATGCCGGGCGTGGCGGCTGGACTTGGTACACGGGCTCGGCAGCCTGGATGTATCGATTTATGATGGAATCTTTATTAGGAATAACCCTGAAAAATGGCTACCTAAGCCTTAAGCCGCTATTCCCAGCCCATTGGAAGGAATTTAAAGTTCATTATCGTTTTCGGGAAACTGTCTACCACATAACTGTTCGGCCGGCAGATTTAGCGGCCAACATAAGTAAATTAACGCTGGATGGCCGGGAACTAGAAAATCTACTCATACCTCTGATCGATGATCATTTGGAACATTGGGTAACTGTTGAAGCACCTTACTCCGAGTAGGAGAAAGATTTATCACATTCGATCTTGCCAAAGCCCGAGCCCTTAGATATAATAAAGTAAAAAAAATAAGGAACTATAAGAATTATCCCTATTATAACTTTGACCCTAATTGAAGAAGTAAACATCCGCTTCGTCTCTCTGGCCAAAAAAAATCTTCATCTAAAAATGAACTTATAACCTAAGCTTTACAGGAATATTTAGAAAAGATAGTGCCGACAGCGTACTCTTCAAGGACTGTATACTCGTTCCATTTTGTACTTTCTTTTTCAAAATGTACACCTTCCCTCGGATAATCATGTTCGCTAGCTGTTGGATAGAATTACAACCGACCATTTTTATTCAATGCTTTTTAATATTCTTTCTGACTTATATCTAACAGAGGTTATTAACCCCTTTAAATAATTTAACGCTAGATTTTTAATTGTTTTAGATGAATCTGGTATTTTAACTCCTATAAAATACATTATATAAATTACTCTACTAGAAATTATTTCGACGAAAGAATAAAATACCTTCACAGATTTTTAGGAGCTATTATTTTCACACTGGGCTAAAATACAATTTTACCCCTAACCTCAGAAATTATGCCTCCACAAGACGAAGAGAAGAAACAAGACTGTGAATAGAAAGTCGTCTCGTGCTGACTGGGTAAGCAGGTTTCAAAAATTAAAGAACTACGCCCCATCTTTCTGGGTAATGATTCTTATACCCACCAGCCGTTCTACGAAAAAAATGTGTAGCCTGAGTTCAGTTTTTTCTTTACCTGTATTTTTTCTACCTACAAGATTTTATAAAAGTGTCTTTCTGGACTTAAACTGGGCGGCTTGTCTTTATGCAAACTCTTTCCAGGTAAAGATCAAAGAGAATATCGGTATAAATAGTCAATATAAACAACTAAAAGAAGTTCCAGCTCGCAATGACAAAATTTTTTAACTATTAATTACATCCGTCTTAAAATAACAGATCCCACCGGTAAAAAAGTCTTCGACCTACATCTTCAATGCTACCCCTAATTCTTCCAAAGATAATATTGAGAGTTTACTCAGATGCGCCAGAAGTTGATGAAAAATAAAAAATAAGACCTTCAACATCTTAAAAAATAACGGTTACACTCTAAAACATAATTTCAAATACGAGAAAGAAACTCTCGTTGTGTTTTTAATAATATTTATTTGCTGCCTTCACTATGCAAAGTATTTGCTGGCTAACTAAAATACTATGATAGAAAGCATAAAAATAGCTTTAATACCAAAAAATATCTCTTCATTTATCTCTGAATCTATTAGCATATACCATATTTTCACCTCCGGAGATATGCTCATTAGTGCTATCATATTTAGGTATTCCACCACTACAAATACACTAATTTAACCTTTATTCTTATCATGTAACCCTAAAATGAAAATTACTGCCAAACTCAGAGATACAAAAAAATAAGCACTCTTAGCTCTTAAAGCCAGCTATTGTTATTGCACTTAAGTATTCAAATAAAATTATCTTAGATTTAAAAGAAGAAACCCCATTAGGGTTATTTTAGGATTAAGGCCGATTTTAACCATACCCAAATAGTAATTTAAAAAAGAAACTACCCTTATTAAAAAAATATCTTGTAATTTAATCTATTTTTTATTTATATTAAGTTTTTTAATGACTAGTTCATCTGGCTGACCTAAATAGGCTACTGATATTTAGTCGGGCCTTAAAAATATATTAAACCCTTATTTTTTAATTAATTACTCGTATTAATTATAGTATAATTTTGACTATACAGTTCGAATTTTATCTTAAATCCCGGTTTAAATACTCTCTTCTTCGAGGGACATATGAGGACACCATCACAATAATTAGGGCAAGATGCTTTGTTCAAGAAGACTTTACTGAATAAATTAATCCTCGGGATACTTACTTACAATTAGCTAAAAAAATACCCTAGGATCTCTTAAGGTAAAAGTTTCAAAATACCATTTCAACCAAGGGCGCCCAGCTAAAAATATTTGTTTACTGTTCGAATTGTTAATCATAAAACAACTTAAAAATTAAGCGCTGATCAAGAAACTAGATTTAGAAATTTGTGACTAAGGTTATTAAGGTCGCAAAATAGTTAAATGGATCCAACTGTTAATCCCAGAGAATTAAGGTTAAAAAATCAGCGACCTTAAAAAATAAAAAAATAGAAACTACACTAACCGACGTAGTGTAACAGAACCAGTTATCGGATGTCTTAAATCAGATTTTCAATTGTTTTGATTTTTCCTAAAAGGAACCCTAAGAGGCAAGATTAACATTCTCATGACTACCGTCGCTTTTAACTTCATAAAATAAATATAAGAGGTAAGATGTTTTATTTCTGATAACTTTAAGATTTTTAACCGCGTTTTACGCTAATAAAATCCGTAACGTTTGAGTTGATGCCTATTTTAAAATATTTTTAAGGCTACTTATAATAATATACTAAAGAATATATAGCCTCTTTTAAGATCAAGGATTAAATTTTTATGATGGGCAAACTAGCTCAGGACAAACGATGGATCGAAAAACTACGAGCCGAAATCAGGCGTCATAACGATTCCTATTATGTGCAAGATACCCCGACTATATCCGACGACCAATGGGATGCCCTTTTCCGCGAGCTAAAAGATCTTGAAGAAATCTACCCAGACCTAGTCACGCCGGATTCCCCTACTCAGACCGTGGGGAGCACCATGCCCCCGAGCAACTTAGCTAAGGTACGGCACGGGACTAGAATGATGAGCCTAGATAAGGCTCTATCCCCTGAAGAAATAATAAGTTTTGTGAATAAAATAGGACGCTTTCTCGGCGATTCTGATCCGGGCGCACTCCGTTTTTATACCATGCCCAAATTCGACGGCCTGGCTATTGAACTAATTTACGAACAAGGCCGGCTGGCCCTGGCCGCTACCCGCGGCGACGGGGTAATCGGTGAAAACGTTACAGCTAACGCCCTGACTATTACCGACATCCCAGTAACTTTGACTGGGTACAGAAATCTTTTCTCCGCTCTACCCAACCGCCTGATTGTGCGAGGTGAAGTTTACATGAAAAAAACGGAGTTCACCCGCCTGAACCAGGGGCGAGCTAAAGAGGGCCTACCCCTCTTCGCCAACCCCCGCAACGCAGCCGCCGGGGCCTTGCGGCAGTTAAAAGCCGAGGTGACAAGAGCGCGGCAACTTAATTTTTTCGCCTACGGTCTGGCTGAGCCGGTCGCTCTGGGCCTGGCCACTTACAGCGAAGTTATGGATCTCCTTGATTCCTGGGGCCACCAAGTGGAAAAATCAGCCTCTAGCGGGGGTGGCCGGAATCTGGCAGAAGTACTGCATATTTTTACTGAATTAGCTAAGAACCGTAATCATCTCCCCTATGATATCGACGGTTTAGTCGTTACTTTGGAAGACCTAGCTCAATGGAATCGCCTGGGGGCTACCGCCCGAGCACCGCGCTATGCAGTAGCGGCCAAGTTCAAACCCCGATTAAGCGAAACTAGAGTTTTAAAAATTGAAATCCAGGTGGGCCGCACCGGAGTACTGACTCCGGTGGCTAACCTGGAACCAACCCTAGTGAGCGGAGTGATGGTTAGCAATGCCACTCTACACAACGAAGACGAACTTCAGCGCAAGGATGTCCGCCCCGGCGATACCGTTTTAGTCAGAAGGGCTGGGGAAGTCATCCCCGAAGTGATGGAAGTGGTGCTAAGCAAAAGGCCTGAAGGCCTCCCGCCCTTCATTTTTCCTAACTCCTGCCCGATCTGTGGCGCTATAACCGTTCGTCGTGCTAACGAAGTGACCCGGCGCTGCCCTAACCCCTGGTGCCCAGCCCAGATTCGAGAGCGCTTTTACATTTCGCCAGTAAAAACGCCCTAGACATCGCGGGTCTAGGAGATAAATTAGTAGATCTTCTACTCTTTAAAAATCTAGTCCATATCCCCACTGATCTCTACCGCCTAACCTCTATGGATCTGGAGCGCCTACCTCGTTTAGGCAAAAAATCAGCTCTTAATCTGGCGACCGCTTTAGAAAAATCTAAAACCGCCCCCTTATGGCGTTTTATTCATGCTCTGGGCATTCGCCATGTGGGTGAGCACACCAGCCAGATCTTGGCTGACCATTTCCCCTCCCTAACGGCCCTCAGCCAGGCCCCAAGAGAGAAACTGACTACCTTAAACGAAATCGGCCCGGAAGTGGCGGGTGCTCTAATAGATTATTTTCATGACCCCTTGAATAAAAACTTTTTAGCCGATCTCACCGGAGACGAACTGAAGATCAAACCGACTCCGCCGAAAACAACACCAAGTTCGCTTTTGACCGACCGGAAATTTGTTTTAACCGGCGCTCTCACCCATTTCACCCGAACCGAAGTTAAAGCTCGTTTAGCCGCCTTGGGCGCTCATGTTTTGAATACGGTCAGCCAGGAAACTGATTATGTGGTGGCTGGGGAGGGGGCCGGAGGAAAATTAACCCGGGCGCTGTCATTATCAATTCCAATTTTAAGCGAGACTGATTTTTTACAACTTATCCAAAGGGTGCAGAAATAATAATTTAAACTTATCCGACTCCTCCCATCTGGCCGAAATATTGGCTTTCCGGCGGAATAACAGTATTTTTCATTTTAGGGTTACATGATAAGATTAAAAGCTGAATTAATTTGTTTATAATAATAGGACGCTTAATATGATAGTCCTGAAGAACACATTCTAGGGGGTGAAGATATGATACATACTGCTAGACCCGAGAGGAATGAAGAAAAGTGCAGCGAGAGTTTCTTTCTTATGTTTGAAATTATATTTCAGAGTATAACCGTTATTTTTTGAACCATTAAAAATCTTATTTTCTATTGTTCACTAACTTTCAGTGCATCTAAGCAAGCTCTTAATATTATCTTTGTTAGAAAGATACTCTTGTACAATTTTGTAGGTGGAAAGAATACAAGTAAAGATGAAGTTGAACTCAGGCGACAATTTTTTTCATAACTCGGCTAGTAGGTATAAAAGTCGTCACTCTAAAAAGATAGAGCGCAATTTTTTGACTTTTGAAGTCTGCTTATTCAGCTAGCGTAAAGTGGCTTTTTATTTGTAGTCTTGTTTCTTATCCCCGTCCAGCGAGGTTATAATTTCTGGGGCCAGGGGGAGAATTATATTTTAGCCTGGCGTGACAATAACGGTCCCCAAGAATATATAAAAATACTTTAAACTAATATATTTTATAAGAATTAAATTACTGAGGTTAATCCAGAGCAGTTAAAAATCTGTCGTTTAATTATTTAAAGGGCTTCAGGATATCTATCAGACGCAAGTTAAAAATAATATTAAAAATTACCGAGTTAAAATGAGTGGTTGGAAATTAATCCAGCATCTGGCGGATATAGTTATTCAAACATATGTTAGATATAAAAAAATAATTATTTTAACCGAAATACTTGCTTAACGGGCGCTTCTTCGGCCTTCTCACGAAATGAAAATCTATGATAGAATAACTTGACTTTATAAAACTAATACTTAATAATGATAATATAGTAATATAAATAATTTTTGGGCCGTCTCAAAGTAGGTACTACTGTTCGAAAAGATTAATATTCAAAAAAATCGTAACCAAAGAATTGCATTTGGAAATGTTTGTGATTAGTATCGGCCGAAGCTAATTTAGCCATCCTTGAAAAACCAAGAGCAAACCCCTGTTTAGTCATGATAAAATATAGATGTTAAAGTACTTAATTTAATTATGACGTTATAGTTGATATTAACAAATCTCAGCCGGAGGTCGCTCCTAGGGTGAAAACAGCTTTGTCTCCCCCGCTTCCGATCCTCCCTGAGCCACCAACTCCGATACTTAGACCCTGACCGTTTCACCCCCCATTATGGTGCAGTTAAGTTCCAGTAACGTAACCTTTAATTATGGATAAAATTCGACCACCCTTAATTTACCTATGTTTAAACTCGTTTTTGATGCAGCCAGCCTAGTTTATAATTACTTCAAACTACTAGACCTAGTCAACGGAAAAAATTCGCTAGCTTGGAAATAAAAAAAGCGTACCCCAGAACAAAATTAGCTTAAATTCGTTTTTCTATTTTAACCCGCCCAAGGGAGATTTAATATGTCCTCCAGCCTGGATTTGACTCCTGCCGAAGCCCGTACCCGACTAGAGAAGCTGCGCCAGGAAATAGCCGAAGCGGCGGCGCGATCCGGACGCCAGCCCGAAGAAATTACCCTGCTGGGGGTTAGCAAGACCTTCCCGGCTGCATCAGTTCGAACTTACTTTCAGTCAGGCCTTTTAGATTTCGGCGAGAGTTACCTTCAAGAAGCTAAGGCAAAGCTTGAAGAACTGGCGGATCTAGACCCGCCACCCACTTGGCACTTCATCGGCCACCTTCAGACCAACAAAGTTAAATACGCCGCTCAACTCTTCCACGTCATCCATTCCCTAGATAGTCTTAATTTAGCCCGGGAACTTAATTACCGGACCCAGGCTAAAGATCGGACCATGATCATCTACATTGAAATAAACCTCTCTGGGGAAGCATCTAAAAGCGGCCTTGACCCTAGTAGTCTACCAGTTTTTTTAGATAGTCTAATCACTTTACCCGCTTTAAAACTTCAGGGTCTCATGACTATGCCACCTTATAATCTCAACCAGGAGGCCTCCAGGCCTTACTTTGCGGCCTTGAGAGAATTACGAGATAAGTGGGCCCCTAGTTTACCCGGTCTGTCCATGGGCATGAGCGGTGACTTCATTGTGGCTATTGAAGAAGGGGCTACTATAGTAAGAGTGGGGACAGCCCTATTTGGCCAGCGCGGCTAGACCTACCTTTTAAATTCATCCGTTTCAATCTTTAATATATTGAATCTAAAGTTGGAATACTTATGGAATCTATACCTCCTGAAATACTCATTGGGAAAATAATTATTCTTCTGGCCCTAGCCGTGGCTTTAATCTATATTGGCCTTCGCCTTAATATGCCAACTATTGTGGGCTTTCTGGTCACCGGTATTCTAGTCGGCCCCGATGGTCTTGGCTTGATCAATGATCCCTATCAGGTGGAAGATCTCTCGGAAATAGGGGTGGTGCTGCTTCTGTTCACCATCGGATTGGAATTTTCTATTCAAAGTCTGATCAAAATTAAACGGATAGTCTTGTTGGGGGGGAGTCTGCAAATGCTTCTTTGCATCCTCTTCGTCTACCCTCTAGCTTTGCTACTGGGTTTTAAATGGAATACTTCCCTCTTATTCGGCTTTCTCTTTTCCCTATCTTCAACCGCCATAGTCCTGAAACTACTCCAGGAGAAAGGAGAAATGGATTCCCAGCACGGCCGTAGCATTCTAGGCGTTCTTATTTTTCAAGATCTAGCTGTAGTACCCCTAGTTCTAATTCTGCCTTTTCTGGTCAACCAGTTCGATAGTAAGCCCCTCTATCTAATCATCGGCAAAGCCGTTGGAATTCTGCTTCTGATACTAATAATGGCCTACAATCTGGTACCGCTTCTCTTCAAGCGAATCGCTGCAACTAAAAGCCAGGAACTCTTTTTATTCACCGTGGCTCTGGTCTGCCTGGGCACGGCCTTTCTGACGGCCAAGGTGGGCCTCTCTCTGGCTTTAGGAGCCTTTATTTCGGGCTTAATCATCTCCAGCTCACCTTACGCCTATCAAGCCATAAGCTCGGTTATACCTATGCGAGATATTTTTACCAGCCTCTTTTTCGTCTCTATTGGTATGCGGATGGATATCCATCACCTAACCAAACACCCTTTTTTGACTATCGGCTTGACTCTCGGAATTATGATTCTAAATGTTCTCACTACTACCGGTGCCATGAGAATTATCGGGTTCAACCGCCGGGTCTCGGTTCTCAGCGGTTTCGCCCTTTGCCAGGTAGGTGAATTCGCTTTCGTTCTAGCCAAAACTGGCAACGAATTAAACCTTCTGGTCGGGGACAATATGACCATTTTTCTAAACGCCGCAGTTCTGACCATGGCTTTGACCCCCATAGCTCTAGCCCTAGGCCGTAAGGTAGCTTTAAACCTATCCGAGCTAGCCTCCCCCCCCTCCACCCTCACTCCCGACTCTAACTTAAAAATCAACATCTCTAATCATGCGGTGGTGGTGGGCTTCGGGGTAATCGGTCAAGGAGTAGCCCGGGCCTGTAAAGTCGCTAACCAATCCTACACCGTTATTGAAATGAATCCGCAAACTGTCCAATATTTTCAAAAACAGGACGAACCCATTATTTACGGCGATGCAGTTAATGAAACTATTCTAGAACATGTGGGTCTCACTAAAGCCGCCATTCTAGTTGTAAGTATTCCCGATCCTCTGGCCACTCGTCGTATTATCGTTCAGGCTCGTGCTTTGAACCCCAATATATACATTTTAGCCCGGACCCGCTTCCTTTTAACTCAAAACATTCTAATTAAACTAGGAGCCAATGAGGTTGTAGCGGAAGAACATGTAGCCGCTATAAAAATTTTCGATTCGGTGATGAAGTTCTACAAAGTGGATGAGAATAACCGCCGGCTGGAACTTGAAGCAGCTATAAAATTTGGAACGACCAATTTTCAGCAGTAGGACGCCTAATATAATAGTCCTGAGGAACGTATTCCCGGAGGTGAAGATGTAATACATACTGATTGACCCGAAATGAATGAAGAGTTGAGTTTTTACACTGGAGCTAAAAGGAGACGTAAGTGACTAATCTGCGCACTGAAAATGTTACTTCATTAATCTACCTATATTTTTCAAGGTAACTAAGCGGCCTTAACCTAAGAAAGTGCGATTTATAGGCTAATTTTCACCGTTCCCTAAAGCCTTGGGCAAAGCTCCGGTAGTGAATATTTCAGAGCGCAGTTTTTTGATGGCCACCCCATCGCCCTAGACCTAGATACTCTGGAATTTAGTTTTTTATCTAAAGAAGATCTTCTGAACGGCATCAAGGCCACAGTCAAAAATTACTCTCCCCCCCCGGGGGGTTATTTATAAGTCTAACTTATTAACTCCGAAATCAGACTATTGTAGGGTTTAGCCCGACTGAACGAGTTGATAATAGATACTAAAAATATACTCCTTAGATTATAGAATAATATTTTGGCACTTATTTAACTAGACTTTAACGAGAGGGCGAAGGTGTGTATGATGAAATTAGGTCGGATATTTATGTTGACAATCAGTTTGGCGCTGCTTACAACCGCTGCTCCGGCGGCGAACAACGAGAGTGGAGCGGAGCGGCGACATCCTTCTTACAAATTGATCGGTCGTGACGCTTCCGATCTCTCTTCTTCCATGAATCTTAATTTCGTAGTTTCGGAAGAGGTCCATTTAAAAGAGAGCGGGTTCTGGCGAAGCAGCTATCTTCAGGAAAGCCTAGTGGGCTTGACCGTAGCTGATATAGATGGCGATGGTCAGAATGAAGTGATTTATGCTAGTGAAAAAAATATCTATGTTACTCGTTTCAACAGCGGTCAATTAGTTCAATTGGCCCAGTATTCCCTTCCCACTTCCGAAAAGCTAGTTTCAGTGGATGTTTTGGACCTAACAGGGGATAGGCGGATGGAAATTATAGCCTCGGGTCAAGATGAAAATCATAGTCCAGCTAGTCTGATTTTAAAATTTTCTGGTAGCGAACTGACACTACTAGCTAGAAAGCTACCATGGTATCTGAGAGTACTGGGTCCGACCGATAGCCGTTTCTTGGCCGGGCAGAAGGCTTCTTTCGACCGGACCGGTGTTTACAGCGGTAACGTTGTACGCTTAAATTTTGATGGTTCAGATATTTCCAGCCAAGGCGTAGTAGAACTACCGAAATTTATTAATCTTTTTAACTTTACATTAGGTCGTTTAGGCGCTAACAACCTACAGGTAACGGCAGCCATTAAATTTCCCAGTGAACACATTTTTTTGTATGAAGGGCAGAACCGGGCCTGGGAAAGCCGGGAGGAATACGGAGGTACTATGATTTACCTAACTCCAGCTAACTATCGAGACAACGGGAATCGCAATTGCGAGTTTCTACCTTCCCGCCTTCTCATCGCCGATATTGATCAAGATGGCCAGAATGAGCTTATTGTGGCTAAAAATGACCGGGGTGGGGTACCTTTTATGAGCAACCAGCGGGGGTTTACCAGTGGAACTATTCAGGCTTTTAAATATTCCAACATGTCTTTAACCCCCTTTTTTAGAACTAGAACTTTGCCCGGGGCGGGTGTTGACTATCAGTTAGCTGATTTTAACAATAATGGGACTCTGGATCTGGTGGTAGCCGTAGTTACGGAACAGAAAAGTGGATTAATGAAAGAGGGTCGCTCGGTTATAGTCGCTTATGAAATAGGTAACTCTCATTGATACCAGTGAACACTCTATATTTGTCCTTAACCATGCTAAATGGTTTCGACGTTGGCATTCAGAGTACTACGGCCTACAAATTAAGCACTGTTCTGACAAATAATTTTAGGGTCGGCCGGGTGGTTTATCGCAACTTATCAATTTAATCCGACACGGTAAGTAATGGCCCGTCAAACTAAAAATAATCGGAGCTCTGGTACCTTTTAGGCCGGTCAGAACCCGATTAGGCCGGTCAGAACCCGACTAAACTCAAAAATTTTGCCAAGAGGAGGGGCTACCACTGATGTAGCGGCCGTCCCGAAAAGATGTGTCTAATTATTAAGTCTCTTGCTCATTAGACTAACGCCAAAATATTTTCATCGTGGACTCTATCCATGGGATTGTAGTTAACCTTAAAGGCTGAAGCAATGATCGCTTTTCTATAAACTAAAATAAATAATCGTTAAAAACATTTAAAAAAATAGAATATATTTAGTTAATAAAATCAGAGATAACTAATATATTAAACACCTAATCAGGGGTAATGTCACTATCACTTAGAGCAACCGTTCATAAACCGAGCATATTTAGATAGTGCGTATCTGAATATCCACTGCTATTTACATTATGAAAAAACATTCCCTCTTTAATTTTCTGCGGCAGTCCATAACTTCTTTCTGTATCAGTCTAGAACTAACCCGATCTTTTGTGGGAAAGAGTCTTAGGAATCTAAAAATGTAAATTTTTTTAATGAAACGCATCATACGCACCATCTAATTTAATTTATTCTTATTAATATATTGGGATTGAAGGAGTGGAGAAAAATTTCAAGCGTTTTATTCTATTGCATGAAGAAAAAGCGTTTGAAAAATAGTTTTTTTACACCACCATTCAAAAAAATATTGCCTTCTTAACTAATTCTAAATTACAAATAAAATAATACCTTACCTTTGGAAGATAATATCGTCTATAGGACTTTCTTTACGTCGTGGCTAAAAAAAAGAAATAAAGGAAAGCAGCTGTGCGATTAATTTATAAAAAGTCCAAAAAAGAGCACAGTATTAAAGAAAGCTAAGAGCCGTCTTAAGATTATTACTTTGACTTTAGTTAGTAAAATTAGGCGGAAAAATTAGTGACTAAGTTAGAATTCTATCAAGACTAATTCAAATTTTTCGAGCATGATTTGATCCTATAGCAAAAAAAATAACTTCTATAGTTTACATAAGCCGGAAATATTTTGCATAGCTACAGGTAAAAGCATAAAAATATAAGTTTGTTTCAAAAAATTCAATAGCAGGTACTAAGATTAACAATGTGATTGCAGCTACCAAAGACTTTGACCGATCCTCTATAATGATAACATGTTTAATTATACAATCCAAAAAATGACCAGAATTTTAAATTACAACCCAATTTTAGAGATTTTGACTGAGGTTATCAAGGTTACAAAACAGTTGAAAGTATTTAAATATTAATATTAGACCATTAAGGTTAAAAATTAGTGGGTTTAAAAACAAAAAACAGAAACGAAAACAACGATGTAGTATAATAAAATTAATTATTAGGCAACTTAGAATAGATTTTCGGAGGTTTCAAAATTTCATTAAAGGAACTTTGTGAAGATAAGATTAATATCTTCATGGCTGTCGTCTAGTTCAACTTCATAAAACGACTACGGTAGGTAAAGCTTTATTTACATTTAGTAGTTTTGAGATGTTTACCCGTATTTTACGTCAATAGAGGCTGCAAAATTTAAACTAAGGCCTATTTTAAAATACTTTTAAATAATCAACTAATTATCTACAATTAAATTTAGAAGTTCGCTGAGTCAGGCAATGTTGAACTTTTATTGATTATTCGCTATGTGCGGATATAAAGTTTCTAATCACATCCTGATAGCAGAACAAGCGAAAAAATAAGCTATAAAATTTTTCAGACTCATTTAATGCCCTAAAAGCACTGGGTGATTAGATTGTTAAATATATATATTCAGGTTTTTTTCTGTGCCAGGCTGTCAACTCTTTCTTTACGCTGCAACCGGCCTTGGAAAAGAGTTAAAAGCGGCATTTAAACTTAATTGGAATTATCTTTAACGAAATGTCATCAGCCTTATCAGGCAAGCTAGATAAGTCAACCATTGCCGAACTTAATATAAATAAAAAATAGATTTAATTGTAAGACGTTTTTAATAAAGTCACTCTTTTTAACTACTACTTATTGCTAAAACCGACCTAAATCTTAAAATAGTCTTAACGTAATCGTTCCTTTTATTCCAAAGATAGATTTATTTAAATACTTAATTACGCTGCTTTAATTCTATTTTAGGTCTTGAGCCAAGAAGGAGAGAACAGAATAATGGAAACGCTGGTGTTGTAAGCTCGAAAATAGCCCTTAACTTCAAAAAACAAGAGTATTTCTTTTTTTTGAATCTCCAATAGAACTCTTGACAAGATATTTAAAAATTGTGAAACTAAAATTGAAAAATTATAAATTGAGGTAATCGTGAATCTAGCTATATTAGGAGCCACCGGATCAATAGGGCAAAGCGCCCTTAATCTGGCTGCATCTTTTCCAGATAAAATTAAGATAACGGCTTTGACCTGCGCCGGCAACGTAGAGTCTCTGGCCCGTGCCATCGCGTGCCATCACCCCAAGCTGGCGGCAGTAATGACCTCTCGAGGCCGGCGTCAGCTCAAAACTCTTCTGGTCGATCTGGGGGTTAAGCCTCTACCCAAAATTATCTGCGGCCCAGAGGCTTATCTGGAAGTGGCGGCGGAAGCTGAAGCGGATCTGGTTTTATTAGCCATAGTTGGAAACGCTGGGTTGGCCCCAACTATGGCGGCGGTGGAGCGGGGTCGCCGGGTGGCTTTGGCCAACAAAGAATCGTTAGTTATCGGTGGTGAACTTATTATGCCTCTAGCCTGCAAAACTGGGGGGCAAATCATTCCGGTGGACAGCGAACACACCGCTATTTTCCAGATACTGGGCGGCCTGAAAACCCCGGCTATAGTCCGGCGATTAATTTTGACTGCCTCCGGCGGTCCCTTCCGAGGATGGAAGAAAGATGAACTTAAAAAAGTGACTCCGATCGAAGCGTTGCATCATCCCTGTTGGAATATGGGCCCAAAAATAACCTGCGATTCGGCCACCATGATGAATAAAGGGTTGGAACTTATAGAGGCCCATCACCTTTTCAACGTCAGCTACGATAATTTGGAAGTGTTGATACATCCCCAGAGTCTAGTTCATGCTTTAGTCGAATATATTGACGGTACTATGTCGGCTGTTATGGGGCCAACCGACATGCGCTTAGCTATTGCCTTCGCCCTAAGCCATCCCGACCACTGGCCCCTCTTGCCCGGACCAGCTGGAACTGGGTTAACCGATCTTTCTTCTCTGGATCTACCTCGAATTGCTTTCAACCAGTGGCGAGGTCATCTGACTTTTGAAGAGCCGGATTACGAAACCTTTAAAGCCCTGTCCCTGGCTCTGGCTGCTGGGCGAAGCGGCGGTACCGCTCCCGCTATTCTAACTAGTTCCAACGAAGAAGCCGTACATTTATTCCTGACCGGGGCTATCGGCTTCACTGAAATCACCCGCCTAGTTCAGCAGACTCTGGAAACTCTTCCTTCCACCCCCCTGACTAGTATCGATCAAATCTTAACTGTAGCTAATGAAGCACGTCGTCTAACTAAAAGTTTTTCTTTGGCTCTCAGATGTTAAACTTAGGTAGACGGTCGACTCAAATGGAGTTTAGAATTAAATCGATACGCTGAATTACCAGCGCATTGTAGAATCCGACCTAGCGGAAACAGATTTTATCGAGCCCAACCTAGCCAACGCTCAAATTCATAATTAGATAGAATCTCTACTCTAGAACTTCCTGACTACTGTAGCAGAGCAAGGCCCGGGACGATAGAGGACGTCCTACCTCAGAGGCAGCAGAGGCAGCGTTCTTAAACCTTAATCGGCAGAAGTATACCATACACCGAAGAACCGGCGGATGGGCGCTAAATTAGTAGACAATAAAAGGTATTTATTTTTTCTTTACGGCGGTTTTCAAAGCGATAATTAAATGACGTATCCGGCGGGTAACTATTAGCGATAACGTCACTTTAGTGAACCCATCGGGTTCGATTACCGGGTAAAATAACTTTTAACAATTAGTTGTAGGCCAATTGAACGTTGATGCATTTTTTAACATTAGCCTGAGTTTCATCAGCGGCGTCTGGGTGGTAGGTTTTGGCTATTTATCGGAAATTAGCCTTGATTCCGCCAAGACCGACGCTTTTCTTAAGCTTAGATTCCTAATAGTTGTTTAGATTAAATGTCTTTTGACCTTCTTAAAAATTTTTTTCTAACTATATAAAAAGGCAAAATTTACGCTAAAAAATAATTAGTCACCCCTTAAAAAGTATTTTAAAAAAGGCACCACCTCAAACGTTATGGGTTTTATTGGCGTAAATCGCGGTTAAAAATATCAAAACAACCAAATGTAAATAAAATTTGCCTCTCGCATCCATTTCATAGAATTAAAAACAGCGCTGGCCATAAGGAGATTGATCTAATTCCCCAAGGTTCCTTTCAAGAAAATTCGAAAAATTTGAAAAGTTAATTTAAACTGTCCGATAATTAATTTTATTATACTACGCTATTTAATTTCATGAAATAAGATCAAAGCAATAACCTTAAGGCTATTTTTAACTTTTTATTTCTTTGATTTTTTTGGAGCTCATACAGAAACTGGTCATTCTGATAATTTTTATTTCTTTTTTGTAACTACGGCGTAAAGAAAGACCTCTAGAGGACACTATCTTCCAACGGTGGGGGATCACTTCATTTGCAACTTAGAAATAATTAGAAAGTTACTCCTTTTTTCTTGGCTGATGGAATCAAAGAAAAATTTTTTCAAACACTTTCTCTTAATATAATAAAATAGGAACCTTAATTTTTTCTTCATCCCTTCAATTCCAATGCGTTAACGAAAATAATTTAAATTAAATGCCGTGTAAGGTGCGACCTATTGAAAGGTTGCCTCTCCACGCTTAAGGCTTCAAATTGTCCTGTTAGGTATGTATTTCTGGTAACGATTAAATCCCGCTTTAGCGAATTAGTTACGCAAAGCGGGTTACAACTCTCCCTCTTGGGTCGCCCAATAAAAAAAGGTACTGGGATCTCTGTCAATTAAAAGAGAATTTGCGCTGATACGAGAACAATTTTTATTTTTTTTACTGAGATTAGAATCCGGATTCAGAATCAAAACCCAATCGATATAGAGGACAGTCTTAATCTTGCCGCCGCTTTCAAAAGTAACCTTGGCGATATCGATCGTGAGGGTTTCGTCGTTTTGGCTCAGGGCTAGATTTTTTTATAGAATTTAAAATCTGTTCGTAAAAATTAATCCCCCGCAATTCAATATCCAGATCATTAAAAATAGTTACTTTCCGAAATCATGACGTTGTATTCCCGGGAAGTTAGAAAAAACTACTGGGCCTTTGTCGGTTTCTCCGGTTTAAAGATATTTCTTATCTAGATCAAAACTGGCCTGTACTTTTTTTGATTAATTTTAATAACTTTAATATATTCAAAATTAGCACGGCTATATTCCTTACGAGCTACATGCATTTCGGCTCTGAAAATGGCTTTCCTAACCGTAATTTAAACGGGGGGTTTAGTTTTTAACGTGCCTGGCGCAGGTAAAGAACTTGAAAAATTTCGTTAGCGCGAAACTTTTCTATTATCAATATGAGTTTATCATCCATGTCCAAAATCTGGATAGATATAATTTTTCCGCCGATCTAAACGTACTTGTAGTAATCCACAAGCATTTGAGTACGGGCGGTACTCATATTACCGATCTTTTGAATCTTAATTTCAAAATAAACTTCCTATGCTCCTTGATCTTCGTAAAGTATGTATTTTTCTTTACCATCCTGATGGCAATGAAAACTAATCGACGCCTCCACCAATAGAATCATTTCGCCGATAGTCTTAAACCGAGTGTTCGTTGAACGAGCAGTAATAGTAAAGGAATGGGGTCTACGAATTTTATCCTTGCTGCCGAAAACCTTTTAATGAATATTTTCAACTTTGTCCTGAATTGAAAATATCATTGTTTCCTCCTAATGGGTTAAAGAGGCGATTGTTCAAACGCACTCGTAGTTCTTCTTCAGTTAAGCCTTCTATTTTAACGATTTTACGGCGGCCTCGTTGTCCAGCCATAAAATTGAGAGAAGCTGGTTTAACCTCCAGTAGATCGGCCAAAAATTTCACCAGAGCTATATTAGCTGCCCCTCCCACTGGGGGAGCAGCAATTTTAAGTTTTAGATCAGTTCCACTGAACCCAACTATAGCATCGGTTTTAGCCCGGGGCGAGATCAGCAGCCTAAGGTAGCACTCCCGTTGGTTAGAAGTCATTCCGGATTAATCCTTCCAACCAATTAAAGACGGACTGAGTCAAAGAGAATAAAACTACCTTCTGTACCAGCAGGGTCATGACCAAAAAAATTAACGGCCGCCAGTCCGGGCCTTTCCCCCCCCCGGGGGGGGGAAAGGCCCGGCGCAAAGGGGCCAGCAATGGTTCCGTCAGGCTGTAGATAACTTGAACAATTATGTTGTAGGAAGAGGGCCGAACCCAGGATATAAGTAGTCTAGCCGCCATGGTGAAGATCAAAAACCAGAGCAGACTCTGAGTCAGACCCAGAAGCTTCAAAATAACTAGGGGGATAATAATTATTCCCGGCGCACCCTGGCCTAAAGACAGTAGCCACTGCCCTAGAATCGTACCAAGTAATTGAATGGTAACAATGACCAGAACGGGAGAAAAATCAAGCCCGCTTAAAATGAAAGGCAATATCCGCTGCGCTTGATTTAAAATTGGATCCGCCGCCCGGGTTAGAAAACGCATTACCGGGCTATAAGGGTTAGGGTTAATCCAGGTCAGAAATACTCGGATAAGTATTATCCAAATATAAATATTAGTGGCATAAATAACGAAACGCCCTAAGATTAGCAAAAAAGAATTTGTCTCAATATCGGACAAGGATGTTTCCCTCCGCTAGAAAATAGTTTAAAATACGCTCCAATTATAAAATAAATGGCGGTCTAAAACGCTGATGTAGTTTTTTAAATATATTTTCGTCAGGAGAATTTTCACAGTTAGACTTTTAGTTACTAAATAAATCTAAAACCATATTAAAAAGTTTTTGCTTTAGCATATTATAATTGTTTATAAAAATAAAATGCCTCAGCTTTAGTAACTTTTTTTGATTATCTAATTTTCTAATTAGTCTTTTAGAGGCTTAACTAGCATAATGGTAAATAAAAGAACCTATTTTAGCGGATTAACATTATAATTATGTAATATTATTGTAAATAAATTAGCTCTCCTGGAAAAATTAAAAAATAAAACTACTTCTGACTAATATATATTTTAAAGTATACTCTGACTCTCAAAAAATTACTAGTTTTAAAATTAAGTCAATAAAATATTGCTATAGATAATTAATTATCTATATCCATAAAAATAATTATATTTAGGAAGGTCGATATGAACCGTTAGCTGTTAACCATCTTGTTTCACCGCCAATTAATTTGTATTAATTAAGAGATAACCATCTTATTTTAAGACGAGATAAGTTTTAAATTAAATTTTAAATCTGGAGATAATGTACCCTTTCCTGTTGAGTACCAATTTATATTAATGTATAATTATAATTATTTTGCTAATCACCATGAATAACTACGAAAATAAAACCTTCAATATCTTAAAATAACGACTCTATTCTAAAATATAAATCGGACACGGGAAAGAAACTTCCACTGCGTTTCTAGTAATATTTAATTCCCTAATCTTCACTATACACAACGTTTATCGGTTAATCGACTATTATGATAAAAAGCGCAAAAAGCTTTAGTGCTAAAAATTATTTCTTTTTTCATCTCTGGTCTATCATATGTATCACGTCTTTACCTTCTGGGATGCGCTCCTCGGGACTATCATATGCGGCGAGTGACTCATAAAATTACTTGCTGGAAACCCTAATTCTGTACTAGGTCTAAACCAGAGAAATTGTTGCGAGCGGAGGAATTAGCAGCGATCGCCTGATAGAATAACGAAGTTTAGGAGAAAATCCCGGTGGTTAGCAACATAACCAATTACCCACTTACCACTCAGAGTATAAATAAAACCGCATTTGAAGATTATTCCAGAATCAATCGTACCAACTCCTCGGTAATAAATTAAGATTACTAATAATATTACTGCTTTGATGGATAAATTCTACCCCCCGGTATTTTAAGCGTCCCAGAAGTTTAGAATAGGAAAGCTCTGGCGTAACCTTAAGCATTAACTATATCTTGATTTCGCAAAATACAGCCCGCGATCCAGAAATAATTTATCAGAAATTGCCTCTCAGCGTGTAGCGTTTATTCAACGGAAGATACCCGTTAGGTCAGCGAGAAAATTTAAACTCAATGTAGCACTTAGAAAACCCTGGAGACATTGCGCGAGGTTATTGTAAAAAAACAAAATTCGGACCGCCTTTGACAATCAGTACCCCTGCCTGGAAAACATCATAACAAATCTAAAAATCCAAGCCGAAAAATTTCAGAATGCCGAACCCCGTATTCTAAATGTTAATGTGGTCTAAAATAGGACTACTTCCAGTTGTAGCAATATTCTAAATTAATTGACCATTAGCCTTCTGATCTAGGCTAACTCCCTTAGTCAATTGGCTTTAATTCTTTTAGGTTAATGCTAGAAATTAAGCTCTGGCTCAAGTTAATGGGCACTCGAAGGACTGGGAATAAACATAAAAAGCTAGCCTTTTGTACATCGGATTTATCTCAGGGTAAAAGCTCACCTTGAACTATAATAGCTTATTAAAATTACAGTATTTTAGTTGGTTGGTGCCGAAGGCCGGACTCGAACCGGCACAGGCGTTGCCCACCACCCCCTCAAGATGGCGTGTCTACCAATTCCACCACTTCGGCATTTTCAGATATTGACTAAATTTGGTAGGCGGTAGAGGATTCGAACCTCTGACTTCCACCGTGTGAGGATAGCACTCTAACCGCTGAGTTAACCGCCCAAACAATAAATTTGTAATCTATAATACCACTAGCAAAAAAGCAAGATTTTTATTCTATTTGCAAAAGGTCTTAATGATAATATTTGACTCAGATAGCCCTGGTAGCTAGAATAAATATTAGTTACACAAAGGAGATGTTCATGAGCGACCTCAGCCAGCTAGAAGAAACCCTAAAAAAGGCCGCAGCCAACCCAGAAGCCCGCCCGGCCTTTTACGAAACCCTGATGAACTCTACAGTTCATGTAGTGGGAACTCAGGATGAAGAAATACTAGATGAGGCGCCGTATATTCACCTTAAACAATGGTTGCAGCCCGACGGTTCTATGGCTATTCCTTTTTTCCCCACTCTGGCCATCCTACAGAAGGTTCTAAAAGACGAGCAAAACTATCTAGAACTACCGGTACCGGATCTTTTCCGTCTTACCCGGGGTGTGACTCTGGTTCTAACCACAGCTGGTAATTTAGCTAAGGCTTTTCAGCCCGCTGAAGTGGAAACTTTGCTGGCCTCTCGCATGACTCTGGATCCTCTAGCTAAAGCCCTGGCTAAGGCTGCTCGCGACAGCACAGAGGAATCTCGGCGCAATTTTTACAATGTCCTGATCAATTCTCGCCTTTTCGTTTTCGGGGAGCCCAAAGACCAAAGAGACGGTCAGCCTCCCACTCCGGGAAATAAAATTATGGCTCCAGACGACCAGTTTCTCATCACCTCCATTTCCCACCCCTTTCATAAAGAAGAACGGGTGCTACCCTTTTTCAGTTCAGAGGAGCTTTTAACCTTGGCGGCCGGGCGATTCAAAGTTAAAGGCGGATTTCTAGTCTTTCAAGCTCTGCCATTTTTCAATATGATCAAGTCTATGGATCAGACTCTAATGCTTAACCCGGGTTTTGCAGGCTATAAACTCTTTACTCAGGATGAGATCGACTTTTTATTACAAGCTGCTACTCAAGAACCTTTTGAACAACGGACCTACAAACCGGGTGGTAAAATCTTTCTGGGTCCGCCGGAACCTTATCCGCAAGAATTAGTGAGCGCCTTTCTGGATTTTTTCCCCGGCTACCCGGAAGTTTTGGTCGCCTATCTAACGACTTTGAGAGAAGATACGGAAGACGCCCCGCCTACTTTGGTAATTGGTCTAGAAACCGAAGGTGATTTAACCGCCATAATAAGGGCGGCTGGACCGTTAGTAGTCAGTCACTCCCGATCGAATTGGTCGAATATTGACTTCGCTAAAGTTACTTTCGGCGAAAAGGGCCTAAGCCAATATTTTCTGGATCAAGTTAGCCCCTTTTATCGCCGAACCTTTAACCAAGATCAAGCCGTCGTTCGATCAAATCAGCCCCCAAAAGAAACAGTAGTCTCGGAGCAAAAAAATTTTGAGGGCCAGGGTTTTATAAGCCGCCTTAAGCGTGTCTTCAGCGGCAGTAACTAAAACTAAAGGCCTAACCCGTTGACAATAATTATTATTGCGATTATATATTAAAAATATATATGGTAATAAATAATAATTAAGGATACCAGCATGCTCCAGGAGTGGAATTTAGCCCCAAAAATTATTGAAGACCGAAGTTTTTCTATCATCACTAACGAAGCTGGAAACCATAATTGGCGCCAGGACGAATGGGTTATCGTCCAGCGTCTCGTCCACACTAGCGCCGATTTTGACTATGTAAATAACACCGTCATCAGTCCCGGCGCCATTGAAGCCGGGAAAAAAGCTTTAAAAAGCGGAGCTACCATAGTTACCGACACAAAAATGGCTCTCTGCGGTATCAATACTACCCACTTAACCTTCTGGGGCAACCAGCTTATTTGCCTTATTGCCGATGAAAGAACCCAGCGCCGGGCTCGGGAAACCGGTACAACCCGCGCTCTAGCGGCCGTGGATCTGGTCTTCGAATTCTTTTTTAATCAGGTCTACGATGGCAGCATCTGGATTTTTGGTAATGCTCCAACCGCTCTTTTTCGACTTCTAGAAAAATTAGAACAGGAGCCTAGTTGCCCTCGTCCCAAGCTTATTGTAGCCTTTCCGGTTGGTTTCGTTAATGCCACTGAAGCTAAAAAATCTTTGCTAGCATACCCTCTACCGCATATCAGCAATCACGGTCGTAAGGGCGGCTCTAATGTTGCCGCTGCCGCCGTTAACGCCCTGATAAAACTAGCGACCGTAGCTGATTAGAGGTGGTGAAAATTATGACTAGAAGAGAACCGAATGAACTACCGAACCCATCGCCAACAAAACTTCGGTCTGGCTTTACCACCGGTACCGCAGTTACGGCCGCCGCTGTGGCTGCAGTGCGTCTTTTGTTTGAAGGGGTAGTTTCGACCAAAGTTCAAGTGCGTCTTCCCAAGGGGGGAAACTTAACTGTAGCGGTAGCCTACACTTCTTTTTTAAAGACTGGGGAGGCCCAAGCTATAGTCATCAAAGATGCGGGTGACGATCCGGATGTGACCAACAGAGCTGAAATAGGGACCCTGATTCGACGCCAGTCAAAACCAGGCCTAAATCTAACCGGCGGGCGGGGCGTCGGCCGGGTAACTAAGCCTGGCCTGGCCCTGTCTCCGGGGGAATGGGCCATCAACCCCGTCCCTCGAACCATGCTCAGAGACAACCTAGCTCCTTTTTGCCACCTTAACCAAAACTTCGGCTTAATGATAGAAATTTTTGTAGAAAAAGGCGAGGAATTAGCGGCCCTAACTTTAAATCCTCGGTTAGGGATAGTGGGGGGAGTATCGATTCTGGGAACCACCGGATTAGTTAAACCCTTTTCCGTCGAGGCTTACCTAAGTACTATAGATAGTTCCTTGAGTCTAGCCCAAGCTTTGAATCTAACGGAAGTTATTCTCAGCACTGGACGTCAAAGTGAAAAGTTAGCCATGAGACAGCGGCCGGATTTGCCATCGGAGGCTTTCGTGCAAATTGCTGATTTTTTTGGTGACAGCCTGGAAATGGCTGCCACCTATGGCTTTACTACTATCGGGTTAGCCGTCTTTTTCGGTAAAGCCGTTAAGCAGGCGGTTGGCTATCGTAACACCCATGCCCGCTATTATGACCAAGACCCAGTTGTTTTGGCTAGATGGCTCAACGACGCAGTTGGACTGGTAACCCTAGCTGCAGTGCGTGAGGCCCTGACCGCTCGGAACGCCTGGAAAATTTTAAAAGAAGCTGGGGTTCAGCACTTGGCGACCGCCCGAGTAAAGAAACTAGCCCTAGCTGCCGCCCGAAAATTTACTGGACCCGGCCCCCGATTGCACATGACTATTTTCGACTACCAAAATGACCTTTAAAAAAAATAACCATGCCAAAAAAACAGAATCAACAACTTCCACCAATGCATCTAATCGGCCTTTGCCCCGATTTGCAGTGGCTTAGCCCGGCTGCCACAACCTTAATTAATGAGGCCGATATCCTAGCCGGAGGCAATCGGCTTCTGGAACTATTCTCCGCCTTTCCGGGTAAAAAATACCCCCTGAGCACACCACTTAAACCCTGGCTTAAAGAGCTTAAAGCTCTTCAATATGAAGGTAAGAAAATTACGATTCTAAGTAGCGGCGACCCAAACTACTTCGGCTTAGCCCAACAACTTATAGAAGTTATAGGATCGGAATCACTCTACATTCATCCCTCCACTACCTTAGTGCAACAGGCTTTTGCTCGGTTAAAAACAAGCTGGAAACAAACCGAGGTAGTGAGTCTTCACGGCCGGGAGGCCTATACTAATTTCTGGAGCGCCCTATTTCGGACTAGCCACTATTCCGGCTCGGGTTATCTTGCTATTTATACCGACCCGAAAAATACTCCGGCGGTCATCGCTAAACATCTTCTGGAGCGCGGACAAAACAACTGGCGTATGATCGTCTTCGAAGATATGGATACTCAGGATGAACGCCATACCACTTGGACTTTGATGGCTGCCAAAATCCGTAATTTTTCCCCTTTGAATATCGTAATTTTGGAATGTCTGAAAAGGCCGGCTTCCATTTCCCTTGGCATGCCTGAAGAAGCTTTTCTCCACGAAAACGGGTTGATCACTAAGCGGGAAATTAGAGTCGTAGCCCTGGGACTTCTAGAGCTCCAACCCTACTACACTTTGTGGGATCTGGGGGCCGGTAGCGGTTCTCTTTCTATTGAAGCCGCGGCTCTACTGCCCCACGGTTCGATCTGGGCGGTGGAAAAATCACCTCTGCGATCGGAACAGATCGTCGCTAATCGCACCTTCTTTGGCGCCACCCAAGTGGAGATCATTAAAGACGAGGCACTAGCGGCTATCGTTTGCCTGCCGTCACCCGATCGCATCTTTATAGGTGGTGGCGGGGCCAATCTAGGTGCAATCATAAAGGCCGCTAGCTATAAACTACACCCCAAAGGCAAGATCGTGGCCGGAGTGATCACGCTAGATTCCCTCCGCATAGCCACGATGGCCATGCGCAAGGCTGGGCTGGAACTTTCAGTGACCCAGATTCAAGGGGCCCGTTCAGAACCTTTGGGCGATAGCCTTTATCTCCGGCCTTTCAACCAGGTTTGGCTAATTCGTGGAATAGCTTTGTGAAAAAAAAGGGGGGCGTAAAAATAAATACTCCCGTTACTTTCGTCGGGGCCGGACCAGGCGACCCGGATTTAATTACCGTAGCTGGCCGCCAGGCTCTAGCCGAAGCTGATCTTGTGGTTTATGCCGGTTCCCTGGTTAACCCCGCTATTTTAGCCTGGGCGCCAAATCAAGCTCGGCGAGTAGATTCCGCCCCTTTGAATCTGGAGCAGATCATCGAAATTATGGCCTCCAGCTGGCGAGCTGGGGAACAGGTAGTACGCCTCCACACCGGAGATCCTTCTCTTTACGGGGCTATTTACGAGCAGATAGCGAAATTAAAAGAACTGGGACTCCCGATTCGGATTGTGCCTGGAGTCACGGCGGCTCTAGCTGGGGCTGCCGCTCTGGGCTTAGAATTTACTCTGCCCGAAATCACCCAGACTCTCATTATCACCCGGATCACTGGCAGGACAGCGGTTCCAGAAAGTGAAAAATTAACCAACCTGGCCGCCATCGGGGCTTCAATGGCTATTTATCTTTCCGCCGGCCATGGCCGAGAAGTGGGGCGAATTTTAGCCGAAAGCTATGGTTTCGAAGCTCCCGTGGCCTTACTTTACCGGGTCAGCTGGCCAGACGGCCGTACTATCTGGACTGTCTGCGGCCGCTTAGCGGAAACACTGGAAACTGAAGGGTTGGATCGTCACATCCTCATTTTAGTTGGTCCGGCCGTGACTGCTTTGAAAAACGGGCAGAGCGTCCCTAAAAGTAAGCTATATAATGCTTATAGTACACATAGTTATCGTTATAACCTCGATTAAGAGAGCTGCCACTGTGACCAATAGTTCTTTACCACCGCTGCCACCAATAGGCGTCCACGCCCTAACCATGCAAGGGGCGGTCTTAGCCAGCCATACCGCCCGCAATCTACTTGGTATTTACGACCCCACTATTTTTCTCCCCGAGCGCCTTAAAGATCACTACAAGACTAAAGTCCAGTATTTTCATAATTTTAGCGAGAACCTTTCGGGAACTTTCAACAGCTTTAAAGGCCATGTTGTGGTGGGAGCCACTGGAATGGTAGTGCGGATAATAGCCCCCTTACTTAAGTCTAAACAAACCGACCCGGCGGTGGTAGTACTGCCACAGGACGGTCGCTTCGCTATCAGTCTAATTTCGGGCCACCTCGGTGGAGGCAATCGCCTTACTCTGGAGGTGGCTCAGGCTGTGGGGGCTCAACCAGTCATTAGCACGGCTACCGATATTGAGGATATGCCCGCTTTAGAAATTATAGCCCAGAATCATAATCTGATAGTGGAAGATTATGCCCAGCTTATGCCGGTAAGCCGTCGGCTAGTTGAAGGTCATAAAATTCCGATTTATGATCCAGGCGATTTCTTGACGCCTTACTTAGCACCCTGGTCGAAAAGTTTTAAATTCTGTTCCGCTCTACCCACTGGTCTGGGACCTCAAGTAGTGGTCAACTACCACCTAGGGTCAGTCGACCCTGAAGCTCTAATTCTCCGGCCCCGGGTTATCTTTTTGGGTCTGGGTTGTCATCACGGCGTTAAACTAACCGAACTGGAAGATCTGATCGACCACAGCCTGGCTGAAGCCGCCCTAGCAGTGACAGCGGTAGCTGCCCTAGCCACAGTGGAAACCCGGGCTGATGAACCGGTCCTACTTAAGATTAGTCGAAACCGTCGTTGGCCCCTCATAATCTTTACCAAAAAGGAATTAAATCGCATCAATACCCCCAATCCTTCAGAAATAGTAAGAAAAAGAATAGGGATATTTTCAGTATGTGAAGCGGCAGCTCTGTTAGCGGCCGGGACGAATCACCTGATAATCGCTAAGAAAAAAAGATCCAAATCTACGCTAGCTGCGGCTATTAAGAGCACGGTCGACCAAGATATTTTTCTGCTACCCCAGAGATTATCCTCCCCGGAAACGAATTGACCTTGATTATACCTCTCCCCCCTCCTCTTACGGCTCGCAAGCCCTTCCAGCTAGACATTGTAGGGCTTGGTTCGGGCGGAATTAATGGTCTGACTCTGGCCGCTCAGAAAATTCTCAATTCGGCCAAAATTGCTTTCGGTTACGGCCTCTACCTGGATCAAGCCCAACCCTACCTAAAGAAAGCTCAAATTAAAAAAAGCGGTATGACCGCCGAAATGAAGCGGGCTGAAGAAGCTATTAATAGTGCCCTACTTGGCCACCGCACGGTTATAGTTTCTGGCGGAGACGCTGGGGTTTATGCCATGGCTGGAGCGGTATTTGAAATAGCCGCGGCCAGGAAACTGACTCTGGGTAAAACTGAAGGTCAGTTGTGCATCACGGTGGTGCCAGGAGTGCCGGGAGTGGTCGCCGGCGCGGCCCTTTTAGGCGCCCCCCTGAATCATGATTTCTGCTTAATTTCTCTTTCCGACCGCCTAACTCCCTGGATTGTAATCGAAAAACGTCTGGATATGGCCGCTCAGGGCGATTTCGTCATTGTGCTGTATAACCCAAAAAGCCGGAATCGGGATTGGCAATTGGGTCGGGTTGTCGAAATTCTGTTGGAGCGTCTGAGCCCGAAGACCCCCGCCGGAATAGTGATCCGAGCCGGTCGCAAGGAGCAAAAAGTATTTATAACCTCACTACCAGCTATACCCGAGGCCCCCGTAGATATGCAGACTCTGATCATCATTGGTAATCAAAGTACCTTTGTCTATCAAAATCACCTGATCACCCCACGGGGCTATATTCAGAAATATGGCCTAATTAGTCCTCAACGTCTCCACCGTGAGGTTAAAAAATAAGAATATATCTGATTACAAGGGCGACAGCTTTATTTTTTATTCTGGAAATATAAACTCTGCCGCTCCCAGTGCCTGACCGGTGGAGGTGGAGGCCTTAGAAAATTTTGGGCTGGGCCTGGCCGTTCTTAAGGCACACCTAACCAAAGATTTTTCTGTCAACCAAACGCCACCGCTTAAATTAAAGCTTTAAATAGAACCTACTGTCCGAAACTATTCCTTTCCTTCTGAGTTTTCTGGTTGAAATCAAAGTAAACGACTGGACCTTAGACTTTTTCCCTCGAAAAGTAGATTTTCAGGTCAACACCGGCCGTTTGTGGCTACGCTCCCCCCAGTGGCGCCGAGAAACAATTGGAAACCTTAAACCCGGTGCGTCCGAAACGTTCACTATGCCCGTTAATTCTTTGGTGTAGAACTCTTAACTAATAATGATAAAATTTATCTGCCTTTGTTTGACAGCGACGTAACTCTGGAAGTAACCCTTTCCCCTCTTTGATTAGGTCCTAGTGCCTAAAACTAGAGCTATCGTCCTTAAAGGATAGTCGATTCTAATGCTGCTTAAAATCAGCGGTCAAATTGTTACTCTCTTCAAAAAAATCGCCCTCCTTTTGACCTTTAATCTGGCCGAGGGAGTTGACCTTCCTGTTCCACCTAGTTTTAGATTAAAGTAACTTCTCCAGCCGAAACTACCTTCTGACAGCCAAGTTGGCGTCCATTCTTAACTTTTCAGAATTTCGCCTAGATTTTACAAGTTAGGGTTGAAGATAGATTTTACAGTGGAGGTCGGTTTAAAAAAATTAGCTCTTCCAACTCTGGATCAGGAGCTTTTTCGCTCAACTCATCTTTTTTTTCAGACTAAAATTGAAGAACTTTCGTTTAAAACCTATTTTTGGAAGTAGCCAGCCGCTAGCTGACAATGGCTCTAATACAATCGTAATCCTTTATTTTAAGGTTGCCCTAATAATCTCTCCACCGCTTTAATAACCGGATAAATCAATTTTCCGGTCGAACTCCCCCCCCCCGTCGTATTTTAGCGATCGAAGGCGGGTCCTAGTGGACTAGAAACCCGAAAGAAAATAGTCAACCGCGCAATCGGTTTTTTTATGTGCCTGCCAACCGAGTCACCGAAGACCGTAACTAAAACGGAGACCAGCCCTAATGTAACCTTATCATATTTTTCCTTGATTCAACGCACTCTACTGCTGGACACGGTAAGAACAAAGGTCAAAAGGAAGCACCCCATAAAGTTTAGACTTTACGGCGGAGTAATTCGCTGGTAGAAATACTGAATAGGGAAGAGAAAAAGGAGTCTAAAAGAAAAAAATAGTAAAAATATAACAACCGATCGACGAAAAAAACAATTACCCTTATACGTAAGCGTGAGGGACTAAAGATACGTTTATTTAGAAACTAATAATAATTGCGCTAAATCGCAGGGAGCTGAGAAATATTAACTGACGGCAGCTAACCTAAAAAAATAGTTATCCCCACTATTTAAACTTTACCTAAATATCATCAGCCTCCTCAAGCCAGCTAGATAAACCAGCTATTACCGAAGTTAATACAAATAAAAAATAGACTAAATTACAATATATTTTTTGAAGAATAAACCGTCGGCCTTCCTTTATTTCATTAAGGGATGGATATTTTTTATTTTAAAATAGTTAATAAAATAGTTCTCGTATAGTCCTGTTTTTAGACCTTTACAGTTAACTGGGTAACTCGGCTACCGCCGCTTTAAGTTGAGCCAGGGCCTGGGCTAGAAGACTTCTGGGGCAGGCAGCATTAAGGCGCATGAAACCCTCGCCGCCAAGGCCGAAAGCAAGGCCGTTGTTTAGACCCAGGCCAGCTTTTTTCACCATAAACTGAGATAGCTTAGTGTCATTCAAGCCTAGAGCTCGACAGTCTAGCCAGACTAGGTAAGTACCTTCTGGCCGATTAGGTTTGATCTGAAGAATATTTTTGGCGCAATAGTCACGGATAAAGTCTAAATTACCTTCCAGATAGCTCAACAGTTGGGTTAGCCATTCTTCACCGTGGCGTAAGGCCGCTTCCATGGCCACCAGGCTAAAGCAGTTATTACGGTGAATATCCATATTCCGCCACCAGTAGTCAAAACGCTCTTTATACTTATAATTAGGGAAGACTGTAGTGGAGGCCTGCAACCCAGCCAAGTTGAAGGTTTTGGTGGTAGAAAGGCAGGTAATGGTAATCTCGGCCGCTTCGGGTGAAAGGCTAGCGGTGGGGATGTGACGATACCCCTTAAATACCAAGTCGGAATGGATTTCATCGGAAATAAGAAGAACCCCAGCTTCTAGACAAAATCTCAGCATCTCGGTTAATTCCTCACTAGTCCAGACCCGACCCACAGGGTTGTGAGGACTACAAAGGATAAAAAAACTGGGGCGGCGCTTTAAGGTTTCGGCCATTTTACCAAAATCAACCGTGTACCGACCCCGATCTTCCGCTAATGGAACGGCCAAAGTTTTACGCCCCCAAGCCCGAATAACCTCATCGAATTCTGGATAACCTGGCGTCTGAATCATAATTTCGTCGCCGGGTTCTGAAAATTGCTGAATCAGAGCCGCTAAGGCTGGTACCACCCCAGGGCAGAAGCTCATTAAGTCGGGACTGACGTCCCAGCCATGACGACGGGACTGCCACTGGCTGTAAGCCTCTAAATAGCTGGCTGGTTTTGAGACATAGCCGAAAATACCCTGGGCAGCCCGGGTAATTAAGGCATTAATGATCGGCTGGGCTGTTTTAAAATCCATATCGGCCAACCACAAAGGAATTACATCTTGAGTACCAAACTTCTTCCAGCGTTCATCATATTTGACGCTGAAATTTTGGCTACGATCAATGATTTCATCAAAATTGTAATGCATCCACTCTTCCCTTTTGGCTCGCTACTCAATTTTTTAAACTATGAATGGGGGCCGGAATGCGACCGCCCAGGCCGATAAAGGCCGCAGCTTCAATATAATCGGCCACGACCATAATTTCAGCCCAGCCCAAAAGGCCACCGAAGTGAACCTTATCCCCAGCTTTTTTCCCGGGTACAGGGATGACCCGTACCGCTGTGGTTTTATGGTTGATCATGCCGATGGCCATTTCATCAGCAATAAGAGCGGAAAGAGTCGCGGCTGTGGTGTCGCCGGGCACGGCTACCATATCTAAGCCCACCGAACAGACAGCCGTTAAAGCTTCCAGTTTTTCCAAGTTCAAATAACCATCTACCACGGCCTGGCCTATACCCAAATCTTCCGAAACTGGAATGAACGCCCCCGACAGCCCCCCTACATGGCCGGAGGCGAAAGCGCCTCCTTTTTTGATGGCATCATTAAGTAGGGCCAGAATAGCCGTGGACCCGGGTGTCCCGATAGCTTTAAGACCCAGAGTTTGGAATATTTCTCCAACCGAATCGCCCACCTGAGGCGTGGGGGCCAGTGATAGATCCACTACCCCGAAAGGTAGATTCAGGGCCGCCGCTACTTCTCGTCCTAATAGTTCACCTACCCGAGTGACCTTGTAAGCGGTTCGCTTAATGGTTTCGCTAATCTGATCGAATTTGGGTCGGGGGTCCTGAGCCATAACCCGATCTAAAGCCTTTTTTACAACCCCAGGGCCGGAAACCCCTACATTAATGACAGCGTCAGGTTCACCCAAGCCCTGATAAGCCCCGGCCATAAAGGGCATGTCCGGTGGGATATTAGCGAAGGTCACTAATTTAGCGCAGCCCAAAGCCTCAATATCGCAAGTGGCCTCAGCCGTCCGCTTAATAATTTCGCCCATGAGAGCTACGGCGTCCATATTAATACCGTCACGGCTTGAAGCCACATTAACCGACGAGCAAACCCGCTTAGTTTCAGCTAGAGCTTGAGGAATAGCTTGGATTAGAGCCATGTCGCCCTTGGAAAAACCCTTTTCCACTAGTGCCCCGAATCCGCCAACAAAATCGACTCCCACCGCCTCGCCCGCCCGATCTAGAGCCAAGGCCACCTTAACCATCTGATCAGAGTTAAAGGAGCTAGCTAAAGCGCTCATAGGGGAAACAGCCAGGCGCTTATTGACTACAGGAATACCGTACTTACTCCCGACTCGGTCACAGACTTTAACTAAATCTTCCGCATGAGTTATTATTTTTTTTATTATTTTAGCGGTTAGGCGGTTTAAATCGTCGGAAACGCAATCCATCAGAGATAGCCCTAGCGTGATAGAGCGGACATTTAGATGTTCGTTTTTCAACATCTCCAAAGTGCTAATAACTTCGCGATCGGTGAGCATTGTCGATTCTATCCTGAAGGCGTTTTTACAAACGATGAATGGCTTCGAAGATGTTGCGGTGTTGAAGGCTCATTTCCATACCTAGACCTTTGGCGGCTAGTTTCAGAGCTTCACGCAGAGCAGCCTGATTAGTCTCTCGGGGGACGGAAAGCTCAAAAAACATCACTATCCGCTGACCCGGATGATATGGAACCGTTGGTAGGGAAATGGCTCTCAGAGTATCGATATTGACTTCAAAACTGGAAAGAACCCCGGATATTTCTGGAATTAGTTCCGGCCGGCCCTGCCCCCGCACCGTGACTACATAAGATTCGGTCGTAACCTCGACCTGATCTTCAGGAACAGCACCCACTTCCCGAACCAATTGGGTTAGTCCGCTGCTTTCCAACTTCTGATCCAAAAGCTGGGTCAAATCAATCAGGTTTATCTCCGAAGACAAGGTGCACGAAAAAAGGCCCGCAAATTCACCCAACAGGGTGGTCTGGCTGACTTCGATGACATTCAGTTTAAAATCAGCTAGAACCCGACTAACCTGATGAATGATACCGGGACGATCCCGCCCTAGAATGGTAACCAAAACATTCCGCATGGATTTCCTCGTGCATAAACTTAATAGTTTAGAATATAACAATTAAGAATAACACCGTCTTTCCGTAAAATCAAGCTATTCAGGGTAGTGGTAGCTATTCTTATTTTAGCATATTTTGTATTAAGTTTATCGGAACATACTTGAATTTATGTTAAATTATATTCACGAGGTCTTTGAATAAATATATATTCTTACTACGTGAGAAGGCCGAAGAAGCGCCCGTTAAGCAAGTATTTCGGTTAAAATAATTATTTTTTTATATCTAACATATGTTTGAATAACTATATCCGCCAGATGCTGGATTAATTTCCAACCACTCATTTTAACTCGGTAATTTTTAATATTATTTTTAACTTGCGTCTGATAGATATCCTGAAGCCCTTTAAATAATTAAACGACAGATTTTTAACTGCTCTGGATTAACCTCAGTAATTTAATTCTTATAAAATATATTAGTTTAAAGTATTTTTATATATTCTTGGGAACCGTTATTGTCACGCCAGGCTAAAATATAATTCTCCCCCTGGCCCCAGAAATTATAACCTCGCTGGACGGGGATAAGAAACAAGACTACAAATAAAAAGCCACTTTACGCTAGCTGAATAAGCAGACTTCAAAAGTCAAAAAATTGCGCTCTATCTTTTTAGAGTGACGACTTTTATACCTACTAGCCGAGTTATGAAAAAAATTGTCGCCTGAGTTCAACTTCATCTTTACTTATATTCTTTCCACCTACAAAATTGTACAAGAGTATCTTTCTAACAAAGATAATATTAAGAGCTTGCTTAGATGCACTGAAAGTTAGTGAACAATAGAAAATAAGATTTTTAATGGTTCAAAAAATAACGGTTATACTCTGAAATATAATTTCAAACATAAGAAAGAAACTCTCGCTGCACTTTTAGTAGTATTTATTTTGTTAGCCTTCACCATGCGCAACGATTATTGGTTAATCAAAATACTATGGTAGAAAGCACAAATTAGCTCCAGTGCAAAAACTCAGCCGGATATGCCCCCCCGCAAAATTATATCTATTTAGAAAACAAGAATACATCCGAGACTCATCTACTAACGAGAGAGGTATGACAGCCTTTACCATTACAGTTATAATGATTTTACAGCGACTAAAACCAGACTAAACCCGGTTGAAGAAAAAAGTGGAATTCAGGATCGTAAAGTGGTTAAAAAAATTCGTACCTCAGGCGTAATCCGCCGGTGAGACTCTGGCGGACGCCTAAAGAAGCGCCTACTCCCACCTGAGCGGAAAAACCACTGTCCGGAGCCGATCTAAAAATTAGACCCGCTTCGCTTAGCAAACTGTCACCCCCGAAGTCAGGGGGGTTAACTGCATAAATTCCTTCAAGTTTAAAATCCTGTCGACCGTTAAATTCATGCTCCCAGACCGCTCCAGTGTAAATTTTTAAGCAATCGGTAGCCTCAAAATTAAACCGGCCACCTAGATGAGTTCTGGTGGAATTTAATTCATCAAATTGAAAAATGGAATTTAATTCATCAAACTGAAAAACTGCGCCCACGACCTGGCTTTTTTGATGTGACCAAAGCATTCGGGTATAAAGATTCAAATTAATCATTTCACTCAAGTCGAGTAAATAACCCACTCCGCCAACAGCACCGAAATAAGGGTTGGACCAGAAAAGAGCCGATGGCACCACCGGCGAAACGTTAATTTCAGTTTTAGCCTGGCCTGTCCGACAAGATATTTCCATAAAGGCCCCATTATGAAATTCCGTTCGGGTCAAAAAGCCTCCGCCCACATAACGGCTATTGCCGCTGGACTGTATTTCCCCCAAAGTAACTGGAGATACATTAATGTCGTAACTACCGGATCCGCCTTCGACAAAAAGCCCGAGAGTGAAGCTATCGATGGGCGAATCATCCACTGTGAAGCGCCGGCCCAACCCAGTTAAGAATAAGACGCCTCGAACATCTATCTCGCCCACCACATCATATTTATTCCTAGCGCCGACCAGCCCACCGAAGGCTAAAATCTGATTACCCCCACCCGATCCAACCGGGGACTGAAAAGCCGACCCATAAGTCAGTTCAGCCCCCTGATTCAGCAGAGCCTGGGTGGGCAATCGTAACTGGGCCTGCGCCTGTAGAACATCCAGAGGAGCCTGAGCCTGAGCTAGACCGGAAATAGCCGTAAAAGAAAAAAAACAAATTAAAGCTATCAAAACCTGGTCGCCCGGTTTTTTTTCCCGTCTGGCTTCAATTTCGCCGATCATCTTTTCCGTCCTCTCTCCTCTAGCATAAAAAGGTCAAATTAATAATGAACAATTTTATAAAAAATAGAACGACTGACTCGCTTTTTAAATAGCGGTCAAAACAGCTAAAGCCCCTAGAGGGAAAAGACGATTGCAGCCGCCATGACTAACAGGCGCATTCATTAAAACCGGGCCGGAAAAATCTTCGGCTGCCTCTTTTAAAAGATCCCGCACCAAAGCCGGAGAACCGCACCGAATAAAGCGGCCGAAAACTAACCCAGAAAGCCGCAACCAAAGATAGCTTTGTCTCAGCGAAATCAGAAGGCGATCCAGCCGATAGGCATATTCATCGGCATCTTCCACCAGCAAAATAGCCCCAGTAAAGTCAGGCAGCCAAGGACTAGTTAGAAGGTGGATGAGCAAAGTTAGATTACCACCCAAAAGCGGCCCTCGAGCCCGGCCAGGCTTTAAAACATCCCGGTCTTGAAAAGTCCAGCCGCCCGCAAACGGTACCCTCCTAAGAGCCCACCGCAAATCGGCCTGACTGCAAGTGTCGACCAAATCAGCCGGGTTAATTTTACCTAAAGAAATCAGCATGGGTCCGTGATATCCTATGACTCCAACCGCAGCTAAACGGCCCAAGTGAAGCGCAGTTAAATCAGAAAAACCGATAATAGGTTTTGTGGGCCAAGCGGTCCAGCGATTAGCCAGAAGCGGTAAAAGTCGCTGGCAACCCGAACCGCCACGCACAGCCAACAACCCGGCTACTTCCGGATCCATCATCAGCCGATCCATAAAATCTAGCCGGAACTGGTCACTTCCGGCCAAATAGCGCTGACGGCGAAAAATATTTTTCGGCCAACTAGTCTCCACCCCCCAGCTCGTCAACACCAAACGAGCCCGCGCAAATTCCTCGGCCTCAAAATGGTGAGCCGGGGCAAAAAGACCCCATTTCCGCCCCGGCTCGGGCGCGGTCGGCCAGACCAACCCGGGGCCGGCCTCACCGCTCCAACAAAGCTTGCCACTCATCTTTCAACGCCAGGCCATCTCATTGTAAACTATTTTTAAACCTTCCAAAGTCAAATCAGGTAAAACCTCTTCAATTTGAGTGGATTCGGAAGCGATAAGGGTAGCTAGACCGCCAGTAGCCAAAACCTTAGCCGGACCCAATTCCTTTTTAATCCGGGTCACCAGGCCATCAACTAAAGAAACATACCCGTAAATTAGGCCGACATTAAGATTAGATATGGTATCCTGAGTTATAATCCGATCTGGAAGGTCAAAGAGTTCCAAGCGAGGAAGACGACAAGTCTTCTGAAAAAGAGCCTCAGCGGAGAGCCGAAGACCCGGGGCGATAGCTCCGCCTAGATGTTCGCCATCTTCAGAAATACAATCGAACGTTGTAGCCGTACCGAGATCCACAACTATAACCCGGGTTCGGACCCGGCGATAAGCGGCAATAGAGACAGCTACCCGGTCGGCGCCCATTTCTATAGGGTTCAGATAGCGCAGAGATAAAAGAGTCTGCCGATGGGCTTCTAAAAAAATAGGTCGCTGCTTAACATATTTAGCCCCGAAACGCTCCAATGCCGGGCGCATAGGTGGGACTACGCTAGCAATAATGAACCCGCTTATGGATCGGAAATCGAATCCAGCGGCGTTCAGCACCCCCCCGATGGCCAGACCTAACTCATCCAAAGTTGATTCGCGACGGGTGGAAAGGCGCCAATCAGCCTTAAGCTCATCGCCCAACCACAGGCCACAATTCATATTGGTATTTCCAATATCCAAAGTAAAGAGCATAAATTTGTCCTTAACAAGAAAGGGATCAACCACCCAATTCGGCGGCCACCAGATCGGCAGTCTCCTCGGCTAGAGTGGTTATTTCATCTAAATTATCGCCCTCAATCATGATGCGGACTACAGATTCGGTACCAGAGGGCCGCAAGATAACCCGACCACGCCGACCGAGACGGCAAGTAAGCCTAGCCACCTGTTCAACGATAACCGGGTTACTTTCAACTTCTTTGGGCAGGGTAGCCTTAACATTAAGAAGAACCTGGGGTAAGGGTTCCATCAAAGCGGCTAGATCGGCTAGAGACCAACCTTCTTCTTTTATAGTCAAAATTATTTGCAAAGCGGCCAAGATACCGTCGCCAGTGGTGCCATAATCCAGAAAAATAAGATGGCCGGATTGTTCGCCACCAAAATTGAGTCCGTCCTGGCGCATACGCTCAACCACATAGCGGTCGCCCACCCTAGTTCGGATCAGATTGATACCCACCTGGGCCAGAGCTATTTCCAGACCCATGTTACTCATTATAGTAGCGACCATAGTATTCTGGTTTAGTCGACCGACCCGGGCTAAGCGCCGGGCACAGATATTCATGATTTGGTCACCGTCCACCACTTGACCCCGGCCGTCAACAAAGATTACCCGATCTGCATCACCGTCCAAGGCTAGCCCTAGATCGGCTCCAGTTTCGAGAACCTTTTTAATACACAGTTCCGGCTGAAGCGATCCCACCCCGAGGTTAATATTAACGCCGTCCGGATTAGTCCCGATCAAATGAATCTTGGCCCCCAATTCCTCAAAAACCATAGGCGCCGTACGGTACGCTGCCCCATGGGCGCAGTCCAGAACCAAAGTTAAGCCTTCTAAATTTAAATAGCGGGGAAAAGTACTTTTAAGAAAAACTACATAGCGACCTACGGCGTCATCCACTCGTTCGGCCCGCCCCACTCCATCGGACCGAGGACGGTACCGGTCCAGAAGCGAAGGATCACTCAGATATTGTTCCAAGCGGGCCTCTATTTCATCGGGTAGCTTGAAGCCATCGGCGGCAAAAATCTTAATCCCGTTATCATAATAAGGGTTATGAGAAGCACTAATAACCACCCCAGCATCAGCCCGAAGGCTGGTGGTGAGGAAAGCTAAACCAGGCGTAGGCAAAGGTCCAGCCAGAAAGACATCGGCCCCCTGACTCAGGAAACCCGAGGTCAATGCTTCTTCCAACATATAACCCGATCGACGAGTATCTTTACCCACCACCACTCTAGGACAACGAGCTTTTTTTATTTCCCGCAGATAGTGAGCTACGGCTCGGCCCAGAGCCAAAGCAAATTCGGCGGTCATTGGATACTGGTTAACTACACCGCGGATACCATCAGTGCCAAAGAGGTGGCGACAGACTGCTGTCATTTTTTAGACCTTTCACCCGATTTTTCAGGCTTATAAGTCACTGTAACATTCGCCGGGCTTATAGCGGTTACGTTAACCCCCTCAGGAGGCACAACTATCACCGGTAGAGACAGGCAGTTCTCCTGCTGAAAGCTAGCCCAGTCGATAAAGACCCGGGGCCGGATTTCTTCGGCCTTAACGGACTGACTACGAGATAAGGGCCAGGAGACCGAAATAGTTACCTGGGTAGGCGAGATGTCAAAAAAAGAAGGTGAAGGGCCGTCGTTTTTTAACTCTATTTTAATGGGTAATTTGGAAAAGGAGGCCGTGGTATACACAGCGTCTACTTCAAGGGCAACCTGTATTTCCTTAGGTGAAAAATCAATCAGTTTCTGATCAAGTTCAGGCAAAGCGACCGTAGTCACTAAAAAGATTGAATGAGTCATATTTTCCACGGAAATGGGGGTAGTATATAAATTATTTATCTTATTGATAAGCTCTTTAGGCCCTTTAATAACAACTTGATCCGGGGTTAGGACAACACTTTTAAACTGGTAGCCAGGGCCGGGAGTACCCACTATGACGGGCTCTAAATCAAGCTTTTTTTCGACTCGACGTAGCGCCTCAAATTCGATTAGCGACGGGGAAAGTTCGCTTACCTGAACCCCCCAAGGCAAGTTCAGAGAATCGGACGTAAGTGGAAAGGCATTATAGCCTTCTCGAGATGAAGAAACATCCAGGGGTAGCTTCAACTTGCGGTCGGTTAAAAAACGAACCTGGGCAGTATTGGCCAAAATACGACAGGTTATTTCCCGAGGCACTTCAGAAGTGACGATCAGGGCTTCTGGCAGATTAGTCAGCTCTAGTTGCAGAGGCACTTCCAAAGCAGTGGTGTCCTCGCCGACCAAAGTTAGCCACAGACAAAACGAAAGAATCAACGAAACCACAAAAGAAGATATTTTGCCGCTCACCCGACCCTCGACTTCCCTTGGTTCTTTTTAGTGACCAAGCTCAGCTGAGATAAAAGACGGTCACGCAAATTAGCCGCACCCATCATAACCACCACCTCACCGTCTTTAACTAAAGAGACTAACCCCCTTTCCTCGGAAACCACAACTACCAGAGCATCTGTTTCCCGAGATAGGCCGATAGCCGCCCGATGCCTGGTGCCGAAAAAGCGACTGACATTGTCTTCGGAGGGAAGTAGGGGCAGAAAACAGCCAGCCGCAGCCAATCGACCATCCTGAATAATAACCGCACCATCATGTAGAGGTGAAGAGGTATGAAATAGAGCCAATAGGAGACGATCAGAAACTATAGCTCCAATCAGGCCGCCGGTTTCTGTATATTCACCCAGGTTCACCCCTTGTTCAAAGGCAATCAAAGCCCCGATACGCTTTTCGGCCATAAAGAAGGCGGCCCGTACCACTTCATTAATCGCATCCAGCAATTGAGAGTTAGTACGAGTAATGGAAAAGCGAGCTATGCGGGCCAATCCCCGGCGAATATCGGAAGAAAAAAGAACAACTATAACTACAATAAGGTTGCCGGCAAAAGAAGAAATCAGATAACGAAGGGTTAGAAACTCAAAGCGGTTGGCCATAAGATAAGTAACCATAACCAACCCTAAGCCAAGAAAGACCTGGCCACTACGAGTTCCCCGAACTAACCGGATAACGTAATAGATCAGCAGCCCAACCAGAAAGATATCGGCGATATCTTCCCAGCGCATAGATTTAATAGCACCAAATATGGTTGAGATGCTAAACAAACGACGTTTCCTCGATAGACGAGTTAAGGAGCCAAAAATATAGCCCGGGCCAGATCCACAGCCTCTCGATTGGGTGTGGCCCGGTGAACTCGAATAATTTCAGCCCCCTTCAGAACAGCAATGGCATCGGCGGCAGCAGTAACCACCTCGCGCTTTAAAAGCGGTAGATTCCCAAGAACTTTCCCAAAAAACCCTTTACGAGACAACGCCATAACTCGGCGGTAACCCCGGGGAATGATCCGGTCGAAATGCCTGATAATAGAAAGATTATGTTCCACAGTCTTACCGAAACCTACCCCCGGATCCAACCAGATCAGCTCCCGGGGCACCCCGGCCACTTCGGCAGCCCTAGCTCTTTCCAGTAAAAAATTATTAATTTCAGTCACCACATCATCGTAGTGAGGTTCGATCTGCATGGTTTCCGGGTTGCCCTGCATATGCATCAAAATAATCGGCACCCGCTGGCCGGCGGCCACATCCAGAATACGCGGGTCTTTGCGTCCGGCGTAAATATCATTAATAATAGCTGCCCCGGCCGCAATGGCTTTTTCAGCCACCACGGCTTTGTAAGTATCAACGGAAATAGGCAATCTCGTCTTTTTAGCTAGAACCGTTAAAACCGGCTCCAACCGTGCCCATTCCTCTGCTTCGGACACCTGCTTTGAGCCGGGGCGGGTTGACTCAGCGCCCAAATCGAAAAGGTCGGCCCCTTCGGCCTCCTCAACCAGGGCCGCTTCCACCGCTTCCTCCGGGCGGCGGAAACGGCCGCCGTCAGAAAAAGAATCAGGGGTCAGATTGATAATGCTCATAATAAGCGGTCGAGCAAAATTTAAAGTCCACTCTCCGACCTTAGTCCGCCAAGACAGAAAGTCAGGCCAAGATTCCATCACCGGGGCGGCTGGGGAAGGATAATTAATATTGAAGCTAGTCATAAAACCCTTATTTTAACGGTTTAGACCCGGGACTTTCCGGGGCCTGATCTTGCAAGACCACGCTTTCTTCAGGCCTATCTTCCGGTTCCGCCGAAGTTGCTTTTTTATCTGTCTTCGAATTCGAGTTAACTGAACGTTTGAGGCCCTCCGCCTTCAGAACATTTTCACAAATATCCAGAACTTCCTGAGAATCAATAGTCTCTTTTTCCAAAAGTCTCTCAGCCAAAACGGTCAGAGTTTCCAGATTCCGAGTGATAATTTCAGTGGCCCGGATATGAGCGGAACGTACCAAATCTGATATTTCCTGGTCAATGCGCTGAGCTGTAGCTTCTGAATACTCGCTACGCTGAGCGATTTCTCGGCCTAGGAAAATCTGTTCCTCTTTTTTACCAAACGTCTGAGGGCCCAGGGCCTCAGTCATACCCCACTTGCAAACCATATTGCGCGCTATTTCTGAGGCCCTTTCAATATCATTGCCAGCCCCGGTGGTCATCTGTTTTAAAGCGACCTCCTCCGCCACTCGACCGCCCAAAAGCATCACCAGCTTAGCTTTAAAATAATTACGGTTATAGGTATAACGATCTTCGATCGGTAATGAAACCGTTACTCCTAGCGCTCGACCCCGAGGAATAATACTGACCTTATGCAAAGGATCCAGCCCAGGTTCTAGCACTGAAATGAGAGTATGTCCAGCCTCGTGCCAGGCAGTGGTGCGTTTTTCTTCCTCACTCATGATCAAGCTCTTACGCTCCACACCCATCATCATCTTATCACGAGCTGCATCCATATCGGCGGCTTCCACTTTTTCCTTGTCAGCTCGGGCGGCCAGAAGAGCCGCTTCATTAATGAGATTTTCCAAGTCAGCCCCAGAAAAGCCCGGAGTCCCTCTAGCTACCACCGCTAGGTTAACGTCGGTGGCCATAGGAACGCGGCGGCTATGAACCACCAGAATCTGTTCGCGACCCTTGATGTCTGGCACCGGCACAACCACTTCACGGTCAAAGCGGCCAGGCCGCAGGAGGGCCGGATCTAGTACATCAGGTCGATTAGTAGCGGCAATGAGGATCAGGCTGTCATTAGACTCAAAGCCATCCATTTCAACCAAAAGCTGATTTAAGGTCTGTTCCCGCTCGTCATGGCCGCCGCCCAGTCCCGCGCCTCGATGACGGCCCACGGCGTCTATTTCATCAATAAACATGATACAAGGAGCAGCTTTTTTACCCTGCAAAAACATATCCCTGACCCTAGAGGCCCCGACACCCACAAACATTTCCACGAAATCAGAGCCGCTGATGGAAAAAAATGGCACGCCGGCTTCCCCAGCAATGGCCCTAGCCAAAAGGGTCTTACCCGTACCGGGCGAACCCATGAGAAGAACCCCTTTGGGAATGCGACCACCAAGGCGGACAAATTTTTTAGGCTCTTTTAAAAAGTCGACGATCTCCGACAGTTCAGCTTTGGCCTCATCTATACCAGCCACATCGGCGAAAGTCACTTTTTTCTGTTCCTCCGACAAAAGCCGGGCCCGGCTTTTGGCGAAGGTCATGGCCTTACCGCCGCCCTGCATCTGGCGCAGAAAAAACATCCAAACCGCCACTAAAAAAATAATCTGTAAAAGAGCCCCACCTAAACTTAACCAGAACGAGGAAGTCTGGGGCAGCATGTTAACGATAACTCCCTTAGCCCGTAAAAGAGGCAGGAGTTCCTGATCATAATAATTATAAGTGGCCATCCACTTGCGGCCGTCATTCAGTTGCGCTACAATTTCCGAATCAGTCAACGAGACCTCAGTGACTCGGTTATCGGATACGGCCTGCCAAATATCGGAATAAGTTCTTTTATTAGCGGGCTCAACCGATTTAAAAAAATTCATAGCCCCGAAAACGGCTATACCGATCATAGCCCAGATGATAATATTCTTGGAATAATTGCCCAAATCGGCCTCTCTACCGGATTCCCCGGCGGGTCTTTTAGTCACAAAGATACTGCCAGTTTCGCCGCAGCACATTTCGAAATCTTTAGTGCGCCTAACCTTTTAAGTTATACGGTATTCGATACTTTTTTTCAACTTAATTTTCCCGAACTCCCCATAATGAGGGTTCCACCGGAGGCAAGATACGACGAAGATGACCAATCCGGAGCAAACGGGAAGCAAGAGACGTCTAGCGGCGGTGGTGCTGGCTAGAATCGATTACGGTGAAGCTGACCTTATTGTCACCTTTTTAACTCGAGAGCTGGGCCTTTTAAAGGCCCTGGCCCGTTACGGGCGGCGCAGTCTCCGACGTTTCGGGGGGGGGCTTTTATCCCCGGGAGTTTCAGCCTGGTATAACTTTACCCTTAAACCTCAGGCCACTCTAGCCTTCGTGGAAAACGGCGAAGAAAACCTTAAATCCCCCCGCCTGCCGGCCGATCCAGTGCGGCAAAGTCTAGCCGCCTTTGCCCTGGAACTGGCCCGAAGCTTTGAAACTCCCTTTAATCCCGCCCCTGAAAGTTTTCGACTTCTGGTACACCATCTAGGTCGGCTGGCCCGTTGTTCCAGCGATGAAGCCGCCCGACTGATGTCGCTAGATTTCGTGGCTAAATATATGGAACTAGCCGGCTTCGGCTCAGCTTTCTCCGACTGCCTCATTTGCGGGACAAAAACCGCCGGGACGGCCACTGATTGGCACTGGGACCCGGAAGCGGGGGGGCTTTATTGTCCACTTTGTCTGAAACAGGCTCCACTCCGTCCCAACTGCCGCCTAGTTTCTCCAGCTATTTTAAATCATCTACAGCCGCAGGGAAAGGACACCAAGCTCCCGCTTCTAACGGTCAATGACCTAGCCGAGGCCGAACTGTTCTTTGAAAAATTGGCTGAGCACCAGCTCGGACGTTCTCTTAAAGCTATGAAGGCCGCCCGCCAGTTTTTTGATAAAACCAGCGGTCGGCCCTAACAAGAAAAATCCAACAAGCCTAGGAAAAACCCAACCAGCTGATTCTATTTCCGGCTCGTAGCCAGCCCAACGGTTTGACCCAATAGAGGTAAAAAAGAATCACCAAGCTTCAGAAGATATCGAAGACTCTCGGGATCCATAGAACTACGAGCGATAACGTTCAGTCCAGCCGAAGCGCCATAAAGATAAACATTTTCAGAATTATGGCCTACGTCCATACCGGCAGCTATCTTTTTTTCTTCATCAGATTCACCATGTAATTTCGTCAGATCGACCACATACACCAGATTTAGCGGAGCAGTAGCTACATATTGCTGTTTGCCGGCGGCCGCCCGGTGGTCGCCGCTAAGAATTGGGATAAGCTGGTGCCCCTGGGGATCATATTTATAAACGGCCGCCTGAGTAAAGGCATAAATATCAATAGGCTGAGAATTAAAGCTGGAAGGAGCGGTACGGCCCACCCCACCTTCTTCCATTTTCCGGCGGTTAATACCACCGGCGGCCCAAAGAATTTCAGAAAGTTCCTGACGACTCAATTCGCCCGCACCGTATACCCGCTCGGAATGACGATCTCGCAGCGCCTCCAACACCGTTTTCCCTTTAGAAAAAATCGGCTGCTGCAATTTAACGATCGCTAGTTCATCCGCCGCCGCCGTCGTCGCTAGAAACAGAAACAGAACTAGCCCCAGCCAAAAATATTTTCCCACTCTCATAATCGCCGCTCCCTTCCATTTTCAAGTTAATTTTAAGATTAGGATACCATCGTGGTTAAAAGTTCTAGAGCCGCTCCCAGGCCCTCAGCCGCAGGGCCGCCCGCCTGAGCTAAGTCATCACGACCACCACCACGTCCGCCCACCAGAACCGCCATCTGGCCCACTAGTTCTCCAGCTTTAAAACGTCCGGTTAAGCCGGAACCAACCAAAACTAAAAGCATAGCCTTGCCTTCGACGGTTTTAGCGGCCAGACCAATCAAAGCCGTTACCCCTAAGCGGTCTTTAAGTTCATCAGCCAAAAGGCGCAGGGCTTTGGGGTCGGTAGCTTCAACCTCAGCAGCTAGAAACCTAAAACCACCCCGGTCCACCGCCTGATCGGCTAATTCAGCCACCCTAACTCCGGAGGGTCGATCGCTACTTTTTTCTAGTTCCCGGACCCGAGCCTGTAGTTTGACCAGGCGCTCCGCTAATTCTTCAGGCTTAGCTTTCATAACGCCACTGATTTTCGCCAGCTGACGACGCTGGCGTTGGAAATAGTCTAAAGCAGCCTCACCAGTTAAGGCATCGAAACGCCGCACCCCGGCGGCCACCGCGCTTTCTCCAACGATAACAAAAGCCCCAATCTCCCCGGTCCGATTTACATGAGTGCCTCCGCACAGTTCTTTAGAATAATCTCCTATGGAAACCACTCGCACTTTTTCCCCATAGCGTTCTTCAAAAAGAGCAATGGCCCCGGTTTTAACAGCCTTATCCCGACTATTCACCTCGATCCCTACCTGCAGATCGTAACTGATGGCCGCGTTCACCAGTTTTTCCAGATTTTCAATCTCCTCAGGGCTTACAGCCGCAGAATGAGTAAAGTCAAACCGGAGCCGGTCATAGGCTACCAAAGAACCGGCCTGACGCGCCTGTTCACCTAAAAGAACCCGCAGAGCCTTATGGAGTAAATGAGTGGCGCTATGATTGCGGGCCGTAGCCAGACGATGGGCTTCGTCGACGACTAAACGACCTTTCCCCCCAGCTTGCACAATTCCTTCGGTCAAAGTCCCAAAATGGAGAAAAACCCCTGATCCCGGCGCTTTCCGCACATCATAGACATCCACTAGACCGGCGGGAAAATGAATTTCTCCCACATCCCCAACCTGGCCGCCGGAAAAAGCGTAAAAGGGAGTCGCAGCAAAGATTAGAACCACTTGATCCCCCGGCGAAGCGGTCTGCATTTTTTTGCCGTCCTTAATTAAAAGAACTAAAGGCTCCTCAAGGGTCAGAGCATCATAACCCGTGAAGGCAGTTATAAACCCTTCGGCAGTTAATTCATTAACTAGAACCGACACCCGATCATTACTTTTTTCGGCCGCCCCCTTCCAGAAAGCACGACTACGGATCCGCTGTTCGCTCATAGCCTTGTTAAAAACTGGTTCATCTACTGTAAGACCATGCTCCCGAGCCACATCGGCCACTAAATCTAAGGGAAAGCCGTAAGTATCGTAAAGTTTAAAGGCCAAGCGGCCGTCAATAACTCGACCATTTTTTTTACCGAGCTCGTTTATGGCTTCATTTAGCATTGCCAAACCCGCGCCCAGAGTTTCATCAAAGCGTTCCTCCTCAGCGGTGATAATCTGTTTAATATAAGTCCCATTATCTACCAGATCGGGATAGGTCTCCCGCATATTGGTGATGACAACATCAGTCAGTTCTGCCAAAAAAGGTTTTTTCAAGCCGAGCTGACGCCCGTGACGCACAGCCCGCCGCAAAATACGACGTAGAACGTAACCGCGCCCCAGATTTTCAGGCCGCACCCCATCGCCGATTAAAAAAGTTATGGCCCGGGCATGGTCGGCCAGCACCCGGGTGGAGATGTTGGAAGCGAAGCCCCCGTCGCCGGGTTTTAGTTCCTTCTTATAAATATAAGGACAGTCAGTCAAGGTGGATATTTTTTTAATTAACGGTGTAAAAAGATCAGTTTCGAAATTAGAATCAACTCCCTGGCAAATGGCCGAAACACGCTCTAGGCCCATACCCGTGTCGATAGAAGGCTTGGGCAAAGGCTTCATGGAACCATCAGGGAAGCGTTCAAACTGCATAAAAACTAAGTTCCATAATTCCAGAAAGCGATCGCAGTCGCATTCAGGGTCACAACCGGGACGGCCGCAACCGATATGGGAGCCCTGATCAATGTGAATTTCGCTACAAGACCCGCAAGGGCCAGTATTACCCATGGACCAGAAATTGTCTTTTTCCCCCAAACGGATGATACGCCCGGCGGGAAAACTAGTTACTTTTCGCCATAAATCAAAAGCTTCATCATCGTCTCTATAGATAGTAATATAAAGGCGATCCGCCGGCAACCCATATTCCCGAGTTAATAATTCCCAGGCGAAAGCAATGGCTTCGGCCTTAAAATAATCACCAAAGGAAAAATTGCCCAGCATTTCAAAAAAAGTATGGTGCCGGGTAGTATAGCCAACGTTTTCCAGATCATTATGCTTGCCACCGGCCCGCACGCATTTCTGAGAGGTAGTAGCCCGGTTGTAGTCGCGCTTTTCTTCGCCAGTGAAAAGGCGTTTAAACTGGTTCATGCCAGCATTGGCGAATAAGAGAGTCGGATCATCCTGAGGGACAAGAAGACTGGAGGTTATATGACGGTGCCCACGGTCACCGAAGTAATTCAAGAATTTACTTCTGACTTCACTGGCCTTCATAAAAATAGTTCCCTCCCGAAAACAAACTAACTAATCGCCGATTCACCAATTTCCCTCAAAGCTTCACCGGCTATTCTAGCATCGTGAGGTTCTATGACCTCAACCATTTTTTCAGGGATGAGACCATAAGCGCCACGAAGCTTTGTTTCTATTTCAAAAGCGATATCTCTATTTTCCTGCAAAAAACGGCGGGCATTTTCCTTACCCTGACCCAATCTTTCACCATTAAATGAATACCAGGAGCCGCTTTTGTCGACAATGTTCATGGCCACACCTATGTCTAGAAGCTCACCTTCCCTAGAAATTCCGCACCCAAAGATTATCTCAAACTCTACTTCCCGGAAAGGAGGAGCCAGCTTATTTTTAACTACCTTGGCCCGGACCAGATTACCAAGACGATTTTCCCCATCCATCACTTTGCTTTTAAAGCGAATCTCAATGCGTTGGGTAGCGTAAAATTTAAGGGCGTTACCACCAGTAGTAACCTCAGTCGGCCCATAACCTATACCGCCTATTTTAGCACGCACCTGATTAATGAAGATAACAGCAGCCATAGACCGATGAATGGCGGCGGTGAGTTTGCGAAGGGCTTGACTCATCAGGCGGGCCTGGAGGCCCACATGAGTATCACCCATATCGCCTTCTATTTCGGCCGCCGGAACCAGAGCGGCCACGGAATCAATAACGATAAGCTCCACCGCACCACTGCGAACCAGAATCTCGGCGATATCCAGAGCCTGCTCACCGTTATCAGGCTGGCTGATAAGTAATTCATCGGTATTAACACCCAAACGTCGGGCGTAGCTAATATCCAAAGCGTGTTCGGCATCAATATAGGCAGCTACACCGGGGCCTCCAGCCAGACTATTTTGTTTCTGCACTTCCGCCACCCCGTGGAGAGCCAAAGTAGTTTTACCCGAACTTTCAGGCCCATAGACTTCAATAATACGGCCACGGGGGAAGCCCCCGACGCCCAAGGCAGCATCGAGAGCTAGGGAACCGGTGGAGATGACCGGAATATCCACCTGTTCTCGCTCACCCAGCTTCATAATAGAACCCTTGCCGAAGCCTTTTTCAATCTGCTCCAACGCCGCATTTAAGGCCTTGTCCCGCGCTTCCAAGGTCGGATTTTTATCTTTTTTCCGGCCGGTCGCCGTTTCTTTAAGCTCTTTATCCGCCTTACTCATAATTACTAACCTCATTACAATCTATACTTAAGTAATTCCACACATAAATAACTTCAACAAGCGATGTTCAGTTGGCCCGTAATTTACAACCTTAACATTGCCCCCGGATCTTCGCAAGTTTAAAATGCAGGTCTTCTAATTCTGGCCACCTTCCCGATCTTTAATGAGATAATTATCAGCCAATCTATTGATTATTAACGGTTAATATTCAAAGATTAATAAAAACGGCCCGCCCGCTGGAGATTCTATCGCTACATTTCCATAAAATAGTTCCTTCTTTTCGAATTTCATCACCTTCGACAAGCAGATCGTTTCATATTAAGATATCTAATACTATGACTACTTACATACTATATGTCGCTCCCTTTCTTAATTAATGCTCTTGCTCTGATATAATACTGACGAGAAAATCACTAAAATCTATAACTCAATAAATATTTAGTCAATTCTTAAAAAAGTGTGTCCTAAACAGATATTAACTCAAACGTTAGAAATTCTACTTAGTGTAAAATGCGGGTAAAGTCTCAAACCCACCATTTACAAATAAGACTTTTTACAAATAAGACTTTGTCTCGCGCATACATTTCACAAAGTTAAAAGCGGCGGCAGCCATAAGGACCTTGATTTCATTTCTCAGGACTCTTTAAAAAAATTAGAAACATTCAAAAATCTGATCTAAGATATCTGGTAACTAGTTCTATTGCACTACGTTGTTTGTTACATTCCTCCCGGAGTTAAGCTTAAACTGCACCACAACAACAAAGCGAATCGATAGGAAAAGGCAATCTAGACGGAACCTAGCTCTGGTCGCTCTGGGCCTGAGCGAGATTGGGCGCTTGAGCACGCCCGCTTTTACAAGTTTTACCCTTTTATCTCTGTTCTTTAGACTGACTTCAGCAAACGCGACCAGCCCCGAACGTTAACAAGTCGATCTGACCACCATCTGAGGTTCAGCCGGCCGTATCCATTTAATTTTTAAACCTGGGTTTAGATCTAGCTGCTAATCAGTCGAATTCTTAGACCATCTTTAATTTCAGTCAAGGCCGTACGGAAAAATTCAGTCCCGAAGCGTTAAAAAAATGGACTATCTGTGAGCTACGGCCGTTTTTTAATTATGAACACCATCCAATTTTAGCCCTAAACTCAGAGTTCTAGGCCAAAATTAGCCTGGTTTTTGCCAAGGAACTGGGGGGGGTAAACCTAAAAATAGACCTCGGCGGTTTTAGAAAATATTTCATACTTAGCACCGACTACCTGGTCTACCCCCTAACCTGAGTCTCACCTACCTCAGTCTCTAACCTCAGGCCGGAGCTTTCCTAAAAAGAAGAAAATAACCGAAAGACCCTAGTTAGTCAATTTTTCGCTCTGGCCTAAACATCATTTTTAGTTTGGTTGGAGACCGATAAGGTCTCTATAAGCAACCAGCTTTACTAAAATCAAAAAAATGGACCTGGTCGACACACTCTCGCTCTAGCCGTAACTACCAACTTAAAAACCGGTTTAAAGCGGCTGGTAGGCCTAACCAATTCCGATTTAGCTTCTAACAATTCTGGGGGGGGAGCAACCGCGTTCTAGCCGCAACCTATCTAAATTAGTTCGACGACCAGTCCGCCCTGAGCCCAGCAAAAAATGCCCCCGAGCCTAGCCTGGTTTTCAATAATTTTTCCGTTTAACTAACCTTTAACCTCAGTTTTTGTCTAACCGCTCCTGTTAGTGTTAGCTTAGTTTTATTTTATCGCTGTCGCCAACACGAATTTTGAAGCCAGGATTCCTACAAAAACTGTACCCAACCCATAGCTTAAGACTATAGCCTTGTTTATTTTATTCACGAGGACATAAATTGAACCCCGCGACGTATTAAATATAAAGGCAACCTACGAAAGTCGCTCTCTTCATGGAAGTATAGATTAAAATAAGCAAAATAATCAATTTTTGATATCTTAATATAATTGAGTCAATGTTTCACATGAAACATTTTTACCCAATATTGGATTTTGGGGGTAGCGATTTCTATTTTGATATATTTTATATTTAGTCTATCGAAATATACTTGAATTTATATTAAAATATCTTTATAGAATATTTTAGGAAGTATATAATCGTTCCTTAAAAGAGGTTTTAAAATAGTTTCAACTCAAGTGCTGCGCATTTTATTGGCGTAAAACGTAATTAAACGTCTCCAAATCATCAGTTGTAAACAGAGTTGCCTCCCCCTCCCGCACCTCTTTCATGAAGTTAAAAGTGACAACCGCTATGCGGACGTTAACTTTATTTCTTAAGGTTCCTCTCAAAAA
>LQAA01000002.1 GCA_001577715.1 Candidatus Adiutrix intracellularis | reverse complement strand
CCCGCGACGTATTAAATATAAAGGCAACCTACAAAAGTCGCTCTCTTCATGGAAGTATAGATTAAAATAAGCAAAATAAGCAATTTTTGATATCTTAATATAATTGAGTCAATGTTTCACATGAAACATTTTTACCCAATATTGGATTTTGGGGGTAGCGATTTCTATTTTGATATATTTTATATTTAGTCTATCGAAATATACTTGAATTTATATTAAAATATCTTTATAGAATATTTTAGGAAGTATATAATCGTTCCTTAAAAGAGGTTTTAAAATAGTCATCAACTCACGTGCTGCGCATTTTATTGGCGTAAAACGTAATTAAACGTCTCCAAATCATCAGTTGTAAACAGAGTTGCCTCCCCCTCCCGCACCTCTTTCATGAAGTTAAAGGTGACAACCGCTATGCGGACGTTGACTTTATTTCTTCAGGTTCCTCTCAAAAAAATTTGAAGCCTTCGAATTTTTGACTTGAGCTGTCCGATAACTGATTCTAATGTACTACTTCATTTATTACTTTTTCTATTTTTTTATTTTTTAGATTCATTGATTTTTTACCTTGATCTTCTAGTGTTAATATTTAGATTCTTTTAATTGTTTTTCGACCTCAATAACCTCAGCTACAAATCTCTAAATCTAAGTTATAGTTTAAAATTCTAGTCATTTGTTTAATTGTATTCTCAAGTGTGTTGCCACCGTAAAAATTTTGGTTAATTTTTTGGTAGCTACAGTCACGCCGTAAATCTTAGCTGCCACTATTAAAATTTTCAAACTAAATTCATACTTCTTATGTTTTTTACCTTTGGCTATGCAAAGTATTTTCGGCTCATGTAAACTATAAATTTTAATTTCATTTTTTTGCTGTGGGTCAAAATGTGTTCGATAAGCTTGAATTATTCTTAATCTATTCCTAAATTAACCGCCGGATTCTTCCGCTTAATTTCACAAAATACTACATAGAAAGAGAAGCTCTTTCTCAGTTCCTTTCTATTCATGCAATAAAATAGTTGCTTTAAAAATTTTTTCTCCACCCCTTAACTCCGATATATTAACGAAAATAGATCAACTCATATGACGCGTAAAGTATAACCCATTGAAAAGTTATCACTCCACAAAAATATTGAACGTAGAGATTGCGTCATACATCCCTCGAAGAAGAAAGCATTTTGCCCGAGTTTTAAGATAAATCTCGGGCTGTGTGGTCGAATTATACTATAATTATTGTTTTTTAAGACCCGATTATATATCCTTGCTTCGGAAGCAGACTGAGAGGTGTCGGACAAGCGCTTCATTTAAAACACTTATTATCCCATATCTAACATATACTTAATGACATTTTTAGTGACAACCGTTTTACCCACTAACCGTTTTACAAAAAAAGTTGCCGCCTGAATTCAGTTTCACCTTTACCTGTAATTCTTCCAACCACAAGATTTTATAAGAGTATCTTTCTAGAGTTGAACTTAACCGCTTATCTTTGAGCAAGTCTAATTTAAGCAAAGATCGAAATTAATATCAGCATAAGTAATTAGAAGAATTTTTAATTTGCACTGACGAAATTTCTTTGAAAGTCAACTGGATTAGCTTTGAAATAATAGCCCCCGCTGGTGAAGTAAAACCTTAGAGCTTTAGCTTTAATAGTAACTTTAAATCTTCCAAAGACAATATTAAGAGTTTGCTTGGATGCGCTAGAAGTTAGTAGAAAGTAGAAAATAAGATTTTTAATATTTAAAAAATAACGGCTATACTCTGAATATAATTTAGGATACAAGGAAAAAACTCTCGCCGCATTTTTAGTAGTATTTAATTTATTGGCCTTCACTATGCACAGCGTTTGTTAGTTAGTCGAAATACTATGGTAAAAAGCACAAAAATAATTTCAGTGCCAAAAATCATCTCTTCATTCACCTCGAATCTATCAGTACATATCACGTCTTCACCTCCTAGAATGCGTCCATCAGGACTATTATATTAGACGGCCCTCCTATCAAATACATTAATTCAGCTCTTATTTCTTATCATGTACCTCTAAAATAAAAACTACTGTTTGGGAAAATTAAAGGTTGAAATCTAAACCTAACCTTAATATATTAAACTAAAGAGTTATAGACAAAAATGTGGTAATCTATTGTTCTTACAATAATAAATTAATATTATTATAGTAACCTGTATCCATGTAGATATTGCCTCTTAATTGATATACTAACATTAATCCTATATTATACATCCATACTTATAGCTACCGTCCTAAGCTTTCTAATTCTTCCCCGATAGTTCTTCTGCGCGAATCTTACTAGGTCAACAAGAAAGTCAAGAAAAAGTTTCTGGCCAACCTCTCTTATCTTAATTTAAAAACTACTAATCTCATCAAAAAACGCTCAATAATGACACTTTTGTCTCCGCCTAAAAAAGACCTGGTGTCAATTAAAATAGTGTTGGAGCCAAACGTTTAAAGAAATAAGAGATCATAGATCTAACTGTAGGGCAGAAGATAAATTGCAAAAAAAGTTAAAAATATTTTATTCCTAAAATTGATGAACCCTTATTTAGCTTCCATCACAATATTTTTAGTATAAGGCAAAAGTTAAAACTCATATTTTTTTGTGTCTTTTAGTTTATTATATCGAATAGTATATGTGGGAAGCTTAACGGGAATTAACCTTTACTAATGAGGGAATAGAAGTTAAATAATATCGGGCTCCAGTTAGCCTAGCTAAAAAATTAGCCCCCCCCCCGACTAAAGACCTCAAGCAGAAAAAGTTGTATAGCTTTCACTTTAGAGTCTTAATAGAATACACCTTAGTCTAGTTAATATCCGTTTGAGCACCTACCAAGTGAACGAGCCCAAGCTAGCAAAAATACTACATCCACTCAGATAAATTTATTCACCTCGTTACAACAAAAAGCTTTCGATTTGCTCCAATTCATAAATCGTATCTAATAATTAAATAATATCTTAAACTAGCTAATAAATAACCTTACTCCGTCATGGGACTTCAGATTAAAATACCTTAGAATATAGAGAATCTACAACAAGACCTGCCATATAGCATCACCCATCGATATTAAACCATCGGATTAAATCGCCTCGTGAAATCTAAAAAACGCAATTTTATCAAAAAAACCACCCGCTATATTTGATATTTTAAAGCACACACCCGTTATATGAGAAAAGATAATATCTCCGCCTCTCTGGCTAGCTTTAAGACCGACCTAAATCAACCAATAACGACAGGCGTTGTCCTAAGTATTGGCCAGTTACTAAGTAACAATACTTTTACCTTTAAAATATTATTAGAGATAGAACTGTGTTAGAAAATCACTAGCCCTACTCCGCCCCTCACTACCCCGGCCACTATCCCCATAGTAACAAGGTTAAAATCAACTTGGCATACGGTTTTATCGCACATTCGTTCGAAGAAATTTCACAATTAAATTTTTTAATCACTAAACAAAATTAAAATAATATCTAAAACGTATTATTTATAAAAATAAAATAAATCATTTTTTATTAAATTTTCCTGACTAACTAATTTTTTAATTGGTCTTTTGAAAGCTTGACTAAAATATTGAAGCGCAAAAGAATCTATATTAGCAAATTAATACCATATATTATTACAAAAGGTTTAACACCTCTGGAAAAGTCAAAAAAATAAAATACTCTTACCAAATATGTGGTAACACTTCTATGAAGCCTTTATCCGCTGGCCTCATAGCTTTATCTATGGTCTGTTCAACACCTCGATTTCTTTATCAACGACTAATAACCTTTTAATTTTTCTTTCTATTTTTACTAGTCTGTATCTGGGTGGTTTGTGTCTTTATTGATCAATGATGTATACTGGCCCACCGATGGCCACTCTACTAGACTCCCTCAATATCTGTTTAACTGCAGCTCTAGAGGCGCTTCTATTCAGCCAAAGCCTGGCCTACCCGTCTAAATACTAATCAACATTGCCATCGTACCCCTAAAGGGGATATAGTACTTATAAAACGTACCAGTAGCCCTTTTATCAAGGTAGAAACTCCCCGGAGCCGACGATTAGCCAGAGGGACAGTTCTGAACCTCCGTTCGACTCTATTTTAATCCTATAGTTTTATTCTAATGAACTGCACCCTACAAAACAGCGTCACTCCTCTCTGAGCTAATCCGATCCAAATCATGTTCGGCACAATTATTTCGTAAAGTATTAACCTTTTCCAAGGATTAACTATGGTTATTATAAATAACTTACGCGCTCACCCCACTATATTCTAGTAGCTCTTATTGTCAAACTTTTTCAACGTCGCCGATGTTTGGCTATTCAGCGCAACCCTACATAATACCTCAATCGGCATTACGAATATAATCATAAGCCGGCGACCACTGTTAGTTATGCTCATGAGCACCATCTAGCACTATAATATTCCCTCGCCCCTGATGCTTTTAGCCACAGTGGTGACCTTCAGCGGCATAGTCATGCTCTTTTCATCCACTCTAAATTTAAAAATGAGCGCAAGGATAATTATTTCTTTTAACTCTATTGAATTATTTTTCTAAATAAAACACCATCGACTTAATTCCAGATCGACAGGTTGAAACTTAAATCTAAACTTGTTATATTAAAAGAATCAGAAGTGTTAACCTACTTCCGGCCTGGGGCTTGTTCCCCGGTTTTGATACGGAAAAATTATCCTTTCTCCTCGATAAAGGAGCGGTGATGGGTAAGTTAAAAAATACTACCTGGTTAGCGATATTGCAATCGGAACCAACGTTTTCTTCGTTCATAATGATCTTCTGCATCCGTGGTTATTTAAAGTTGCCACTGAAGCTTTACTCTAGCATCCTCGCGCAAAGTTTTACTAAACTGTTCATATTAAAAGGGTATATTTTATGAACTGAAAACATGTTTAAGTTCGTAACGATAGTATGCGACTTCCTCTATACATGCAAATTAGCGGCCGTAAACGTTTCCTCTATAGTGCCAAAACTACAGCGAGATTCCTAGAACCAATACCGCAGCATGAACACTGTCACCCCCTTTAAATCGCCGGGGAGTACTTTACGTCGAAGCTCGCTCGCAAAAAAAATAACGCTAAAATACAATTAATAGTAAGCAACAGCTGATATTGAACCTGGCGGTGCCGTTCAAGATATCATCTTTATCGAAGGAGAAGTTATACCCAAATCACGACCCGCTAGCAGCATAGTGACCTAGATTATGACCTTAGAGTATTATACGTCCTATCCGTCTCTCCTGAAAACCCTAGTTTGCCGAGAATTTAGTCGTACAAAAAGAGACCCACACAAGGACGGATCTTAAACACAACAACTTGGAGATCGGTTACACTATACCATCAGACCGTACAAAGTTTAACCTCGATGCCTGTCACGATCGAGATATTAATGTCATACTCATCTAGCATTATTAGCATTTCCCAACTACTGAGATCAATATATCCAAGAGGGACTGTGCCATAGGAACCTCCTTTCTGAAGGAAGAAGCTCCGCAAGAATACTACACTAGTTGAAACAATGTCCGGGGCCAGCGTGATTGGGGCGGAAAAATCGCTCCTCCATGGGAGCATAGTTTGAAACGATAGCCTATGAACGATATGCCCCGCCGTCGTCCGTCGCTTCCTTCATAGAAACATAAATTGAAACCTCGACTCCTACATCAATTTAATCTAACCCAACGTCGCTCCCTTCACGGGAGTATGGTTTAAAATTCCATGCCTACGCTCAAAACTAGCTATGCAACTTTCCCGATCCGCTTTCAAGCTTGTTTCGATCTGTTGGAGCCAGGCTGGCGGACGAGAAAATTTCTGGTCGCCTATTCGGGCGGGCTCGATTCCACGGCACTCTTAAAAGTTCTGATCAGCATCCTGGGACCCGACCAAATAGCGGTAGCCCACCTTAACCATGAACTGCGGGGGGTAGCGGCAGACCGAGATCAAGAGTTTGCGGCCAAAGTGGCGACGGAATTAGGAACAACATTTTTTACCGCCAGCCGCAATGTGACTGCCCTAGCCCACCGTCGCCACCAAGGTCTAGAAGAAGCCGCCCGTTACGCTCGTTACCACTTTTTAGGCCAGGCAGCCCACAAATGGGGAGCCGGGGCTATCCTCACTGCTCACCAGGCCGACGACCAGGCGGAAACCATGCTAATGAATTTTATCAAAGGCACAGGGACAAGTGGTTTGGCTGGTCTCCGGGCCCGTAGACCGGTGCCCGGGACCAAAGGACTAGAAATTTTACGACCCTTGCTGTTTTTCAACCGGGCGGAACTCCGAGACTGGCTCGTAGCTATAAAGCAACCCTGGGTTGAAGACGAATCTAACCTCAATCTACGTTTCCGACGTAACCAGGTTCGCCATGAAATCATGCCGTTGCTAAAAAGATTAAACCCTCAATTGCTCCAGAGCCTAGGTCGTTCCGCTATGATTCTACAGGCTGAAGAAGATTATTGGCAAAGCCACCTACTCGATCTATGGCCCCTTGTAATCATTGAAGCCACAGCTAGCATCATCACTCTGGATAGAAGTCGCCTGACAACCCTGACTACGGCCGAGGGCCGCCGCCTCATTTATACGGCTTTCGCTCACCTTAGAAAAGACCGAAAACCGGAAGGCGAACCGGTGGCCTTTGCTACCGTAAATATGACCTGGGAATTAAGCATGACCAACCATACGAAGGGTCTAGATTTACCTGGCGGCTTCCGGGTCGAAGCTAACCCCAACTATCTTCGCCTGAGTCAGGCTTCCCGTTTGACCGGGAGCTAATTTTTGCCAAAAGTCAAGCTAAGCAGCCAACTGCCAGTTAAAATTAATTTTTTTTGGGTATCTAAAAAAACAAGCACTCTTTAGACTTAAGCTTAAGGCGCTATTTCCAAATTGACTGTATCTAACTAGAGCTTAACCAGAAGGCACTTCAATTAAAAGCTAAATTTAACCCCCAGGATTCTTTTCTTTCATCCCGAACTAATCCCACCAGCGGATAGACTGACAGCCCAGACCGTCCATCCTTTAATTTAAGACCTACCCGAATAGTTGATGAACTTCATTTCCTAGGCCAAGCTCAAAAAACTCAACTTCCCCCCAAGTCTAGGAGAAGTTCCTGAAACTCTTAACAGCTTGACAGCTTACAGGTTAGCTTACTCTAACAAAACTAGGGCTAACCAGATTCCAAAATTTTTCTTTCAAATAACAAGTCTTCGCTTTAGAAAGATTCCAGTCCTTACCAAGGCACCCCACTATAGATTACGGAAGTCCGCCTTTGACCTTTGCGGAGCCACCCCAAAAAAATCAAAGACCTATAAAGAATCCTCAAGACTGAGGTAGCAACCTGGCGGTCGGAGTACACACCTAACGCGACGATGAAATCAGCATCGTATAATATCGAATCTACTACTAGAACTAAACTACACCTCTCCCATCTAATAATAAACATCACTTGTTTAACCAGCCGCTAAAACATCACCTTTACGTTATGCGAAACCAATATTAAACTGAACTTTCACGACTCGATATACTAATTTAAATTTATTTTCAATTAGTTATTAAAAAATTAATCGGTATCGCTACTAAACAAGATTTATGACATGAATAAGTTTAAAGACTTTCTGTTAATAGTGCAAACCTGAATAATAGTACAGCTTTTTGCTAGTATTCTACGCATTGCAGCTTGTTTAACATATATTGAAGTCGATACCGGCAAGATTAGTCAAGCTATCAGTGAAAGTAAGAATAAGGAATCCATTCTTCGTCATTATCTTTGTTGCTTTTTTGTAACCGTTCACAGGATGTATTTTTTTTGCAAGTGAAAATTTACAACTTGAATAATGAAGAATGTGCCTGTATTGTACAGGAAAAATTGATCGCTTGGCGCAGAAATTAGAAAAAGGAATACTTCCTTATAATGCAAATGGCATTAATCATCCAAATGCGCTTTAACAAGTTATCCCCAGTTTTAAAATAGAGTTCCTAAGTGATAACTCAATCCAAAATTACAAAATGGATGGGGGTTTCAGCCAAGTTATTAATAGGCTTATTTTCCGATTTGAAAATACTTTTTTTCTTGATCGATAATATCAAAGACAATTTCTTTCTCAAGCGTTTTTTTTCGTACAATTAAATAGAAAACTTAAACTTTCCCCCGGCCTATCAACCCCAATACGTTACCAAAATAAGTTAAATTAGCTGACGCATAAAGTACGGCCCATTGAAATGTTATATTCTCACAAAAATATTAAACCTAGGGATTACGTATCTACTCTTAAATAACTTGCTCGTCACTTAAATCTTCAAGCTATTTTATGGTCATAAACCCACGCATTCATACTAAATAGTAGGGCGGTTAGAAAACATTAACCAGCGTCAAGCGGTTCGAAGAAATAGTTGCACCTGACATTTAAACCTAACTAAAATCATCTTAACCGAAATATCATTAACCTTATAAGACGAACTAAATAAACCGATCATTACCGAACTTAATATAAATAAAAAATAGCCTAACCCTACAAATTATTTTTTACAAAAATACCTTCATTTTTTAAATTACTCCTGCTTATTGCCAAGAACAGCCTATCCCTAAAATAATCCTGGCGGTACCGTTCCTAAAAAACACTAACCTTTTTAGGCGCCCAAAGTCTTCAACTGACTTTACCCCGGAGCCGAATTTGAGGTATAATAAAATATTATGACTTCAATCCAGTAAGGTGAATTATGACTCTATACTCCAGCGCAAGCCTAGCTACATCCGGCCTCAGTTTGATATCTATTTGTAATATGTTTTCCAACATCGCCCGGCGATACGATCTAGCCAACCACATTATTAGCCTGGGTCGCGACCATTTCTGGCGTTTGGCCCTAGCTCGCCGCCTTAAAATATTAACTCCTCCCGGTCGCCTTCTGGATTTAGCCACAGGCACAGGTGATCAAATTATAGCCGCCAAAAAAATATGGCCGACTCTAGCCGTCACCGGACTAGATCTAACCCCGGCTATGCTAGAACTGGCCGCCCCAAAATTCAAAAATATTCCCCCGCCCGCCCCGGAAATGATCGTTGACAACATTCTCGCGCTCTCTTTTGACGACCAAACTTTTGATTCCGTCTCTATTTCTTTCGCCCTTCGGAATATAACCCAACGGCGGAAACTGTATCAGGAAGTCTGGCGAGTACTCAAGCCGGGAGGCCGCTTTCTAGTGCTAGAAATGTTCCACGACCCCCAGTCACCTCTAGCCGCCTTAATTAGCCTCTACTTAAAAAAAATGGTGCCTTTTTTGGGTGGTCGCCTGCTCAGTAATGAGCACGAAGCTTACCGCTACCTGACCACCTCTATTTTAACCTTCCCCCAACCCCGTGAATTAGCTGCAGAACTAACCGAAGCTGGATTCTCCACCCCGGCCGGCCAAATCTATACTTTTAACACGGTTATGCTTATTTGGGGCGAACGCCCCAAATAAGCGATTTTCCCCTACACTGACCAACAACGCGACTGCTAAACATTTTTCTTACTGCCCTAGTTAGTGACGATAATAGTATTGCTTATGACCCTATTTCATGAGTCTTACCAGCGATAGTACCCTAGCGGACCTTGAGTAACCCAGGATAATGGCTATCTCGCCGCACCGAAATCGTAGGCTTTTAGCCAGAAAATAATTAAAGAAACCCTCGCCGGCATCAAAGTTATTTTTAAGAGTCAGACTAATACCCATGGTAAGATAGGTCAAAGCGCCCTAGCTTTTGGCAAAATGCACTCAACCCAGACTATCCTCAGCAGCCTATCAAGACCTAAACTCTGGGTTAAGATTGGGTATCTACCAAAACCGAAATCTTTAAACCTACCTGAGTAATACCCACTAGCAATCAGCCTCTTTACCGACCTAAGTGTATAAAAAATATCCAAAAAATTACCAAGGTTAGGTAACATCTAGAATAATCGTCCATAAGACGTGTTTTTTTAGATAAATAATTATAACTATTGATAACCTAACGTAGAAATTAAACGGAATAGTATTCTTTATTTTACAAATGGCATTAATCGTCCAGGTACGATTTATCAATTACGTCCAGTTTTAGAGCCAGTCTCCTAAGTGACGACCCTATCTAGAACCATAAATCAGATAGTTTGCTCGACCAAGTTATTTGTAGATCCAGTCTCCGGGTGGTAATGAAACGTAGATATGAATCATTATCTTTGCGAAAATACCTAGCCAAGTTCTCGGTTTCTTTTATTGCCGAAGCCTTAAGGATTTCGTTTTATAAACGTTCTCCTCATTTTTGCAATTTCTCGAGGATAGCTACAGCGGTTTTCATTCTGAATCACTACTAAAGCTAAAATAGGCGTCACAATCGTCCCAGAAGTTTTAATCTATACTTAGGACTTCCAAATTCTAGTTTTCTGATACAAATTATGCACCCCTAATAAAATGAGCCAGAAAGAATTAAATCTAGGTCGGGCAGTCTTTCAAATAATTATGATAGGCTAAATAGTAATCACAGCCAAGTAACCAAACAAAATCTTTCCTAAAAATTGATCAGAGAACCTCTAGCGATCGAGGAACTAATATTCTGAATACCGCAAAGAAAGTAGCCCGTAAAAATTAAATTTAAAAATAATGCCTCTTTTCTTTATGTACGGTTTTGGCTATTTTTCATGACCGACAAAGCATCCTAATACTTCGGCTAAAAAAGACTGTACTGACGAGTACGAAGTATGGAACCTTACCGTTTAAAAAAACCAGGCAGACAGCCAAATTCTGGCCTCTGAACCCAATGCTAATAACTTTAACCGGTATCTGACCATAATAAATCCTCCATAACGGTTACACCGATATGCGGCTCCACGATATTTAGTAAGCCGCTAAAGGTTAATAACTAATCCCATTTATTACCACATTATATCTTCATCTAGTCCGATAATTAACTCTCCCCTGCAACCACAAGTTTTTTGACTCTACCCTGACAAATATTATCCTGGCCGCTAATCTAATAACTGCCCTGCTTAAAAAATATTACTGTTAAAAACTTTATTCTTTTAAAACTCTACGCTAGCTTTCAGGTTTGTAATAGCCACGGTAGTCAGAGCCTAGGCCACTAAATAGAGAAGTAGATATTTTTTTAACTTCCAAGTTAGGCTCCTCAATGGCTATCCACATACAGAGAGGCAACTAAAGGATGGGCCTCTTTCAAGCGCGGAGCGACCTGGAACTCATGCGAGGACCGATTTTGCAGACTAGCATCCAGAAATTAACGGGCAATTAAGAGCAACACATATTTATCGCCGTCCTTAAGTCCCAGCTAAGCTAGAGACTCGAACAATAAGCCCTAAGTTAAGCTCAAGATTAGCCAGAGAAAAACCAAAAATAATAGCCTCAAAGTTATTTTCCGGCCGAGATTCACTTTAGACTATTCTTAAAGTTCATCCGCCAATTTCGGAATAGTGCAATTATCATAGGCAAACAAGACAGGATAATAATGGCTAAAATAGTAAGAGAAAAATTTTTCTTGACCTGAGGTAAATTACCGAAAAAGTAGCCGGCGCTAATAAAAAGGAAATTCCAAAAACAGCCCCCGATCACATTAAAAAAGAGAAACCAACGATATTTCATGCAACTGGCGCCAGCAACAAAGGGAGCAAAAGTTCGAACTATAGGCACGAAGCGAGCTAAAATAATGGTTCTAGCGCCGTATTTTTTATAAAAGGCCTGTGTTTGGTCGAAATATTTTTTCTTAAGAAAGCGGCCATCCCACTGAACAACCTTAGAACCAAAATAATGCCCAGTCCAGTAATTAACCGTATCTCCCAAAATAGCCGCCCCGGTCAGAAATAAAAAAAGTGAACCCGGCTCCAAAGGCGTATTAGGAAGAGCGGCAAGAGAACCGGCGGTGAAGAGCAGCGAATCACCAGGTAAAAAGGGCCAGATGACCACTCCGGTTTCCCAGAAAATAATCAGAAATAAAATAAAATAAGTCTGCCAACCATACTGCCCAATCAATTCAGTCAAATGAAAATCGATATGAATGATAAAATCGATTGTTGAAAAAATAAAATTAATAAATTCAGTCAAATAAATTACCTTTCCTGCTGTATTTTACTGATTATAATCTTTTTTGCTTTTAGAAAAAATCCGGACCACCAACTCAGCAGCTAGTTTACTTACCCTTATAAGGCATCGGTCAGACAGAGCCTGAAGGAGCACTAAATGATTTGCTAAGTATACAATGTTTACAGTCTTGCCTCTAGAGGTACTATTTCTTTTTAGCTTTATTTGTTAACTTACCCGTAAATAGATTAATATATTACTTCATCATCAGTTAATCAGCTGTTAAATCTTCCCGTAATTGACTCCCGATCTATATTCACTACATTTTCATATTTTTAGCTATTGTATCCATAGAATATTTACGACACCAGAAGTGCCTATTCCCATACTTATACTTCAGATTGGTATGCCTATCAAATATAAAGTCCGAGATTTACCTTAACCCCGATCAAAATGCTCTATTCTTCGAGAACGATAATAAGGTTACTATACCCATAATTAGGGTAACTAATTTTATTCAAGAAGAATTACTGGATTAAATTAATCCTCAAGATGTTTACTAGCAATTGGCTAAAAAAAAAATACCATAGATTATCTTAGAGCAAGAGCTTCAAGAGTCCTATTACGACCAGGATTGTCCAGTCAAAAATATTCGTTACCTGTATAGATTATTGCATATAATACAACTTAGCAAAAAACCAGCGGCTATTTTAAAAAATTATCAATAATAATTTAACTATTTCAAGCTTATTCTAACCTAATAACAAAAATATGGAAATAAATTTTACAGGTTACATAATTTGGAAACACTTTACATAACCAACAGTAAAAGCAGAAGGACTGTAAGTTCGATTCGAAAGTTTCAATAACAATAATTAAAACCCCCAGTATGATTGTAAATACTAAAAAGTTTAATGATAAACTCCCCTAGATTTAAGAAGAGAATTAAGCTTCAATTATTCGATAAATACTTTCTTATTTTCTTCGCTGCCCTCAAATCCAGCTAGAATTTCAGAACAGTAGAAGATTAGAGCCTCGCAACCGCTGTCATTATTAATAATCACGATAACATAATCATCATCTAGACCCGAATAATCTTTGATAGCCTCAAATGGTCAAAGCAGCTATATCGTTCATAGTTTGATTACCTATATTTTTATAATCCAGAAGCGATATCTCGATAAGACCACACTTTCAATTTCATCCAAACCAGAAAAAGCTAAGTTATAATTACTACAAATACTACTCAACCAGGTCAAATTATTATAATTTTAGATTTTATTACCACCAGTATTTAGAAGAGCGAGAACTATATTACGAATACTATAGAAGCAGTTATTAATATTATAAGTATCTTCGGCTTTTATAAATTAAAATTAAATTTCCAGCCAACAAGACAAGCTTTTTCGCTTAAAGCTCTAAACAAATATAAAGCAATTTTAAAACTATTTTTAAAACTAACTAAGTAAACTATTGATGCTTACTTTAACTCACTCTCAACTGACGGAATATATAACTAAAGCTAGCAAAGTCAGTCAATCATAGAATTAGTCATACCACATAAAAAAACAATTTCACCGCGGCATGAACTCTCATCCGGATAAACTTTAGTTCCGACCGGCAAGCCAAGAAAACAGATACCTTCAAACGTTAACCTACATAAAATTAAAATTTATCCTATTTCATCATCATAATCCAGCCAAGACAAACTTTAAATAGGCGACTATCTATCCAGTCTTTCCCCAAGATTATAAATAAGAGACTATTCTAGCTATTTTAAAAAATCGGTTTTTAGCGACGTAACTCAAGCTTAATTTAAAATTACAAACTCTAAAACTACCACGACCATAAACTCAACCAGTTTTACTACATTTTTATCGCAAACTTATTATTTTAAATTATTTTTATATCCATTAAATTAACATTTTATCCTCTGAATATTAGCTACTTTATTATGTTTCACGTGAAACATCTCAAGCCCGCTGAAAAAAATATAAACTGCGTTGAAAGTTAACCAACGGTAGGCTTAAATCTAGACGCCGGGTTAGTTTTAAATTCCATCTGGTTAATTTTTTTTTAGCATCACTAAATTCGATCTGGCCTCGAGGCCCCTTGAAAGCCAGAAAACAGCCATCTGGTTTCAGGCGTGGCCCAGCTAAAGTGACCAAAGTTCCTAAATCACTCACCGCCCTGGCCATAACTAAGTCATAAAACTTATTTTCCTGATTTTGGCCAGGGTTAAGAAATTGGTTTATAATTGTTACCCGTTCTAAATTCAAAGCGGCTTTAACCTTAGCTAAAAAAATAGTTTTTTTTCTGGTGGCTTCGACTAAAGTGACTGACCAGCCAGGAAAGACTAAACTCAAGGGTAGAGCCGGTAAGCCTCCCCCCGACCCAATATCCAAAAGCGACTGAGTCTGAGGCCACTCTAAGTATAGCAAAGGGGTTAAGCTGTCTAAAAGGTGAACGGCCACTTGAGTCGTCAAATCCTGTTGTGCACTAATTAGATTAAATTGCTTATTCTCTTTTAAAAGAAGATGAAAATAGACCAAAATATCGTCCGTTACCTTTTCTGTCAGATTTAAACCTAAAATCTTTAAACCACTTTTAAAAATTTTTTGGAGATCATCTAAGTTAATTTTAGATTCCACGTGGAACATAGCCTCTATAAAAAATATAAATTAAGAAAATTAAATAACATTAACATATTCTCCAGCTAACCGTCCAGACGAAAATTAATAATTTTAATCAGCTTCCCTAACTTTATTTTTAAACTAAGTTATGTTATAATAATTATAATTAGAGATAAAGGTCTTTATATGACTAAAATAATTGCTATAGTCAACCAAAAGGGCGGAGTAGGTAAAACTACCACCGCTATTAATGTGGCTGCCTGTCTGGCCGCTTTCGACCGAAAAACTCTTTTAGTCGATGCTGATCAGCAAGGTAATAGCACCGGGGGCCTTGGTATTAATAAGCTAAAGCTCAAAGCTAATTTTTATCATTTTTTAACCCACAATTTTTCGCTAAACCAAATCGTCATAGAAACTAGCCTACCCAACCTTTATATTTTACCCAGCAATCGGGATCTCTTAGGTATAGAACAGGAACTACTGAAAAAAAAACAAAATAAAACATATTTAAAACGATTATTTAATGAACAACTAACTATTCCAGCTAACGCCTTTTACGAATTCGTTATAATTGATTCACCACCTAACCTTAACTTACTGTCAATAAATATTATGGCTGCGGCTAACTGGCTTATTATACCCACTCAACCTGAATATCTATCGTTGGAAGGCTTGGCTGACCTCATTGAAACTTACAGGCGAATCCGAGAAATTGAAAATACGTCCCTTTCAATTTTAGGTGTTCTTATTACTATGTATTTAAGTAATAGCAATCTTTCTAAAGAAGTAGCCCATAATTTGCGGTTAAATCTACGTGATTTAGTTTTTAATACAATTATCCCCCGTAATATTAGATTAGCAGAAGCCCCGGGGCACTGTAAACCCATCATTGCTTATGACCCTAAATCAACCGGTTCTTTAAGTTACCAAGCCGTAACCAGGGAAATACTTGATCGTCTTAATTTAAAATAAAGTTACTTATCTATATGTGAGAATTAAAAAAAATGACTTCTACAAAAAATCGTCTTGGTAGGGGGCTAGAAGACATAATAAGTCAAGGGTTGGAAGACATAGTAAACCAACCCAAAGGGTTAGATAAAATATTGCCCTCCACTAAAGATAAAACTATAACTTCAACTAAAGCAGCTGGGATTCTACTCTTCATCAACTTAAAACTTATTGACCCTAATCCTTTTCAACCCCGTCGTGATTTTAAAAATTTAAATGCACTAAGTCAATCTATTCAGACTAAAGGTATTATTGAACCTGTGGTGGTCAGCTCTAAACCCGATGGGCGCTATGAATTGATAGCCGGGGAAAGACGTCTTAAGGCTGCAAAATTAGCTAAATTAGAAAAAATACCAGCAATCATTAGAAATATTTCAGATAATCCAGCTGATAAACTAGTTTTAGCCTTATTAGAAAATCTGTGTCGAGAAGATTTAAACCCTATTGAAGAAGCTAATTCTTTTGCCTGTTTAGAAAAAGAGTTTAACTGGTCTCATCAAAAAATAGCTATAATGACTAAACGAGAACGCTCAACTATTACTAACTCCATTCGTCTTTTAAAATTACCAGACTTCGTTCAGACCGATATTAAAATTGGTCGCTTATCGGCTGGGCATGGGCGAACTATGCTGGGACTTTTAAATCCAAATTTGTTTCAGAAACTACGAACAGAAATTTTAACTAAGAATTTAACCGTCAGACAAACGGAAGTTTTAGTTCGGCGCTTTAATCATAAACCAGCTTCATCTTCGTCCGCCTCTGAGCAAAAGACAGATCTTATTTATTATGAAGCACTGGCTAGTAATTTCTCTAAAAGTTTAGGCGGGCTTAGAGTTAAAATTAAACCGAATGGATCTCAACCTAAAATTGAAATATATTATAATCTTAACAGCGAATTAAAAGAACTGATGGAAAAATTATCTATCCAACCAGTTTAAAACAGATTTTATTAGTAGCTCTAATTTTTATGGTAATTATTTTTATTTTTTTATTATAATTTTAAATATAATATGTAATAATAAAGCTTTATTTTTTTGTTTAAAAATAAATTTATTAAATAATATAGATATATTAAATAACACAGTCAATTTTCTGTAGTAAATTATTTTAAACAACGATTTGAGTAGCTCTGTTTTAAAACTAGCGTTTTAAACAAAATTAAACAAATAATGAACAGATGAAGTTAATAAATTTCAAGAAATTTGTTTAAATCAGGACGGATATGAATCAAATTTACCCTTTTACAGCTTTGGTTGGTCAGGAAAAAATGAAACTGGCTCTTATTTTAACAGTTATTAATCCCGCTTTAGGTGGAGTATTAATTAGGGGAGAAAAAGGTACGGCTAAATCTACGGCAGTTCGAGCTCTGGCCGCACTATTACCAGAGCAAAAAATTAGGACTGGTTGTTGCTTTGGTTGTGATCCGGATCGGCCAGAAGACTGGTGTGAATTATGCCGAAAAGAAGCGCCTAAAATTCAGTTAACTCGTAAGCGGCCTCTGGTGGAATTGCCCATTGGAGCAACAGAAGATCGCCTTTTAGGTAGCATTAATTTAGAAGAAGCTATTAATCGGGGCGAGAGTAAATTTGAGCCGGGACTATTAGCCACAGCCAATCGAGGACTTTTATATGTGGATGAAGTAAATCTTTTAGATGATCACTTAGTGGATTCATTGTTAGATGCAGCGGCTATGGGTCGTAATATAGTAGAGCGTGAAGGTATTTCTATCAATCATCCGGCCAGGTTTACTCTCATCGGTACTATGAATCCGGAAGAGGGAGAATTGAGGCCTCAACTTCTTGATCGTTTTGGTTTATGTGTGGAAGTTAGAGGGCTAGAAGATCCGGATTTGCGCCAGAACGTAGTACGACAACGGTTAAAATTTGAAAGTGATCCCGAACTTTTTTTAGCTAATTTTAGACAGGAAGAGGAAAGTTTAGGTCAAAAAATAAAAATTGCTGCCGCTCGTCTACCAACGACAGTTTTGAAAGATGAAACTGTTAATTATGTAGTCAAAATATGTCTTTCATTAGGAGTAGATGGACATCGAGGTGATTTAACGGTTATAAAAACAGCTCTAACTTTAGCCGCCTGGTTGGATAAAATCTACCCAGACGAAGAAGATGTTTTGGTTGCCGCCGAATTAGCCCTACCTCACCGAATGCGACGTAAACCTTTTCAAGATGTTGATTTTGATGTAAGAGGTCGCCTGAATTTAAAGTAAATATAAAGTATTTTATTAGTTTAATCATAAGCTGATAAAGTCAGAGGTGAGACTTGGTTGAAATAGCTCCATTTAAAGGAATAATGTTCAATTTAAACGAATTGAAAGATCATGGGGACCGTCTAATAGCTCCACCTTATGATATTATCACTGAAGAGGAACAGCTAAAATATCTAAATCTTCATCCTCATAATATTTTACATTTGGACTGGAACTTGAATGAAGCTGGTGACCAAGATAAATTTAGTTGGCATCAGAGATCTGGTCGTCTTTTACAGCAATGGTTGAAAGAAGGGATACTGACCCAGATAGAAGGACCAGCTTTTTTTTATGTAAAAACTGTCTGTCATAATCCCATCACCGACCAATCCATCGTGCGTCACGGTTTCATCTGTCGAATGAAACTAGTCGATTATGAGAAAAAATCCGCTGTTAAGTATCATGAAAAAACTTTCAGTAGTCATAAAGAAGAGCGTCTAAGTTTAATGAAGGCCACTCATGCTAATTTAAGCCAAGTCTTTGGTTTTTTTCCGGATGAGAAACGCCAGGTGTTTAACCTGATTAATGAGGTAACTGGGAGCGCAAAACCTGAGGTAGATCTTATTGATTATCGTGGGTTTAATCTAAAGCTCTGGGTAGATCAAGATGAGGGTCGGGCTGTTCGTTTAATTAACTTTCTTAAAGACAGTAATATATATATAGCTGACGGCCATCATCGCTATGAAACGGCTCTAAATTATCGTAATTATCTTCGAGCTGAAAGCCGGTACACCCCCGGAGCTGATTATGTTATGATCTATCTTTGTTCCATGAGCGACCCTGGATTAGTTATTTTACCGACCCACCGTCTGTTAAATGGATTCAATCTTCATTCTGATGATATTTTAAACTGCTTGTCCTTCTATTTTAAAATTAACGCTAAACCATTCACTCGAGAAAATGAACCAGCCATTAAAAATCAATTTTTAACTAAATTAAAAAAGCAAAAAAATAGTCTTGGTCTTTACCTGGCCGGCCGCCAGACTTATTATATTCTAAAACCTCTGAAAGTAGTTTGGGAAAACTTAGCTGCGCTTAGGGTGCCGCCGGAATTAGCTGCTTTGGATACGGTAATCCTCAGCGAAATAATTTTTAAAAAATCTCTGGGATTAACAGAAGATAAATTAAATAATCTGGAAGTCATTGATTATGTTTCCAACCTCAATCAGGCTCTGGAAAAAATTAATAGCCAGTCCCATAAGGCCGCCTTCATTTTGAACCCTAGTACGATAGAGGATATTTTACGAATCACTGAAAAAGGCTTGCTCATGCCTCACAAATCGACTTTTTTCTACCCTAAGGTAACCACTGGGCTAGTTATTAATCTGCTTAATTAGTTTTTAAGGAGGTAAATTTTAATTATGTCCCTTTTAATAGCTTCCGATATTCATGGTTCGGTCTCAGGGGCCAACTTAGTGCGTGATAAAGTCAAGGAGCTTGCTCCTGAGGCAGTGTTGCTTTTGGGTGATCTCCTTTATCATGGACCGCGCAATCATCTACCTGATCAATATGCCCCTTTAGAGACGGCTACAGTTCTGGCTGAGTTGGAGGTACCTATTATGGCCGTTCGCGGTAACTGTGAAGCTGATGTAGATCAATTGATGCTACCTTTTCATTTGGCTGAAAACGCATGGTTATGGTTGGATGGACGGCGGGTTCTAGCCTTGCATGGTCAGCAGCTTCCGGAAAACGGCGGCCACCTTAAAATAGAAAATGGGTTAACTATCTTATATGGTCACAGTCATCTGCCGATAGCGGAAAAGCGGGGAATGACTCATTATTGGAACCCGGGTAGCGTGGCTTTGCCTAAAGGGGGGCATCCGCCTAGCTTTGGTCTTTACGAAAAAGGTCGCTTTACAGTACTGTCTTTTAATGGTAACTCTCTGGTTAGAGATGCCTGGTGACGACTTTGGAACAGATTTTTTTTGGTGGCCGCATTTATACTTTGGACGAAAACAACCCTTGGGCTTCTGTTCTGGCTGTCAGAGAACGAAAATTGGTCTATGTTGGGAATGATCTCGCGGCTGCAACCGCGGTTGTTTCTCCTGCCGTCCGGCCCCAGGATTTGGGCGGTTGCTCGGTATTACCGGGTTTAATTGATAGCCATATGCACCTTATGGCTGAAGGGGCACGGCTGTCGGGGTTGACTCTGAATCAGCTAAGCTTGACTGAGGTTCTAGCCGCCGTTCGTCGTGAGGCCGCAGAGCTTCCAGCTGGGGAATGGATTGTCGGGCATGGCTGGAACCAGGAGGACTGGCCGGGTAGGCTTTGGCCTACCCGGGTCGAATTGGATAAGGTCGCCCCGGATCATCCTATAATTCTGGATCGGTGTGATAAACACTCTGTTTGGGTTAATTCGCAGGCCCTTGCTCGGGCTGGGTTGACGGCCGCTACTCCGGATCCGCTGGGGGGGGAAATTCTAAGAACGGGGGAGGGTGATTTTTTAGGTATTTTGACTGGCTCAGCCATTAAACTAGTGCGGAGCTTGGTACCAGTGGTGGGTGAGGAGAAATTGCACCAGGATCTATTGCGAGCCCAAACTGAATTTCTGGGGTTCGGAGTAACCGGAGGTATGGAGGCTTCGACTAGATTACGAGAACTGGCGATTATGAAAAAAGTCGCTAAGGAAGGACTTTTGAAACTTCGTCTTCAAATCATGCTCTATGCAGGGACGAATGAAGATCAGGAGTATTTAGCGGCGGGGGGGCAGCCAGAAAAATGGTCTAGCGACAAGCATCTTAACGTTGGGGGGCTTAAAATTATTTCTGACGGCTCTCTAGGTTCCAGGACTGCTTGGCTTCTTTCGGATTATGCCGACCGACCCAGCCACCGGGGTCAGCCTGGATATTCCGATAAAGAACTAACGGCCATTATGGCCCGTGCCCGCCGATATGGGTTGCAGGTGGCCGTTCATGCTATCGGTGATGCGGGTGTGCACCAGACTCTAACCGCCATGAGGCGGGTTCTGGAGCCGGAACCCGGTGATTACCGTTGGAGGGTTGAGCATTTTCAAGTAGTTTCGGAAGAAGATAGAGATCTGGCTCTAGCTCTAGGGGTTATTCCTTCTATTCAGGCGGCTGGCCTTATGACTGATTTGGACTTAGCCGAAGAGCGTTTGGGCCCAATTGCTTTGGCCCAGTCTTATCGCTGGCGGGAAATACTAGATCGGGGCGGAATTTTAGTTGGCGGTTCTGATGCTCCCATAGAATCAGCTAATCCTTTCGTGGGAATTTATGCGGCAGTGACCCGCCAGAATTTAAAAGGTCGCCCGCCCGGTGGTTGGCGGCCGGCCGACCGTCTGACTCGGTTGGAAGCTTTAAAATCTTACACTATTTGGGCAGCTTGGGCTATTTTCGCTGAAAACTATTTGGGTTCTTTAGTTCCTGGCCATTTGGCTGATTTTATTGTTTTAGATCGTGATCCGCTAACCTGTCCGGAGGTTGAGCTGAAGGCGGTTAAAGTCTTTAAAACTGTTATCGGTGGGGAGGTTGTTTTCGAGCGCTGAGGTCTTTAAAATTCGTTGTTTAGCCAGGTTTCTAGCCGGCCTTCCCGTAGATTTTCTAGGCTTAGGCGGGGTGCGCGTAATTGTTTGGCCAGTTCGCGGGTTAACTTATAATCATTGTAGGCTCCTTGGTCTGTATCAATAACTAGAAAATTAAGTCGTGGGTCATTTGCCATAAGTTCAGCCAGAGTTAGGGCTTCAGTCCAGGGATTTGCGCCTTCCGCCAGGGGGATGTTAGGACGGCCGTCAGTCATGAGGATAATTTGAGGGGTTAGGATCGGGTCTTTAGCCTGCTCTACTCGCAGAAGTTTACGGGCCATAACCAGGGCGGAGGAGAGTGGGGTTTTCCCACCACTGGGGAGTTCTGCCAGTAGTCGGGCCGCTAGATCGGGGCTATTAGTGGGGGGGAGCAATAATTCGGCCTGATGGCCGTAAAAGGCGATGAGAGCCACGCGGTCACGTTTTTGGTAAGCTTCAGCTAAAAGGGCTAGGACGGCAGCTTTGGCTTCTTCCATGCGGTAGAGAGTGCCGATAGAGCCGGATGAATCTACTAGAAAAAGAATCAGGCGACCGGTTTTTAGACGATATACCTTTTCTCTTAAATCGGCGGGGGTGAGAATGAGGGGGCGGGTGTCTTCGGTGGCTTTCATTTTTCTGAGCACCTGGTAAGGTGCAGCAGCGCGCAGGGTGGCAGCTAGGGCTAGGGGACGACCCAGGCGCCTAGCTGTGCTGCAATAAGAGCGCCCAGTGGCTTGGTTAGTTTCCCTGGTCTGGCGGCGACCGCTGTGGTTTTTAGGGCCCACTTCGTGTCGTTTTCTAGGGGAGATAGTCTTGAAGATCGGGGCGGATTTAAAAACAGTAACTATATCGGTTTTTTCTTCGTTTGTGAGGTTAGTATCGCGGCTTTCCGGTGGAATTTCAGGTAAATCGGGGAGATAAAGCGGTTCAAATAAATTCTGTTGGGCCTCTTTGTTAAGGCCCGCTTTTTCTATTCTGGTCAGCCGAGGTCGTTGGATTGGGGCGGGGCGGGTACGGGCCGGTAGAATCAGGGGGCTGACGGCCAGAATTTCTGGGGGACCAACCTGGTTCAGACCCAGTAAAGCGGCCCGGGCCCGGGCCGCTTTAGCTAGAGCTAGATCGCCCCGGTGCCCGGACAGGCTAGTTTCGGTGGCCAGAATAGCTATCTGTTCTCGGGCAGCCGGGTTTATTTTCAGGTCCGGTAAGCGCTTTCGGGCTTCGCGGATATTTGCGGCTAGGGTAGCCGATTGAGTGGCATAAAGTAGATGAAAGCCGTACGGGTCAGCCTCGAAAGCTAGGCGGCGGCGAACCACTTCGGCCCGCCGATTTGGGTCGGCCTCCCCGGCCAGAGTTACGGTCAGGGCGAAACGATCGACCAATTGCGGCCCTAGCTGGCCTTCCTCTGGGTTCATGGTGGCTAGGAGAGCTACCCGGGCGGGTGCGGTAGCCGACAACCCTTCCCGCTCTAGAAGTACCCGGCCCGCAGAGATGGTGTCTAGTAAAAGATGAGCTAGAGAGGGATCCAGTAGGTTGATTTCATCAATATAAATTAACCCTTCGTCGGCTTCGCTTAAGAGACCGGGCTTTAAAATTGGGCGGCCGGTTTTTAAAGTGTTTTCCCAATCTAGGCCGCCCAGAAGACGGTCTTCAGTTACCCCCAGGGGTAAGGTGCGAAAGGGAGCGGCTCTTGATTTAACTGGGGGTAGAAGCTCGGCTAGAGCTCGGGCCGCTGTCGATTTAGCTGTACCTTTTTCCCCCACCAGCAAAAGTCCGCCCAGAGAAGGGTCCACCGCCAGAATCAGGAGGGCCTCAACCATAAGCTCCTGACCGACCAGGGCGACCAAGGGATAAACAGCGCTAGGATTATTAGCGGGCTGGCTGAAAGCAGGTTCTATTTTCAGTAAAGGATCGGCCATTGATAAAAAATGTCCAGGTTCTGTAAAATTAATTGTGATATATAAAATCTAATTTATTTTAGCATAGGGAGCGGGGGAGGGCAAACTAAAGCTGGTTTAACCAATGTACAAAAAAATAAGCGTTCTTATTTTATTGCGTTATTACATTACGTCGGTTAATTTTATGAAACAAGATTAAGGTAATAAACTTAAGATGGCTTTCTTGCTCTATTTAGAGTTCCTGTAGAAAACGATTGTTTTGATAATTTTCTTTATCTTTTTTTATAGTTACGGCGTAAAGAAAGATTTATAAATGGTCCTATCTTCTATGGGTGAGGTATCATTTGTAGTTATAACTTAGAATCAGTTAGAAAAATTATATTTTTTCTTGATATGATAGTGTTAAAGAGAATTTTTTCTCAAGCGCGTTCTCTTTATGTAATAAACAGATATTTTGAAATTTTTCTCCGCCCCGTTAACTCCAATGTGTTGACGAAATAATTAAAACTATATTATAATTATTTAAAAATTAAGAGGTTAATATATTTTAATGCTCGATTAAATAAATATATTTTTAGTCCTTTGTACTTACGTGTAAGACTGGTCAGTCTTACTAAACAAAGCTAAAAATATATCTAAAAGAGTATTTTTAGTATAAAATAATCTAACTTATGGTAGTGTTAATTTTTTCTTATTAACTAAAAAAATAATCAGTTTTTTGGGAGATCGATTAAAATAATGGAGAGAAAAGAAATCTGCTTTAGCGAGTAAATATTATAATTATATAATATTATTGCAAAAATTTAGTGTTACTGGAAAAGTCAAAAAAATAAAATGTTCCTCACGAATGTTTAGTCTGAAGTTATTAGCATTGGATCAGTAGATTCGAATTTAGTTGCCGGTTTAGTTTTTTTAAAACGTATAATTCAAATCTCGTACTCGTTGTTATAGTCTTTTATAATCAAAGAATTAAGATATCCTGCTAGCCTATAAAGGGGCCTTGAATATTCTGTTAAATAGCTGTTATTAAATATAAATGAGATTGGTAATAAAGAAGATGTCATCATTTTTGGACATAAATTTTTAGGACTGCTTTCTTTATAATATTTAGAATATCAGCATATCGATCGGTAGAGGCTCTCCACTTAGTGGGTAGAAAAATTTTTGCCGGATTACTCGGCTGTGGTTATTATTCATTCTAGCACAAGTATTTGAAAGATTCTCCAACCCAGACTTAATTCTGTCTAGCTAATTTTATTAGGAGCGCACGATTTTTATCAAAAAACTAGAACTCGAAATCCCAAAGTTATGGGTTAAAGCTTCTGGGAGGATTACGACGCCTGTTTTGATTTTATCATCGATTTAGAACGAAAGCCGATACAATTATCCATTAATAGATTGCAAAAATACGAAAAACGTTTACGAAGCTAGCCCCTTAAGACTCTAGCGGTAAAAAAAAACGAGAACTTAATTAGGCGTTTTCACTTTTTGCGCTAGGCCATCAACTCTTTTTATATAAAGCAGGTATATCTTTCACTACTCAAGTTGTAAACCTTCAGCTGCAAAAAAAGATGCCCTATAAATAGTTACTTTATGTTGATATATAATTATAGCTTATTTAACAATTACTATAAATAGAATCCTATTTTTTTTGTTAGATTTTATTCGTTAAATTATATGAATAGTTGCTGGATGGGTTCATAAATATAGTGAAATTATCTTTGCTGGGGAAAATGCCGCCGCCCGCTGTTGAATGGAGTTAGGAATTTCGCCTGGGCCTAGAAAAAAATTGAGCTTTTTTTAACTCTGATTAAGAAAAGGAAGTTCATAAGTCGTTTGGTCAGGTACGGCTTAAACGAAAGATTATACGGCCTGGGTCGGTAGATCACTAGCTGACAGGATTAATTCAGAATGAAAGAAAAGAAGTCTAATAGATCTTTTTAGCTTTCAGCCGGGCCAGCTTCTGGTCAGTCTGGATTTAGGCGGGGCCAAGTTTAAAATGGCGTCTCAAGTTAAGCTAAAGATTGTATATTTGTAATTATTTAGTTTGTTTAGTCAAGGGATAGATAAAAATAGTAAGCTTTTAATGGAAGAGTTAGTAAAGAACATATCTTTATGGGTCATAAATCGAAGGGGTTGTCTTCATAATTTCGTAGCCGGATTAAAAGATTGCGTGATTTTAATTGGGCTCTTTTGGTTTGTTTTACCTGGTGGGCCTATTGATTCAAGCTATTATAGCTCAGTATTTTTTAGAATTATTCGGTAGCGGGTCCGCTCTTTATTAGCTTCCAAGAGATTCAGACAACCAGCAATGGGTTCAATTTTTTTATTTAGATATTTAAGCAGTGAAATTACTTTTCTTACCCGACTTTGGCTATCATCTTTTCTAACGACAATAAGTTTATTTAATTAAGTAGTGTGTATTATAGAGAGCATGAAAATTTTCGGTGTAGGTGTAGTAAGGGATACAGTAATTATAACAAAAATAGCGCTGATTGTGAGGTAAACGGCCTGTATCTTAACGGTCTTCCCATATTGAGCGGTATGGATTATACTTGCAGGGGAATCGACAGTTATTTTTATCTTTGTTCATTATATGAATATTTTAGTTCTGTATTTTGTGAGAATGGTGGAGATTTTAATTTTAAAAACTTGGCGGCTTACATATTCGACTTCACGGCAGACTTATTTTAATAATTTAGAACGAATTATTTTTAGTATTTCGATATAATCTGGCCGATCCATTGATTTGAGAGTTTTACCTTAATGACCCAGTTGAGTGATTTGATAGTGTTGGCTTTTAACTTTAGATTTCTTTTGGTGATTGGGGTCTTGAAAAGGTAGTATATTGGTAACCTTTAATTTTTTTGTTAAACGTCCATAAGAAATATGCATCGGGCGATAGGAAGTTCGATAGTTGCTTTAAGGGCAGGTGATAAACGCCACTTAGTGGGTATCAGACAGCAAACATTTTTGATAAGTTCCTTGTGATTTGCGTCTTTGAGAAACATAAAGATTACTGATGTTTATGTTCTGAAACAATATAACCCAGGTTTTTTAGACGAAAAAAATAGTCTTTAACTCACCGGAGACGCATTAAAGTGAAGGCTTTTACTTTTAATCTGTAGATAGCGAGCTTTGGTTGGAATATAAAAACATGGCGACGGCATTTATACAGTCGTCACTTGGCTAAGCTATTTTTTACAAAAATACATTAAGTATTTTTTCAATTAGTGTTATACTGTTTTCAGTCTATAGCTGAGCAATTACGATTATTTTTTGTACGCTCAATCGGAACTTTCTAAAATATATTTTGTCGGCTAGGCTTGCGGCTCTTGACAAATCTTTATAGTCTAAATATTATACCGTATCATTTATGGGTTTAAGTGTTTACTAAAGAA
>LQAA01000001.1 GCA_001577715.1 Candidatus Adiutrix intracellularis | reverse complement strand
CGGGATTACGAACCTTCCGAGTCCAGGACATTTCTGAACAATGGATGAGACCCTCAATACCCCGATCCAGCTCCACAAAGGCACCGTAGTCAGCCAACGAGACAACCCGGCCGGAAACCTTTTCGCCTACCACATATTTTTCTGAAGCAGTTAGCCAAGGATCGGTCTGAAGCTGCTTAAGGCCCAGGGAAACCCTGGATTTTTCCCGGTCAAAAGCCAGAACCTTTACCGTCACCTTGTCCCCCACAGCAAACAGTTCCGAGGGATGAGTTAGCCGTCCCCAAGACATATCAGTGACATGCAAAAGACCATCAATACCCCCAAGGTCAATGAAGGCGCCGTAATCGGTCAGATTCTTAACCACGCCTTCCACCGCCGAGTCAGTTTCTAGAACAGAGAGAGTTTCCTGCTTTTGGGCTTCACGCTCAACTTCCAGAATAGCCCGGCGGCTTAGAACCACGTTACCCCGGCGTTTGTTGTATTTAAGAATTTTAAAATCGAACGTCTGTCCCACCAGACTCTCCAGATTTTTTATGGGCCGAGAATCCACTTGAGAACCGGGCAGAAAGGCGTTTAAACCAATATCCACCGACAGCCCACCCTTAACCCGGGAGGTTATAAGTCCGCTAATATGCCGTTTCATTATGATCCGGGTGATCTCCTCCCAGACCTTAATCTTAGCCGCTTTATCCTTAGAAAGAATCATTTCGCCATCTTCGTCATCGAGACGCACAAGCAGAGCCTCCACCGGCTGGCCTATTTCGATTGTCAGGTTACCATCCGTATCCAAAAATTCCTGAATAGAAATGCGCCCTTCTGATTTACCTCCCACGTCCAACATGACGTATTCCTTGCCAATCTGAACCACCGTGCCGTTCAAAACCTCGCCCTCGGAAAGAGTTTTAAAACTCTCCTCGTAAAGCTGATCCATAGCCAGGCTCTGTTGTTCCTGATCGCTGACATTTTCCGGCGAAACTACCGCATCTTCCCGCTGGTTGTTGTTATCGTGGTTGTTAAAGTTTTCCATATTTACCCCGAAACTAAAAGATGTAAAGAATCCGCCGCTCTCCTAAATAAAGCCGCCACAAAACAAAACACCAACCCGGCTAAATATTTAGCCCGAGCTCCCAGGTAACCTTTTCTAGTAAATACTTCGCGACAGAACTTATCTAGACTTACTCTCTATATCAAATATCAAGGTGTCTTTTCAAGTCTTTTTTTTTAACCAGTCACATTTTTCAAGCGAACTAGCCACAGTTTATAGCCCTAAAAGATTATCTATAATAGCTTTTATGAAAATAAAAGCCCAGAAGCGGCCCCTGGTAAAAATTTATTTTTGAAGGCATTATACATAACTTTTAGAACATCTTCCACCCCAAGATTGGT